>JAUNLY010000035.1:4907-14046 GCA_030532025.1 Eubacteriales bacterium
GGTTTTACTATATACTATTTTATATAAGCGTTTTATATGCTTAGTGTCGATATCGCTGTGCACGGTGTTTTTGCCTAGCCTAACAAAGGCGTTGATGCCGCTGTTGTAGGCGGTATCGGCGCTTAAGCTTAAAATATAAGCAAGTGCAATTATGCCAAACTCGTGTTGCTTATATATAGGCTTAATTTTAAGCAAAACGTCTTTTAATCTATCCATAAATATAACTCCTTTAAGGCTTACTACAAACCTTGGGACAATTTTAGCATATAGCAAAAACCGTGACAAGCCATATGGATTAAAACAGAAAAACATAGCAAGGGGACGCGGTTTTGCCTTGATAGAATAAAACGTACTTAAGTATGTTGAGAACATACCGTAGTATGTAAGTTGAAAGTTCTTGAAATAAAGCCTTTCCGGTGTTAAAATATTAAAAGGAAACAAGTCTTTTTCTCTTGTTGACTACGTTCCACTTTTCTTAACTATGATGCGGAAAAGCATTATCAAAAGAAAACGAACTTTTATTTACTAAAAAACCCAGATAATTTTCTGTGTAGTATTTTGTAGGAAATCGCTATTAAAAAAGGTTTTATAAATAAAGTTTGCGTTACAATAGTCGAACTACAATCTGCGTTAATTAATAGATGAAAGGAATCGCAATTAATGAGAACAACTGCTGTAAATTGCCTATGAATAAAAAAGGTTTAAAAGATTATTTCGAAATTCAACGGCCGGACGGCAAAACAACATGGGAATATAGAGGGGACTATTATTGTATACAATCTGAAAATAATACGCCCATAAAAAGAATAAAAATTAGCTTTCTTGTGTATTCATTCTTAAATGTTGCCTTGCTTATCTTGGAAGGCTTTTTAGATCCCGGTTCATTGCGCCGACTTTATTGCATAATACCGTATTTAGTGGTGCTGTTTTTTAGTATGCGTGCGTTGGTTAAGGCTTTTGGCCTTTACCGCACCCCAGACAAGATGACATATAGGCAAAAGGAGATACAACTTTCCGGTCTTTATATAAGTTTTCGTGTTCTGCTTGTTGCAATTGCACTGCTCTTTACTGCACAGGCCGTATATATGTTTATCGATGCCCCGAAAACTAAGGATTTTATAGCTCTTGCATTAAGCGCTGTGTCTGCTATAGTGGTGTATAAAAATTATAAAATATCAAAACTCCATCCTTGCAATAAATTACCCTCGATTATGCAAATTAGTGCAATTCAAGTGCAAAACGATATTGACAATGGTTAGTGAATAGTATAAAATTCTTACAAGGTAAAAAACCTGTAAATATTATTTCAGAGGAGGATTCTCATGAAACACAGAAAAACACTTTTGGCTCTGTTGCTCGCAGTTTCAATGATGATAGGTATCGTACCTGCATTTGCGGCAAGCGACGCATCGGAAATCCCGCTGGTGGTTGCGTATTCACCTTTCAGCGAGAAGTTTTCTACATTCTTTGCCGACACCGCGTACGACAGAGATGTTTCCGGCATGACACAGGTAGCTCTTATGACCACCGACCGTATGGGTGGTATCATCTATAACGCAATCGAAGGTGAAACCGTAAACTACAACGGTACAGACTATCACTACACTGGTGCGGCGGATCTTAAAGTAGATTTTGATGAAGAAGCTAACATCACAACCTATACGGCGAAAATCCGTGACGACTTAAAGTTCTCGGACGGCGTACCCGTAACGGCCGATGACATAATATTTACCTATTATGTTCTTTTGGACCCTGCCTATGTAGGTTCCACCACGCTTAACTCATACAAAATTTTGGGCCTTAACGAATATATGACCCAGACCTCCACTGCCGTTTACGACAAATACTCCCAGTTAGCAGAAGACCTGTTTGCGGCTGGCAGAGACCACGAATGGGCGGAAGGCGATGCTTGGACAAAAGAGCTTCAGGAAGCCTACTGGGCAGGCCTTGACAATGTTTGGAAATCAGACGTTAACGACATCGTAAACTATGTCTACAATAAATATATCAGCTATGCAGAAAGCTATTTAGGCTACACAGCAGACGAAATTAAAGATAACGAAGGCCTTAAGGTAGCACTTGGTATGGCGCTCTGGGGCTTTGGCAAAGTTGCTCCTAAGGAAGCACTTGAAGAAGGTGCCAAGCTTATCGATGCACCCGAAAAAATACTTACCGGCGCTGCGACCAAGAAAACTTGGGATCTTACTGCTGGCGAATACCCGACCGTAGACGACTACTTTGCAGAAGTAACTACAGCTTACGAAAATGACCCCGTTGCTTATGTTGCTGCACAAGAATCTCCTGACGGAAGCGACATCGTTGCAGACGCAAAATTGGAATTCGTTAAAGTATGGGGTCCCAAAGACGAAGCCATGGGCGGCGAAGGCGTTCCGAACATCAAAGGTATCAAGAAACTTGACGACTACACCGTAGAAGTCAAAACCGAAGGCTACGAAGCCCCCGCAGTTTACAGCATACTTGGCATAGACATTGCACCCAAGCACTACTATGGCGATCCTGCAATGTTTAACTACGAAGAGAACCAGTTTGGCCATCCCTTTGGCGACCTTACCATAGTTGGCGGCGAGAAGAACTCCAAGCCCGTTGGCGCAGGCCCGTACAAATTTGTTAAATACGAAAACCGTGTAGTATACTTCGAAGCGAACGAAAACTACTACAAGGGCGCACCCAAAATCAAATACGTACAATTTAAAGAAACCGCTGCAAACGAAGTTGCTGCAGCTCTTAGGAGCGGCGCGGCAGACGCAGGCGAAATGAGCGGCACCAAAGATAACTTTGCAACCTTGCAGGGCTATAACTCCAACGGCGAAATCACCGGCGATGTAATCACCACATCCAAGTTTGACAACTTAGGATACGGCTATCTCGGCATCAACGCAGACACTGTAAACGTTGGTGGCAAAGAAAACGCCGGCAGCGAAGCGTCCAAAAACCTCCGCAAAGGCTTTGCAACAGTGCTCGCAATATACCGCGAAGTTGCTTTTGACAGCTACTACGGCGAAGCAGCCTCTGTAATCAACTACCCGATTTCCAACACATCTTGGGCAGCACCCCAGCCGACAGACCCCGACTACAAAGTAGCATTCTCTGTAGACGTGGACGGCAATGACATTTACACATCAGACATGACCCCCGAACAGAAATACGAAGCAGCCAAACAGGCAGCAGTAGGTTTCTTCAAGGCGGCAGGCTTCACATTCGACGAAGCGACAGGCAAATTCACCGCCGCTCCCGAAGGTGCCAAAATGTCTTACGAAATCATAGTACCTGGCGATGGCAAGGGCGATCACCCGAACTTTGCAGTTATGTCCAACGCCAAAGAAACACTTGCTGAAATCGGCATAGAACTCAAGATTAACGACCCCGCAAACTCCAACGAGCTTTGGAACGCACTTGACTCCGGCGAACAGGAAATGTGGACGGCAGCTTGGGGCAGCACCATCGATCCTGACATGTATCAGGTATATCACTCCAGCAACATAGTCGGCCTCGGCGGCTCCGACAGCAACCACTACCACATCGCTGACGAAGAACTTGACAAAGCTATAATCGACGCACGTCAGAGCGACGATCAGGCATACCGCAAGACCGTCTATAAAAAGGCACTTGACATAATAGTAGACTGGGCAGTTGAAGTACCTGCATATCAGCGTCAAAACTGCATCATCTTCAGCACAGAGCGTATTAATCTCGATACTCTTACACCGGACATCACCACATATTGGGGCTGGATGGCAGAAATAGAGAAACTCGAGATGAACGCAAAATAATAACCTCTAACACCTAACCGGGAAAAGTCCCTTTGGGGACTTTTCCCCGGTTTATTTGTGCAAAGGGAGAAGTTAAAGTGTCAAAATTTATAATTAGAAGAGTCTTTTTGGCAATATTAATAGTATTGTTCGGCTCTTTTGCAGTGTATGCGGTAATACGTGCATTGCCGTCGTCTTACGTTGAAACTATTGCGCGCCAAAGGGCACAACTGCCCGGTAGCAAAAGCTATTCTGAATGGCTTGCTCAACTAAATTCTTTGTTCCGCTTGGATACGGACGTTTTCACAGGATATGCAGGCTGGCTGTCCGACGCCCTAAAAGGCAATTTTGGTGATTCGTGGACATATACTGTTCCGGTTACACAAAAATTTAAAGATGTTATTTGGTATTCATTCTCATTAAACATCATCACATTTGTTTTACAGACTGTTATTGCCATACCGCTTGGCATTACAGCGGCAAGAAAACAATACAGCAGAACAGACTATGCCATCACATTCTTTGCGTTGCTTGGTATTTCACTGCCGTCTTTCTTCCTGTCAACCGTGCTTAAATACATATTCAGTATAAAGCTTGGCTGGTTCGACCTGTATGGTATAGTAGGCAGGTATCACGAACAGCTTGACAGTTTCGGCAAAATACTTGATATGGCGCACCATCTGTTCTTACCAGTATTAGTACTTACTATGCTAAGCATAGGTGGCCTTATGCGTTTTACACGCACAAACATGCTGGAAGTTTTGAACTCAGACTATATAAGAACCGCTCGCGCAAAGGGTTTGCCGGAGAGCAAGGTTATAAACAAGCATGCCTTCCGCAACACCTTAATACCCTTGGTTTCTTATATGAGTTACCTTATACCGAGCATGTTTTCAGGCTCCATGATTACGGAAACTCTGTGGCAGATACCGGGTATAGGTTATATTTCCTTCGGCGCCATGCAGCAGGGAGATATACCCTTCACCATGTTCTACAATGTATTTTTAATACTTTTAACACAGGTATCTTTGCTGTTTGCAGATATTATGTACGCAGTTGTAGACCCGCGCGTACGCGTAAATTAGGAGGCAGTTATGGATAAAAATAAAAAATCTGCTCAGTTGAACGCGGCGCAGCAGAAAGAAACAAAAAGCGTAATAAATGCGCTTTTGCAGGGTAAAAACGTTACAAACGAGCCTAATAGAACTGGCACCTTGGACGATGAATCCCGCGTAAAAGTGCTTTCTCCCGGTATGATGGTATTTAAACGCTTCGTAAGAAACCGTCTTGCCATAACCGGCTTTATAATACTCGTATTTATGTTCTCCTTTTCTTTCTTGGGTGGCCTTTTCAGCCCCTATAGACAGGATCAGGTTTTCTACCGCAACGAATATACATTGAAGGATTTTGCGGGTGCAACATTTAACAAGGAATTTAGAACTGTTGTTAAAGATGGTTTCAAGTTCCCCGGCTCTGCCTATGGTAGCATGATACTTGCTTATAATAACGGCAAAACCCAATTTGATGCGGACGGCACGCTTTATTCCTTTACTGTTACAAACGACGACTTTTTCCGCATAACCGAGTTCGAAACGCTTTCAAACGTTACGGCTCGTAAAAGGCTTTACAGCTACGAGCACGTGGGCGACTTTAAAATGTCGGATGCTATGAGTCAAAAATTTGAAGAAGCGCATCAAGCGGGGGATGATACATTTGAGTTTGACGGTAAAACATACAACATAACCAGAGATAAACTCAATGTTGCAATAACAACCGCAGAAGAAATAGCGCTTGCTTCTCCAAGGGTTTATGACCCCTATCAAAAAGAGGATGCTCCGGTTATAGCAAGCTACGGTTTCCGCTTCGCTTTTGAAACCGCTTTTGCAAACGGAGAAGAAAAGTTTACCTACAACGACAATAACTACTCTATAGATAAGAGTGACAACCTAATCACCGTATATTTAGAAAACGGCGCAGAAAAACAAGCTTTTGCCAATATATCCGACATGATAGTAAACGCTATTTCCCCAGACGTATTTGTGCCGGTAGAATTTAAAAACAAAGTAAGGCAAGCTGCGCTCAACAAAGAAAAATCCTTTGAGTATGCGCTCCCTGGCGAAGAAAATATCGAGTACAGAATAGAACTCGTACACGAAACCTATAACATAAAACGCCAAACCGAAACGCATCTTATAGATATGTATCATGCCCCAGATGAAAAACACCTTTTGGGTACTGATATGAACGGTATGGACGTTATGACAAGGCTTATGTACGGTGGCAGAATTTCGCTGCTGGTAGGCTTTGTGGTTGTGTTTATCGAAATGTTTATAGGCGTTAGCATTGGTGGTATATCCGGTTACTTCGGTGGCTGGGTGGATACCATATTAATGCGCTTTATAGACCTGTTTAACTCAATTCCTTACTGGCCTATAATGATTATTTTGGGTTCAGTTATGGACACCATGGAAATAGACCCTTATACGCGTGTTTTCATGCTTATGATGGTCATGGGCTTTATGGGCTGGACCGGTATTGCCCGTGTTGTTCGCGGACAGATATTGGCACTGCGTGAGCAAGACTTTATGGTAGCCGCAGAAGCTTCAGGCTTAAGCGTACGCCGCAGAATAGTAAAGCACTTGGTGCCAAACGTTATGCCATTGCTTATAGTACAGGGCACCATGGCATTGGGCGGTATAATACTTACAGAAGCAACCCTGTCTTTCTTAGGTCTCGGCGTCAAATACCCAATTGCTTCATGGGGAAGTATAATAAATGCTGCAAGCCAGCCTTTCATAGTTAACAACTATTGGTTCATATGGATACCTGCAGGCATTTTAATACTGCTTACCGTACTTGGATTTAACTTCGTTGGCGACGGCCTACGCGATGCGTACGACCCGAAGATGAAGAGGTAATTATGTCAAACACTACAAAACAAAAAGATAAAAACTATATTTCCGCACGGGAATCGCGCAGGATAACGCGTGAAAACAGGCGCATTACAAACATGTATGAAAAAAAGCGCAAGAGAAAAAATGTACCATTTGCGGAATACTCCACTAAAATGCATGATGAAAACAACGTCGTGGAGTTTGATGACCTGCACACCTATTTCTTTACGGATATAGGCACGGTAAAAGCTGTTGACGGCGTTAGCTTTAACGTCCCCAAGGGTAAAACCGTGGGCGTTGTCGGCGAATCCGGCTGCGGCAAATCCGTGACGAGTTTATCACTCATGCAGCTCGTGCAGGCACCCGTTGGACAAATAGTATCAGGGGCAATAAGGCTTAACCTTGGTGATAAGTCAATAGATATAGCAAAAACCCCGTTGGAAGCCATGGGTAAGGTACGTGGAAACGAAGTTTCCATGATATTCCAAGAGCCTATGACAAGCCTTAACCCGGTCTTCCGTGCAGGTGCACAGATAGACGAGGTAATAGGCCTGCACAACCCCCAAATGAGCAAAGAGGACATCAAAAAACGCTCTATCGAGATGATAGAAATGGTTGGCATAGCAAACCCTGAAGGCGTTTACGATATGTTCCCGCACGAGCTCTCAGGCGGTATGCGCCAGCGTATCATGATAGCTATGGCGCTTGCCTGCAACCCCCGTCTCATAATAGCAGACGAACCCACAACCGCGCTTGACGTTACTATACAGGCCCAGATTTTGGACCTACTAAGACGCCTTAAGGATAAGATAAACTCAAGCATTATGCTTATAACGCACGACCTTGGCGTTATAGCGGAAATGGCGGACTATGTTGTGGTTATGTACGCCGGCAAAATAGTGGAAAAGGGTACTGCAGAAGAAGTCTTCTTAAACCCCAAACACCCCTACACAGTAGGCCTTATGGCGTCAAAACCGGTGGTCAACAAGAGCGTAGATAGGCTTTATAGCATACCCGGCGCCGTTCCAAACCCTGTAAATATGCCCAACTACTGCTATTTTAAGGATAGGTGCGAAAAATGCTTCGCCAAATGCCACGGCGAATACCCGCCGGAAATAAAGCTAAGCGATACTCATTTTGTATCATGCTATCAGTATACGGAGGGTGAAAATGCAAAATAATAATGATATACTGGTGGATGTACGCCATTTAAAGAAATATTTCCCCATTAAAGCCGGTATGTTCGGCAGGGAAGTGGGGCAGGTTAAAGCTGTTGACGATGTAAGCTTTAAAATAAAGCGCGGCACCACAATGGGTCTTGTCGGAGAATCCGGTTGCGGAAAAACAACAGTAGGTAAAACGCTTCTGCGTCTGTACGAGAAAACAGACGGCGAAGTATATGTAAACGGCAAGGAAATATTCACGCTGGATAAAAAGGAATTGCGTAGCCAAAGGCATAGAATACAGATAATATTCCAAGACCCGTATTCAAGCCTTTCACCGCGTCTTCCCGTCGGCGAAATAATAGGCGAAGCCGTAAAAGAGCATAAGCTCGTGCCACCCGACAGGTGCGACGAATACGTTACAAAGATAATGCTTGCCTGTGGTCTACAGGAATACCATAAAGACCGTTACCCGCACGAATTTTCGGGCGGTCAAAGGCAGCGTATATGTATAGCAAGGGCGCTTGCCTTAAGCCCCGAATTTATAGTCTGCGACGAGCCTGTCTCAGCGCTTGACGTTTCAATACAGGCTCAAATTATAAACCTGTTATCGGATCTGCAGGAAGAATTCGGGCTTACATACCTGTTCATATCGCACGACTTGTCCGTTGTAGAACACATTTCAGACACGGTTGGCGTTATGTATCTTGGCTCCCTTGTGGAATATGCCGATAAAAAGGAAATATATTCCAACCCCTTGCACCCCTATACAAAGGCGTTGTTTAGCGCAATCCCCATGCCCGACCCCACCTTAAAAATGGACAGGATCGTGCTTGAAGGTAGCATACCTTCGCCCGCTAACCCGCCCCTTGGCTGTAAGTTCCATACAAGGTGCTCTGAGTGCATGCACATATGCTCCAAAGAAGCCCCGCCCGTAGTGGATTTTAACGGCCATCAGGTAGCCTGCCATCTGTATGCCAAAAAATAATAAGCCTAAATTTGAAGACGATGGACGCACCATCGTCTCAATGGACTTTGATAAATATCTGTCTGATGGCAAAATCTCAAGCAAGGAAAAGCTTGATAAGCAGGTATTTGGTAGCGAGATGAGCAATGAAGAGCTAAAAGTCGCCAAGCGCAGTGCAAGGCTTGCGGGCCTTACGGTAGCGCTTGTGTTTGGAACATTCATGGTACTCGTGCTGTTGTTTATTACGAAAGTATGGTTGTAACAATTAATACAGCACAAATCGGTATAATATAAACATATATACCAGTATTTCCCATAATTGGTAGAAATAAGGTTTACTATGTT
>JAUNLY010000145.1 GCA_030532025.1 Eubacteriales bacterium
AAATTAAGGAATATAGATTCTGCTACAGATGTGCTAAGTTTTCCGTCTGTACAGTACCCTGCAGCTTATACCGCAAGTGCTACACCTGATCTTATAAAAGAAGAATGGGATATAGACGAAAATGCCGCTTTTTTGGGTGATGTTGTTATATCTTTTGACCACGCCAAAGACCAGTCTGAAAGTTTTAACCATTCACTCGAAAGAGAACTATGCTATCTTTTAGCCCATGGGCTTTTACACATAATGGGCTATGACCATATGACCAAAGGAGAAAAAAACAAAATGAGAGAAATGGAAGAAAAAATACTTACGGATGCCGGTATCGTTTCCGTAAGTGATGAAACCTTGCTAGCAAAAGCCAAGCAGGCTATGCAAAACGCATATGTACCTTACTCTAAATACAAGGTCGGTGCCTGTCTTTTAACTGCGGACGGTAAAACATACACAGGTTGCAATATAGAAAATGCATCCTACGGACTTACCAACTGCGCTGAGCGTACGGCGGTTTTTAAAGCTGTGAGTGATGGCGAAAAGCAGTTTGTTGCAATAGCCATAGCTGCCGAAGAAAACGCTCCATGGCCTTGTGGGGCGTGCAGACAGGTGCTTTCAGAGTTTGCGGAAGATATGCGTGTGCTTGTTACATGGAAAGAAGACCAAGTAAAAGAAACAACGCTTAAAGAGCTCCTTCCCTATACCTTTTCCCCGTCCACTGGTGTATTAGATTTTTTGGCGGGCAATTGATATGAAAGACAAAGATTTTCGTTCGGGATTTATCGCTATCATAGGCAGACCCAATGTAGGCAAATCCACACTCGTAAACCGTTTGGTGGGAGAAAAGGTTGCGATAGTTTCTCCTAAACCACAGACCACAAGAAGCCGCCTTATGGGGATAGTAAACCTTCCCAACGCACAGCTGGTGCTACTTGACACTCCCGGTATACATAAGGCAAGGACCAAGTTAGGGCAATTTATGATGGATTCTGTGGATAACGCCCTCTCTGGCATAGACGCGCTGTTTATAATGCTTGACGCATCAAGCATTAAAGAGCAGGACAAAAAAATAATACAGCAGTATGAGAGCTTAAACGTACCCATATTCCTTTTAATCAATAAAACAGATACCGTCCATCCAACCGCCTTGTTGCCTGTAATAGATACCTTCTCATCTTTAAAACTCAAGGCTATATTGCCCATAAGCGCGAAAACAGGCGAAGGGCTTGATAAGCTTATAGAGCTTATTATCCCTTTTATGCCCATCGGGCCTAAGTACTTCCCTGATGATATGCTGACCGACCAGCCTGAGCGAGTTCTCATTGCAGAGCTTATACGCGAAAAAACATTGCTTTACCTTAAAGAAGAAGTCCCTCACGGCATAGGCGTTGAAATTAACAAAATAGAAAACACGAGCGACACTTTTAGCAAAATTCAGGCTACCATATACTGCGAAAAAGATTCTCACAAAAAAATCATAATAGGCGCAGGCGGTGGAATGATTAAAAAAATAGGATCCGAAGCACGCAAAGACATAGAAACCTTGCTTGGCCATCAAGCACATTTAGAACTTTGGGTTAAGGTGCGTGAAAATTGGAAAAACTCCGTGGCGGATCTTAAAACTCTTGGGTATACAGAAGGCTGATGATGAAAAAAAATATACTTATTGTATTTGTCATCATATCGCTTTTCTTGCCTTCTACAAGCGCTGAAACATATCAAAAATACAGCCATGTTTTTTTCGGCACATTTGACACGGTTATAACCATAATTGGCTACGCAAAAGACAAGT
>JAUNLY010000036.1 GCA_030532025.1 Eubacteriales bacterium
TAATGAATTGGTATCACAAAGCACTAAGCAATGTAATTAGTATTACAGCGTTTCCCCTTCTTCTATCCTGCTTATTAGTTCTACACGGCGATTGTGCCTACCGGCTAAAAATTCCGTCTGCAAAAATGTTTTTGCGGTCATTTTGGCAAGCTCTACGCCCAAAACACGTGCTCCCATGGCAAGCATATTGGCGTTGTTATGCTCCCTTGCCATTTTTGCAGAATAGGGCTCCGAACACAGCGCACAGCGTATGCCCTTTACCTTATTTGCAGCAAGGCTTACACCTATGCCTGTTCCACACATTACTATGCCTAAATCGCATTCCCCGCTCGCTACGGACATTGCGGCTTTTTGCGAATAAACGGGGTAATCCACGCTTTTTGTATCGTCTGTGCCGAAATTTATGTACTCTATGCCCATCTCATCCAAAAGCATCAAGATTTCTTTTTTTAATTCAATCGCTGCATGGTCGTTTGCTATAGCTATTTTCATTTGTTACCTCCCAAAGGCATTTTACCTGTCGGCTTTATTTTTTTTGCAATTACTTCTGCCACGGCTTTTACGCTCTGTTTATTGTAAGCATAGACTGCTATACCCGCGGCATTTTCTGGTAAATTAAGAACATCGTACGGGTTGCGAAGAGCAACGGCAATAACGGGAGTTTTCAAATCGCAAAGCGCTTTAAGCATTTTCTCCTGCCCTGTATATATATGCGCATTGTACGTGCCTACAACAATGCAACTGTGGTTTTTGGCTTTTTCGACGGTTAGCTTGATTTCGTCATCACTTGGGTCTGATGATACAAGTAAATTCGTACCGCCAAATATACCTTGCATATCCTTTGCAAAGTAATTGTTTCCTTTTTCGGGGTTTGATGCAACGGTTGTAACAAATGCCTTGCAGGATACAAAACAAGGGTTTTCGCCAAGTTCCGGCAATTCGCCTAAAACAGATACCGATTCGCGGTAGAGTTGTTCGTTTAAAATGCGATGCGTTTCACTGCCTACTTCTTCTAAGCTATGTTTGGGAAATTCGCTCATTTTTTGTTTGTATTTTAAAATTCTTTCGGTGGATTCTTCAAACTGAGCGATATTGATATCGCCCTCGTTTATAGCTTTCATAAACAGCTCCGCCGCTTCCTTATTGAGCTGTGCGCTGTGGGACGCAAATATAACATCTATACCGGCTTTTAGGGCTTCAAGCATGCCTTTTACGGTGCCGAAGTGGTCTGAAATCGCCTGCATCTGCATGCAGTCGGACAATATAAGGCCTTTAAAGCCTATTTCGTTGCGAAGAAGCTCCGTCATTATTGTGTATGACATGGTTGCAGGAAGGCCGTTTTTATCTATTTGCGGGAACAGAATATGTGAAGACATTATGGCGGGTATATCCATATTGCTTGCAGCTATAAACGGTACAAGCTCAAATTTAAGCATTTCTTCCTTGCTTTTGTCTATCTTGGGCAGGCCTAAATGCGAATCTACATCGGTATCGCCGTGTCCCGGAAAATGCTTTGCACAGCAGAGCACTCCACCGTCTACAAGCCCCCTCGCCATTTCACAGCCAAAGTCCGCCGCAAATTGAGGGTTATCCCCATAGCTTCGCACACCTATTACAGGGTTTTTGGGGTTGGAATTTATATCCAGCACGGGTGCCAGATTGAAATTTACACCCATTGCGTTTAGCTCTCTACCCGTAACAAGACCCGCATGGTACGCGTTTTCTTTTTTACCGCTTGCGGATATGCCCATGGCGCTTGGTATTACAGTGCAGTCCTCCTGCAAGCGCGAAACTACCCCACCTTCCTGATCTATGAATATAAAGGGTTCATAGCCTGTTTCGCTTTTAATGAGCGATTTTATATCTTGGCAGAGTTCGCTAAGCTGATGTTTGTCCTTAACGTTCCTTTCGAACAAAATTATATTACCTATTTTATGGCTTTTTACAGCCTGCCTTATTTCATCTGTAAGGCTGTGGCCTTCAAAGCCCATTACAAGATGCTGACCTATTTTAATACGATAATCCATACAATCCCCCATACATTTTTTATTAGTATAGCACGATAAAAAAATTTTTACAAAGCTTTTTAAACGTATTGACACTCTGATTTCTGTATGATATCATAATGACATCAGAAAAGGAGGTTGACACCATGGTAGAAAAAGAATTGAAAGCAAGAAACGGCTTGTCCGTACTCGTAATCGGTATAATTGCCTACATTGCGGCGATAGGACTTATCGTATTTGGCGCAAGCCTGCTTGAAAACGAAAAGAGTTTAGGTGCAATACCGCTCGTTATAGGTATAGTTTATATGGTTGTAGGCATATTCCCCTTTATTGGGCTTAAGGTAATAAAGCCGGAAGAAGCGCTTGTGTTAACACTTTTTGGCAAATACACAGGCACTCTTAAAAAGCCCGGTTTTTACTATGTACACCCTTTAAGCGTTGCTGTAAACCCAGCCTCCGGCACCACGCTCGGGCAAAGCTCGGACGTTAAAAAAAGCGGTGTTAGCAAACAACAAAACTATTCTTTAGAATCCTTAAACAAAAAGATATCCCTTAAAGTTATGACGCTCAATAACGGCAAGCAAAAGGTTAACGACAGGCTTGGTACTCCAGTTGAAATAGGTATAGCGGTTATATGGCGTGTTGTGGATACAGCAAAGGCCGTGTTCAATGTTGATAACTATAAGGAATACCTATCCCTTCAAGCCGATGTCGCATTAAGAGATATAGTTCGCATTTACCCATACGATGTCGCCCCCGATATAGATACAACGGGCGACGGCATACCGGACGAGGGTAGCCTGCGTGGATCAAGCAAAGAAGTCGCAGAGCGCATCAAGCACGAAATACAGGCAAAAGTAAAGCATGCCGGTATAGAAATTGTAGATGCTCGCATCACAAACTTAGCCTATGCGCCGGAAATTGCAAGCGCTATGTTACAGCGCCAGCAAGCGAACGCATTGGTTGACGCAAGAAAACTCATAGTTGAAGGTGCCGTAGGCATGGTTGAAATGGCACTTGACAGGCTTAAGGAATTTGACACCGTAAACTTTGATGAAGAACGCAAAGCAGCTATGGTATCGAACCTGTTAGTAGTATTATGCGGCAATAAAGACGTACAACCGGTAGTAAATTCAGGAAGCTTATACTGACACAATGCCCAAGGGGAAAAAACAAGTACCGCTGCGGTTAAATCAGGAACTTTACGACCAAATTGCCGCATGGGCGGATGATGAGTTCCGCTCAGTAAACGGTCAGATCGAATTCCTGCTGACAGAAATGGTGCGTAAACACAGAAAAAAGAAATTTAATCCCGACGAAGAATAAATAAATAAATAAATAATTATATACTAATTGAAGACATTAATGGTGAGATTAGTATAAAAACCAACAAAACAGCCGACATTCGCCGGCTGTTTTGTATTTGTGTGTAATTGGTCAAAAATTATTCGTTTATGCTGCGCATATAGTTTATAAGGCAACCGGCAAGAAGCACGGTTTTTTCTTTTTCCGTAAGGTACGCAAGCGACAGGGGCAACTCTAAAACTTTGCCGTTTCTAAATATATAGCCTGTAAAGCTTTCCAAGTCGTTCTCCACCGCCTTGCGAAGCTCTGGCACAAAGACTAAGTCGTCCTGTTCAAGCTCCTCTTTTACAAGGAACGGGAATATACCCCAGTTTAACAAGTTTCCACGGTAGCGTTTTGTGGCGTATTCCTTGGCAAAGTTTGCACCACCACCAAGCACACGCTGGTTGCTTGCAGCCTGCTCACGCGCTGAACCGTCGCCAGGTTTGTTTGCAAATATTGCGCTTGCGAGGTTAACGTCCTTTATATCAAAATCCGCCTTTTTCTTAAAAGCTTCAAGTGCTTCTGCATACTGTGCATCGTTTAGATCAGATAAAGCGATGTCCTTTGCACGCTGCACATACCCCGGGTCTCTGCGGGACAAAGTAAATTCCGCAAGGCGCATGGGGTTTGACCGATAGGACGATGTTTCGCCGGAGGGTATAAGCTCGTCCGTGGTAGTGACAGCGTCCTTCAAGCTGGAAGCCACCCTTACCAAAAGGTGTTCTTTAAATACGGGCATTTCCGGCCAATCCTTTATGTTGGGCCCCATTATAAGCTCTGTTTCGGGCTCTGGTTTTTCTGCAACAAACACACGGTTTTTGTATATGGAAGTATCATGCTCGTAGGGTTTGATTTCTTCGCTGTACTCTATTTCGTCCGCAGGTGTAAGTTTACCTTGGTTGCGAGCGGTAGCGGCAATGGAGCGTGCGTCCATAAGAGCTACATAGCTAAGCTGCCCTTCGCCGGGCTTTGAGCCTTCGCGGTTTAAGAAGTTCCTTGTGGTGTGGCGTATTGAGAAGCTGCCGTTTGACGGCGTGTCGCCCGCACCAAAGCAGGGGCCACAGAAAGCCTCGCGCACTATTATGCCACTTTCCAAAAGCTTTGCTATTGTGCCGTTCCTACTTAAAGCCAAATTGATAGGCTGTGATCCCGGATATACGCTCATGGTAAAGCGGCCACTACCCGTGGTAAAGCCTTTCATTATGTTTGAAACAACGCTTAGGTTATCGTAGGTTCCGCCGGAGCAGCCTGCAACGATTGCCTGTTGCACATGGAAGTTGCCGTCTTCGTCTATATATTTATCAAGCGGTTCAACATTTAAGTTGGGGAATTGTTTTTGTGCTTCTTCTTGTACCTTTGCAAGCAATTCTTTTGCGTGTTTTAGGAAATAGCGAATAGGATACGCATTGCTCGGGTGGAATGGAAGGGCTATCATGGGTTCTATTTCGCCAAGGTCAACTTCTATAAGCCTGTCATAATAGGCGTAGTCCTTGGGCTCAAGCTTTTGGTAATCGTCTTTCCTGCCGTGAACCTTGTAGTATTCTTTTACTTGGTCGTCCGTCTGCCATATGCTGCTTAAGCATGTGGTTTCGGTCGTCATAACGTCTATACCGTTGCGATATTCAACAGGAAGGTTTTTTATGCCGGAGCCTACAAACTCCATAACGCAGTTTTTAACAAAACCGTTGGGGAATACTTCTTTAATTATAGCAAGTGCCACGTCCTGAGGGCCGACGCCATGCTTAGGTTTGCCTTTTAATACAACGCCCACTATGTTTGGGTAAGGCATATCATAGGTAAGCTTAAGCAATTGCTTAACGAGCTCTCCACCGCCCTCGCCTATAGACATGGTACCGAGCGCACCGTACCTCGTATGGCTGTCAGATCCAAGTATCATATTGCCGCATTTGGTCATTTCTTCTCGGTTGTAGCTATGTATAACCGCCATATTGGTTGGAACATATGTACCGCCGTATTTTTTTGCAGCCGACAGTGCAAACATATGGTCATCTTCGTTGATGGTACCGCCGACTGCGCAAAGGCTGTTGTGGCAGTTTGTAAGCACATATGGTATTGGGAATTCCTTAAGCCCGCTGGCTCTTGCCGTTTGAATAATGCTTACATATGTTATATCGTGCGATGTAAGCGAATCAAACTTAATGCGAAGCATATTTTCGTCTTCGCCTTGGTTATGGTTTTGCAGTATGCCATAGGAAATAGTACCACGCTTCGCTTCTTCCTGTGATAAATTTTCCCACTTTTCTACAATTGTATCTCCGTACAGGTACCCGCCTTGGGGATATAATTTCATGTGTCCTCCAGACTACATTAACTGCAGGGGCATTATCCCCTGCAGTTTTTGTTATTAATTTATTTAATTGCGTCTATTTCTCTTACTACGTCGAGTACGGTGCCGTCCCTTGCTTCCATTATGGCAACAACGCGTTCTTTGAAGGGCAGCGGGTCAGGTGTTCCGACTATGGAGTAAGCAATATCCTTAAGCTCTTCTACTGTTTTTAGCGGAAGCTTGGTCTTTTGAAGCGCTTCAAGCAGGTCTTGGCGTTTGGGGTTTACGGCAATGCCATAGTCTGTAACAAGTACGTCCACGCACTCGCCGGGGGTTGTTACCGTAACAACATTTTCGCATACGGTAGCCATTCGACCTCTTATAAGAGGGGTTACAACTATGCAGCATTTGGCACCGGCAGCGGTGTCCGGGTGTCCACCGGGAGCGCCACGTAAAACACCGTCGGAGCCTGTTATAACGTTTACGTTAAAGTCTGTATCTATTTCAAGCGCTGCTAAAATTACATAATCAAGCTTATTTACAAACGCACTCCTGTTTGAAGGGCTTGCATACTCAGATGTGCTTATTTCAAAGTGTTTGGGGTTGTTATGCACGGAATCTACCGCAACGGTGTCAAAGTCCTGTGTGTCAACTATACATTCCGCCAAGCCTTTGTTTAGCAAGTCCACCGAGGGGGCGCTGATACCGCCGCAAATCCAGCTCATTTTAATGCCGTATTTTATAAGCAAAGGTTCTAAGAAGCGGTTTACCGCAAGGCTCGGGCCGCCGGCGCCTGTCTGGAATGAAAAGCCATCCTTAAAATAAGGTGTTGCTTCCATAACTTTGGCGCAGTGTTCCGCCATGAGCAAATCGCGCGGGTCCTTGCTGAAGCGTGCGGCTTCGCTCGCTATCTTTTTTGGGTTGCCTATTTCGTCAACCACTACAACATAGTCTACATCTGTTTGGGAGATGGAGGCGGGCATATTGGGATAGTCCACCAAGGTATCCGTAATTATTACGACATTGTCTGCATAGCGCGCGTCTGCGTCTGCATAAGCTAATACACCGCAGTCGGACTTACCGCCCTTACCGCTTGAGTTGCCTAAGCAGTCTGCGGTAGGCGCACCTATAAACGCCACGTCTATATGCACTTCACCCTGCTCTATAGCGCGCACACGGCCACCATGGCTGCGGAGTATTGCAGGAGTTTTAAGTTTGCCATGTGAAACAGCTTCGCCTACTTTGCCACGTATACCGCTGGTTTGAAGTCCGATTACGGTGCCGTCTTCGATATAATCCGCAATAAGGTCGTGCGAAGAGCTTAGAGATGAACAGGCTATTGTAATATCCTTAAAGCCCATTTCTACTATTTCTTTCATTACCATGTTTACGACATAGTCGCCATTTCTGAAATGGTGATGGAAAGATACCGTCATGCCGTCTTTAAAGCCTACAGCTTTAATTGCATCTCTTATTGTGGGTAGCACCTTGCTATCTATATGCGCCGTGCGCATTTTAACGCTGGGAGCAACCTTTGTATACCTTGTATTGTCCTTGTAGTTGCTACCTTGGAAAACCTCTCGTCCGTCAACAAGCAATTCGTCCGGTATTTCTCTGTTAACTGCGTTTTTCATAATTATAAATCCCCCTCATACACGCCGGAAGCCTTGGCAAGTTCTATAATTCTCTCTGCGCCGGGAATAAAGGCTATGTCTATCATCTTGCCGTCTACTGTGAATACGCCGACGCCCTTGGACTCGTTTTCGCGCCATGCACGTACTATTTTTTCCGCTGAACGTATTTCTTTTTCGGTAGGCGTAAATATTTCGTGAACTATTTTTATCTGCTTGGGGCTTATCAAAGACTTGCCGTCAAAGCCCATTTCTTTAATAAACTGTGTTTCACGGCGCAAGCCTTCTTCGTCGTCAAGGTCTGTAAATACGGTGTCAAAACACTGTACACCAGCAGCCCTTGCAGCTATAAGCATATTGGCACGGCCTGCGAATATCTCGTTGCCGTCGGGATAATATTTGGTGCCCATGGATTTTCTGTAGTCGCCACCTGATATAGCAACGCCTATCATTCTTTCAGGGCATGTAGTGCAGATTTCGTAAGCGTTTATTATTGCCAAAGGAGATTCAAGCGCTGCCATGATAAGGGTTGAACCGGGCTCTTTTTTAAATTCTTCCTCCGCCTGCTCTATTTTTTCGCAAACGGTTATAACGTCTTGTTTTCTTTCGCATTTGGCTATACGGATACCGTCGGCACCGCCGGCAACGGCAACACGTATATCTTCCTCCCAGTGCGGTGTATCAAGCGCGTTAATGCGGACTATTCTTTCCGTCCCGCGGTAGTCCACCGTGGTTAAGGCATTATAGAGCGAAAAACGGGCAGAGTCTTTCTGGTTTTCCGCAACGGCGTCTTCAAGGTCCAAAAGAAGGCTGTCCGCACCATATATGTACGCATCTTTTATAAGGCCAGGGCGCTGCGCGCTCAGGAACATCATGGTGCGGCGCAACCTTGTAAGATTTTTATTTTTTGTCATTTTATTGCGCCTCCCCATGGATAACCGTTGTCTACCTCGGCAGATCTGAATGCTGCACATTCCACACGTGCCTTAAGGGTGCATTCGAGTGCGCCTTGGTCAACAACCTTTACATAGGCATTGTCCACATTGAGGTTTTTAAGCGTTTCACGTACACATTCTTCTATCTGTCTGCCGTATTGGTACATAACAGAAGATTTAATTTCTACATCTACCCCGCCCTCTTTTGGGCTTATGGTAACCTGTGCGTCGCTGGATTCAAGTGTACCCGCCATAGCAGGTTTTTTTAGTAACATATGTACCTCCTTTTGCTTAAGTAGTAAATTTAAGCTTTAGCTCATACTGTATCTATTATAATGGTAAACCCACCATAAAGCAAAATTTATTAGAACCGTGTTTTATACTTGTCTTATATGGAAATATTAAAATATAGAAGAAAATAGCTGTGCTATTAATTTAAGCAATGTTGGGAAAATGCTTATTACGACTATCATACGCATAACTTGGAGTAAAACAATTTTTATGTTGTGTATACCAAGGTCGTCAGAAATAAGAGCCATATCGCTCGCCCCTGCGGGGATAGATGCCAAATACGCTTCTCTTCTTTTGAACACCATTCTTCTGTATAAAACAGTTCCCATAATTGCAGCACCCAAAGTATAGACCACTATTAACACAACTGCGGGTAAGGCAAGCCTTTTCATATCTATAAGCTGCGCCATGCCTATAGTAGAGCCTACATATGCGCCCGATAAAAGCTGTGCGGCCTTACGTATGGACCTGTGCATTTCGGCCTTAGGGCAAAAGCATTTAAATGTAACTGCACCTATGGTCGCAAACGCCATAGTACCGCCCGGCACCTTAAGGTATTTGCCAATAAGGCCAGCCACACCGGCAACCGCAAATGTGAGCACCGTATTTGGTACGTTTATAGGTTTTTTAGTCTTTTTAACTGTGCACTTTTCTGCGCTTGTTGTGCACTGTTCGTTTGGTATGAGGTTTAAAAGCGACGGGAACACACCAAGCCCTAAAAGATAGCGCACAAACTGTAATACCAGCACCTTACTGCTGTCGGCCCCCATATCGTCCGCTATAATCGGTATATCGCTAAGGCCGCCGGGAGCGCAGCTTAAAAGTGCCGTAAGCGGGTCAACACGCCCTGTTTTCATTATGAAAAACCCGCATATTACGTTCATTATAAAGTAAGAACCTATTACAAAAGCGGCTATTTTAAAAATGGACTTCATTTGCTTTAAGTCCTTTTTTTCAACGCTGGATCCTATAAAGGCACCTGCCACTATCTGCGCTACTGTTTTAGCGTAGGACGGCATCTGCGCATCACCGGTTATTATATTAAATGCGCAGGAGCCAAGCACCGCGCCTATCATCATGCCGCCCGGCACCTTGAACTTCATAAACAGGAAGCCTGCCGCAAAAGCGACAAGCAAGGTTAGTATAACTTCCAAATATGTTTCATCTCCAAAGAAAAAAGGAAGGCGCAGACAATGTGCGTCTTCCTTTTAAGGGTTTTACTTGTCTGCGGTTTTTTTATTTTTTCCTAACATCGTTTTGAGTGCGGGTGCGATGAAAGGATAAATAAGTGCCACAATGCAGATTACCATAATTGTACCGGCTATTGGTCTCATGAACATACCGGCTATATCGCCACGGTAAATTGTGTATGCACGGCTGAAGTTGCCTTCGCATATGCTTCCGAGAACCAAACCAAGTATCAAAGCTGCAGAGTTAAAGTGCATTACTTTAAACAGCACGCCCATAACACCTGCGATTGCCATGATTTTAACATCCATAGTGCTCATGTTGGTGGCGTAAGAGCCTATCATAGCGAGCATCATAATAACTGGGCCGAGTACGGAATAAGGAATGGATAATATTTTTGCAAATACTTTTGCAATACCTATTGCAACAAAGACCATTACTATGTTTGTAATAATCATAGATACAAAGGTAGCGGAGAGGTATTCAGGTTGGTTAATCAAAAGCAGCGGCCCTAACTGTACGCCCTTTAATACAAGTGCGCTCATCATAACGGCTGCGGCGTTACCACCTGGTATACCAAGGCTTAACAACGGTACCATAGCGCCACCTGTTGCGGCGTTGTTTGCAGCTTCAGAAGCTGCAACACCGTCTATAATGCCTGTGCCGAACTTTTCGGGGTGTTTTGAAAGCTTGGTTTCTGTGGAATAGCAAAGGAATGATGCAATAGTTGCACCGGCGCCGGGTAAAATACCAACAACCGTACCGATAAGGGAGCAACGAATTATTACCCACTTAATGCTGAGCCATTCTTTCATGGAGGGCATTTTGGTATCTATGGTAGTAGCGCCGGCCTTTTCGGCGTCTTCCGCTGTGATGCGTTTATTTTCTTTAGTCTGCTGGAATACCTCGGTAAGGGCGAATATACCGATAAGTACGGGTATCATCTCTATACCAGAGAGAAGCTGACGGGAACCGAATGTAAGGCGTTGTACACCGTACATGGGGTCTTGGCCGACGGTTCCAAGAAGCAAACCGAGCAGACCTGAAATGGTTGTGCGAAGTATGTTTTTGGAGTCAAGACTGGTCAATATGGAAAGACCCATGAATGTAACTGCAAACATTTCGCTCGGGCCAAAGTTAAGCGCAGCCTGTGTAAGCTGGGGGCTTAAGAAGAACATTGCAAAGGCAGAGAACAAGCCGCCTATTGCGGATGTTACCAGCGCTACACCTATTGCTTTGCCGGCTTCACCGCGTTTTGCCATGGGATAGCCGTCAAATGTTGTGGGTGCACTTGAAGGAACGCCCGGTATTTTAAACAATATTGCAGATATGCTGCCGCCTGTTATGGAGGAACAGTACACAGCAACAAGGAAAACTATAGCCGGTACCGGCTGCATGGAATATGTAAAGGGAAGTCCCAACGCAACCGCCATGGTTGCGCTAACACCCGGAAGTGCGCCAAATACAGTACCCATTACAATTGCAAGCAGGGTCATTAAAAACAGTGAAGGCTCAAAAACAATAGCTAAGCCTTGTGCTAACATTTCAAACATTGCATTCCCTCCTTAACTTAACAGGCTTTCGAGCATTAGAGCAAACTCGCGAAGGAAAGGTACGGTGCCGCGCGGCAAGTTTACCTGCAGGAGCACGCCGAAGAACAGATATAGGAACAAACTTAAGATAACGGAAACAATTATGTTTTTAAGCACATTCTTTTCGCCAAGCAGCATGCCGTAAAAGAAAAGAACAAATAAGCTTGTTACGGTAAAGCCGAGCGGTTCCAAGATAAAGGCAGCAACAACTATAATAAGAATACCTAAAAATAGTTTGCTTTTAAAGAATGCCGGTATTTCCTTTACGAAATAGCTAAGGGTGAAGTTGGGCTTGCCTTTGTTGTTCTTTATGATTTTGATAATGTTAATCGTAAGGGTAATCAACAATAAAACAATTAAAACCGAAGGCCAAACTCCGGGCTTTAATGCGAAAGGGTTTCTCTGTACCTTGTCCGGTATGGGTGCTTCTATAACATGTGTGAATAAAGAATACACCAAGAAAAGGACGAGAAGAATGTTTAGGATTAACTCAAACAAAACAATCACTCCTTTACATAGAATAAGCAGGGGAGAGAGGACTCTCTCCCCTGCTTATAAACTAATTTTAATCTAAAGAGATATCATCGTAAGGCTTTCTAAGAAGGCCTTGCTCGTTCAGGTATTTGGAGAAGGTTGTGTATTCTTTTTCTTCAAGAGCTTTCAAGCCTTCGCTGGGTTCAAAGCCTACACGCTCGTCGTATGCACCCTGTACCAAGAATTCCTGCCATTTGGGATCCTGAGAAGCTTTTTCGATTGCTGCTTCCATAGCGTCAATAGCTGCCTGGGGTGTGCCGTTTTTGGCATAAATGCCGCGCCATGTACCGATGAAGGAATCGATGCCCAGCTCGCCTGTGCACTCGAGATCGGGGTAGCGTTTCATGCGCTGTTCTACGCATGCAACCAGCGGAACAACGTCGCCGGATTCGATGAGACCGGAGATTTCGTCTGTGCCGGTAACCATCATGTCGATGTGGCCGCCCATGAGAGCAGAGTTCATTTCAGAACCGGAAGTGTAGGGAACTTCCATTACGTCAAGGCCTTCGATTGTCTGAAGGAGCGTAAGGCTGTCGGCACCTGTTGCTGTAAGCATACCTACAGAAACTTGGAAGGGGTTGGCTTTGACATATTCTACCATTTCGGAGAATGAATTATAGCCTTTTTGTTCCATTGCCTTTTTGGAGCCAGCAATGATACTTACGGAGTGAACAAGCTTTGCAACCGGAACAAATTCTGTGCGGTAGTCCATGCTGAACACGTCCTGAAGGTCCATAAGTATAAGGCTCTGTGTGCCTAACATAAAGGTATAACCGTCTGCGGGTTGTTTATAGGTGAATTCTACACCGTTAGCGCCGCCGCCACCTTCTACGTTAAGAACTTCAACCTGTACACCAAGAATATCCTTTAAAAGATCCGCCATAGGGCGAAGGGTAGAGTCCGCGCCGCCGCCTACGCCCCAAGGGCAAACCAAGTCGACTTTGCGCTCAAATTTCCAAGCTTCTTCTGCCTGAACCATCGGTACTGAGGCGAACAACATAACCATCGCCATCAGCAACACCATCATTTTTTTCATGATGCTTCCTCCTTATAGTTAAAAAAAATAATATTGGATCGGCATTTGCCGATAATCCACAACCCCAAGGCAAAAGCCTTCTGTTAGTAGGGTATACTATATATCAAAATTTTTATTGCGTCAAGCACAACAAGAAGTATAAAACTCCTTTTTTGAAGAGGTTTTTGATGGTTTTCAAAAGAAAAGTACAACTTTCTATTGCGTTTGTTCAGTTTGTTCATCACTGTATACAATGTGAAAATTTTAAATAGGTACAAAAAAAGAGCATTTCTGCTCTTGTGTAGCTGGTACACCCGGCGGGATTCGAACCCACGGCCTTCAGAGTCGGAGTCTGACGCGCTATCCAACTGCGCTACGGGTGCTAAACGCTAAAAAAGACTATCACAGTAATCCCCTGCTGTCAATTGCTTGACATGAGAGCTTTGTCACTATAAAATAACCACATCAGTAGGAAGGAGTGTTTTTATGAAGCTTAGAACAGTTAACAGCCGTACACTGCAAGATACAGTTAAGCACGGTGGCTGCGGCGAATGCCAGACAAGCTGCCAGAGCGCTTGCAAAACAAGCTGCGGCGTGGCAAACCAGCCCTGCGAAAACAAGAAAAACCGCTGAGCGCAAAAGCTTTTCGCTTAGCAAAATGGTAGAAGCAACACGCATTATTAAAGCGTAAAAGTGCCGTGTATAGACGCGCGTTTTACGCTTTTTGTTTGTATACTATGCTTTTCTCATGAAACCGAATTTATACTAATCCAAATCGTTAATGCAAAGAGAAACGCAGGATTTTTTCTTTTTT
>JAUNLY010000037.1 GCA_030532025.1 Eubacteriales bacterium
ACGACAAAATCCTTTATAACTCTTTGCATTAAGACTTTTAATTAGCCTTATCAGCCCTTAACCGCCCCTGCGGTTAAGCCTTTTACGAATTGTTTGCTCATCAAAAGGTAGAGTGTAAGCACCGGTAGAGCGGAAAGCGTAAGCAGTGCAAATACCTTTGTCCACTGTGTTGTGTATTGGCCCTGCAAGTCCGTAACAGCAAGCAATATGGTCTGCTGGCCTTCGGCACGGCCTATAAATATAAGCGGGAACCAAAGGTCGTTCCATATAGGGACGAGGTTATATATCGCAACCGTTGCAAGGGCGGGCTTTATAAGCGGTAAAACTATAGTAGCGTAAATGCGCGTCCTTACGGCGCCGTCCATATAAGCGGCTTCGTATAGGTCTATAGGCAGGCTGCGTATAAATTCCGTAAGTACAAATATTGCTATTGGAAGCCCCATTGCTATATAAACAGGGAAAAGGCTTGTAAGTTTACCCAATACTCCTAAGGATTTCATAATTTCAAGCAGGCGTATGCTCGCTATTTTTATAGGGAGCATCATTCCTATTATAAACAGGAAATATATGCCGTTGGAGAGCTTACTGCGTGTCCAGTGCGCAAGCGCAAAGGAAGCCAAGGAACCCAAAAACAGTATGCCAAAAAGAGACAAGGTAACTACTACTATGGAGTTTCTGAAGTAGACAAAGAAGTTTCCGTCGCTCATGACGCTCCTATAGTTATCCAAATTAAGTGTTTTTGGCAGGCTGAAAAGGTTGTCAAAAAGCTCACGCGTTGTTTTAAAGGAGTTTACAATTAATAGAAATACCGGCACAAAAACAATAATGCTCCACGCGATCATAATAATATGCGAGGGTATGTGCATATTCATAATTTTCATGCTTTTTTCTCTGCGTTGTTTCATTTGGGATCACTCCTTTGTGCGCGTAGCTTTTAAGGTGGGTATTACACCCATAAGCAGTATTATGAATACGGAGGTGGATATTGCAGCGCCTATGCCAGGCTCCGGCGGCGTTACGTTTACGCCTACAACGCCCACGCGGTAGAAAAGCGTGCCTATAAGGTCGGTAGCGTATTCGGGAGGGCCGGTCGGGCCTTCCATGGCGTATATAACGTCAAAGGCGTTGAAGTTGTTTACAAATGTAAGTATGGTTATCATACCTACAACCGGCAGAATAAGCGGGTATTTTATATACCAGAATGTCTGCCAAGAGTTGCAACCCTCTATTTCGGCGGCCTCTAAAACATCTTCGGATACGTTTTGCAGCGCTGCATAAAACATCATGGTGGGTATACCGACCCATTGCCATACCGACACAAGCGCAACTATTGGAAGTGCCGTATTTTTATCCCCCAGCCAGTGGTGTACAAGCATATCTAAGCCTATGCTTTTAAATGCGGGGCCGGAGAGCACCGGGCTTAATATAAGGCGGAAAAGATAGCCCGTTACCATAACGGCTATGGTGCAAGGCAAAAACACAATGGTCTGGTAAAAACGGCTGCCTTTCATGGTGCGGTTGGTAAGTATTACCGCAAACAGCATGCCCAAAACATTTTGGAACACCATATGAAAGGCGAAAAATACCCATGTGTTTTTAAAAGCACCCCAAAACCTTGCGGAATGTGTTTCGTCCGTAAACAAATCTATATAGTTTTGTAAGCCGACAAATACCCTTGGCCTTACATTAGAATTGTAAAAGCTCAGGCGCACGGAGTCTATCATAGGGTATGCCATAAATATTATATATACGGCAAGCGCCGGTAATACATACCAAATCCAATAGCTTCCGCCGGGGTTGAGTTTTGATAATTTTTTAGGTTTTATATTGTTCACGGCCAACCTCCTAAAAAAGCCGGAAGCGATAACGCTCCCGGC
The DNA here is from genome assembly GCA_030532025.1 of Eubacteriales bacterium. Taxonomy (GTDB): domain Bacteria; phylum Bacillota; class Clostridia; order Christensenellales; family Aristaeellaceae; genus DTU024. Next base: position 1,878 of record JAUNLY010000037.1, read on the forward strand.
TGAGAAACTGTGTTATTTGCTAAGAACTTTATCTTGCTCCGCAGCCAAGAAGTCCGCAGCTTCCTGTACTGTGGTGGTGCCGTTTGCGATAGCGTTAAGCTGGTCTACCAAGGGGGTGTACAGCTCGAAGAGTTTGTTCCACATAAAGCGGGAATCGCGGATTTTGTCTTCGCTAAGGGCCTTTAATGCGCCTGTCTTTTCGTCCGCAAGTTTAACTTCTGCGTTAATCATGGGGAAGTAGCCCTTGGGCAGGTAGTCTGTAACTATCTGTGCGCCTTCGGGGCTTGCAAGCCATGCCAAGAACGCTTTTACTTCTTCGGGGTATTTGGTGGCCGCGTTGCCGGTGATGCCCATGTCGGAGTGGTGGCAAATTGCGGGGTCATTTCCTGCGGGTGCGGGTATTGCAAATGCGTCCCAGTTAAATTCGGGGAAATCTTTGTCCCATGCGCCTGAGCGCCATGAGCCGTCAATAAACATTGCTGCACGGCCTAAGGCTAAAAGCATGGGGCCGTCCGCGTTTGCTACAGACTGGAAGCCTTCGGGGAAGTATTTTGTAAGCTTTTCAAAGTCTGTCAAAGCTTTCAGGAAGAATTCGTCATTTAATTTGCGTTCGCCGCTTTCGTATTTTTCGCGGTTTTCAAATCCACCGATGTAGTTGGGGACAAGGCCGCAGAATACGCATTCAAGAATATCCCAGTTTTCTGCAAGACCGTTTGCAAGGGGCGTTACGCCGTTTTCTTTAAGGGTTTCACAGATGTTTAAGAATTCTTCGAATGTCTTGGGTTCTTCAAGCTCGTATTTTGCAAATACGTCCTTGTCGTAATATACAACATGGTTTACGGCTGCGAAAGGTACTGCGAATACCTTGCCGTTTTCGGCTGTCCAAGCGTGGCGGGCTACATCGTCAAAGTTTTCCATAACGCCGGGTATTTCCGTAACGTCCATGGCATAGCCGTCATCATAGAGCTGGCGGCCTACGGTGTAGGACCTTGCATAGAACAGGTCGGGGCCGGTTCCTGCTTCAAGCTGCAGACGCAGGTTTGCGTTGTACTCGGTGTTGCGGGTAGGCTCGAAGCGGATGCTTACGCCGCTTATTTCCTTGTACTTGTCAAGAAGCGCCTGTACCTGTTCGGTATCTTCGTTGCGCCAAGAACCCATCTTAAGCACGGGCTCTTCAGCCAATGTTGCGGGAACTAGTGCAAGCAGCATGCAAGCAAGCAATGCGATTGAGATAAATTTTTTCATTTTGTTACCTCCTGTGTGTATTTTTTATTATATAAAGGCTATCATAAACACGGGCAAAAAACAAGGAAAAAAATTCTATAAATTATCAAAAATGACCACATCTATACCAGAACATAAATTAAAATGCATATTTATATATAGAATATAATAACAATACAAAAAGCGGATTGAAATAATCCGCTTTTGTACTTATATATTAGTTTTTATTATACTGTATTTTTCTTGTTTTTAAAAAGAGTTAGACTATATAAGTCTTACATGGCTACCGGCATACCGTCTGGGGTAGAGGGGCTATATGCCCTTGCCAGCTTGTCTTTATCTAAGGCGTACAATGCGTTCTTGTCGTCGCCGTAGAGCTTTATTTCCTGTATGAGAGCGTTTGCGTTTTCTTCTTCCTCGCCCTGCTCTTCTATAAACCAGTCAAGAAGTTTCATCGTGCGGAAGTCTTTTTCGTCGTGCGCAACATCGTATATTTTATGTATAGACGCAGTAATATGTTGCTCATGCTTTAAGCCTTCTTCGGTTACGTTAAGCAGGCCATTAAGCTCTATTTCGGGCTTTGCAATGGCTTCAAGCACAGGCTTTACACCGTTTTGTTGCAGGTAGTTGTAGATTGTCATGGCGTGGTCGGTTTCTTCCCTTACCTGAATATTGTACCAGTGCGCATAGCCGACATAGCCTAAGTCTGTGAGATAGTTTGCAAATTCAAGGTACAGATAAGCCGAATAAAGCTCCTCGTTTATCTGTTTATTTAACAATTTGATGGTTTTTTCTGTAAGCATGTTTTTCTCCTTTCACAATCGAATGTCCATAACATACATACCACAAAAGCTAAATTTTAAACCGAACCTGTCATGATTTTGCAAAATCCACAATAGTTTTTTTGATTATTCCATGTTAAGCCCTTAAAATAATTGAAGTGTTAGTATTATATATTATTTACCATACAAATAGATGATTTTTCTGTCAGACGAACGCTGTAAGAAATTAAAACTTTGTGATGGAATTTTACTGGAAAAAATCTTTGCAAAGTGCTACCATATTGTACGAATCAAATAGTCTGGAGGGGTAAGATGAGCATTTTAGTAACCGGCGGCGCAGGATATATAGGTTCGCACACATGTGTAAAGCTTTTGGAGACAGGCTACGACATAGTGGTCGTGGACAACCTTTCAAACAGCAATATAAAGGCGATAGACAGGATCAAACAGCTTACAGGCAAAGATTTTCCTTTTTACAAGTACGAGCTGTGCGACGAAGCGCAGACCGAAAAGATATTCAAAGAGAACGATATAAACTGTGTAATACACTTTGCGGGCCTTAAGGCCGTTGGCGAATCGGTTGAAAAACCGCTCGAATATTACGACAACAACATAGTTTCAACGCTTACTCTATGCAAGCTTATGAAAAAATACGACGTTAAACAGATTATATTTTCATCTTCGGCAACGGTGTATAAGCCGGGCTCTCCCATGCCCGTTTCAGAAACCGCAGAACTTGCCTGCACCAACCCCTACGGCTGGACAAAATATATGATAGAGCGCATCTTAACCGACATAGCCTTTGCAGAAAAACAGTGGTCGGTAGTGCTTCTGCGCTACTTTAACCCAATAGGTGCGCACGAAAGCGGGCTTATAGGGGAAGACCCGACAGGTATACCCAATAACTTGGTGCCCTACATAACCCAGACGGCTCTTGGAAGGCTTGAAAAATTAAGCGTATTTGGCAATGATTACGATACGCATGACGGTACGGGCGTGCGCGACTATATACACGTGCAGGACCTTGCCCGCGGCCATGTGGACGCTGTAAGGTACGCCGAAAGTAATACAGGCACCACCGCAATAAACCTTGGCACCGGTCAAGGCTACAGCGTGCTTGACATAGTAAACGCATTTGAAAAGGTAAACGGCGTCAAAGTACCATATGTAATAGCTCCCCGCCGTGCGGGCGATGTCGCCACGGTTTATGCAAACCCCACAAAAGCCAAAGAGGTTTTGGGTTGGGAAGCCGAAAAAACATTGGAAGATATGTGCCGAGATAGCTGGAGATGGCAAAAGCAAAACCCAAAAGGCTACGGCACGGAAGAATAAGATTTATATATTTAGCTAAAAACAATTAAATTATGCGCCCAGTATTGTGGGCGCAAATTTATTGCGATTTACCTTTATAGTATTAAATATTATATTTATAAAAAGTAAGCCACGAACAATTAGCTCTAATTACTAAATGCTAATTTTACTTTATATGCAATCTACAAAAAGCCACATTTAATTTAGTGAAGCATAAAGCTTTTATAGCTGCATCTTACGAAAGCTTAATGACTTCGAATACATTTCGTTGAATAAATGGGCGCTTAAACAAAAACCCGCCGGAGCTTAAAGCACGGCGGGTTTAACTAAAAAGAATAGTACAAATTAATTTAAGCGTTAATTATAAATATCACACGGCTTTTTCCGGCAATATGGCTATTTTAAGGCTGCCCTGCTCTTTTATCTTGGGTAGCATATCGGTCGTTATGGGCAGGTTTACCATTTCACCGGGGGCTAATATAAGCTTTTTTTGGCTTTTGAGGGGTATATCGCCTGCGAATATGGTAAGGAAGTGGTTTTTATACACGTTATCCGGTCGGAACATAATATGCACAGGCTCCGTTTCGTCTGCAAAAAGCTTTTGCGGCACACAACCACGCACGCCTATGCCGTCAAGCACCGGTATGGTCTGTTTGTTGCTCTCCCCGTTTTTGACGTATTCTGCAGCGCGTTTGCCCGCTATAAAGCTTTCTTCGCTAACATTATCCACAAGGTCATGCACGTGTAGCACGTTGCCACAGGCGAATATGCCGGGGCGGTCGGTTTCAAAATGGCTGTTTACAACGGCGCCGCTCGTAAGGGGCGACATTGTAATTTTTGCGCCTTGGCTTAATTCGTTTTCGGGGATTAGGCCTACGGACAGCAAAAGAGTATCGCACTCTATTTTAAATTCGCTACCAGGTATGGGACGGCGGTTTTTATCCACCTTGGATATGGTTACACTTTCCACTCGGTCTTTGCCGTGTATGTCTGTAACGGTATGCTCAAGGTAGAGGGGTATGTTGTAGTCGTCAAGGCACTGCACTATGTTGCGGTTTAGCCCGCTTGAATAGGGCATTATTTCAACACAGGCAAGCACTTTAGCCCCCTGAAGAGTCATGCGGCGCGCCATTATAAGGCCTATGTCGCCGGAACCAAGTACAACAATGCGTTTGCCGGGGCGGTAGCCTTGCATGTTCATAAACTTCTGAGCCGTACCAGCTGAATATACGCCCGCAGGACGTGTGCCAGGTATTGCAAGAGCACCTCTTGGCCTTTCGCGGCAGCCCATGGCGAGTATTACAGCCTTTGCCTTGTAGGTAACAAGGCCTTCTTTTTCGCTTATGGCTGTAACGGTTTTGTCCGAGCTTAGGTTAAGCACGGTAACGCCTGTGCGTATGTCTATCTGAAGCCTTCTTGCCTGTTCTATATCCTTAGCGGCGTATTCGGGGCCTGTAAGTTCCTCTTTAAACCTGTGCAGACCAAAGCCGTTGTGTATACATTGTTGTAATATACCGCCTAAGTGGCTGTCGCGCTCAAGCACGAGTATGTCCTGTACTCCCTGTTCTTTTGCGGCTATGGCTGCGGCAAGCCCTGCAGGGCCTGCGCCTATTATAATTATATCTTTTTGTATAGTATTCATGCCTGATCCTCCTCACCAAGGCGGCCTACAAGCATTTCGCTGCCGGCACCTTGTTTGGTGATGTGCAATAAATCGCTCTCGCCGAGCTCTTCTTTTAATATTTCCGCAACACGCAGACAGCAGAAGCCGCCTTGGCATCTACCCATGCCGGCCCTTGTGCGGCGCTTTACGCCGTCCACACTTGTAGCACCAACGGGGCGGCGTATGGAAAAGCGTATTTCAGCCTCGGTAACCGTTTCGCAGCGGCATACCAGATTGCCGTATAAGGGGTCTTGGCGGTAGGCTTCTTCCCTTTCTTTAAGGCTCATTCTGCTAAAGGGCTTGGGCAGGGGAGTAGGTGGCCTGTAATTCCCACGCTTTTTGAGCTTTAGGTAGTAGGCAACCCAATCGCCCATTTCTTCGCCTATGGCGGGTGAGGCGGAAAGGCCGGGGCTTTCTATGCCTATGGCTTCAAATGCACCCTCCGGAGCGCCCTCAACTGCGCCTATAATAAAATCCCCGTCTTTTTCGTGCGCACGCACGCCAGAAAATGTGGTTATAACATTGCGCAGGTTCTTTTTAGGCCAGCTTTTGGCGGATTTGCCCAAAACCTCATCAAGGCCTTCCCTTGTGGTGGCGGTGTCAAGGGCACATTCTATGTCCTCCGCATTAGGGCCTATAAGAGTATTGCCGTGTGTTGTGGGGCTTATCAATACGCCCTTACCAAGTACTGTAGGTACCTGAAAAACCGTCCTGCTGAAAACAGGCTCGTCCATGCGGTCAAGCAGGTAATACTGCCCGCGCCTTGGTATAATTTCAACTTGTCTTGTGCTTATTTGGTTGTGCAGGCGGTCGGCATCACAGCCGGCACAGTTTATTATAGCCTTGGCTTCATATGTGCCGGCGTTTGTGTGCACCTGCCAAAAATCGCCCTTGTGTTCGAATGTTTCTGCCTTGGTGTTAAGCAAAAACTCCGCACCGTTTTCTTTGGCGCTGTCTGCTAAGGCATATGTAAGCTCGTAAGGGCTTACTATTGCGCTTTTCGGTACGTTTAGAGCACACAGGACATCGGGATTTATGTTTGGTTCAAGCTTTAAAATTTGCTCTCTTTCTATTATTTCACAGCCGTCTACGCCGTTTTTAATGGAGCGCTCGTATAATACCTCTATTTGTTTCCTGTCTTCTTCGTCAAATCCCAGCACAAGTGCACCGGGGCGGCCGAAGGGTACGCCGAGTTTAAGGCACAGATCCTCCATCATTTTAGCGCCTTTTACGTTTAGCCTTGCCTTTTCGGTATCAGGCTCAGCGTCATAACCTGCGTGGACTATTCCGCTGTTTGCCTTGCTTGCGCCTTCAGATACATCGTCTGCTGCTTCAAGCACCAAAATGTTTGAGCTGTACTGTACAAGCCTTGCGGCTATTGCACAGCCAACGACGCCTGCACCTACGATTATAGCATCGTACAAAGTCTTCACTCCTTAATAAATTACTTTATAGTTATCTCGATTTAAATTGGTGTGCTTTCGTAAATCTAAACTTCGCTACAAGCTATACGCTGTTTTAAATCGAGAAAAGTGTTCCTTAATTTTTTAGAATTGCATCTAACGAAAGCTTTATTCATTGTCGTTTCGTTTATGCGGTGGGTTCTTAGCTCTTTAATATCTGCTTTGCCATCTCGTCCTGCAACTGGTTGGTGTACAGGTCGTAGTATTGGCCGTGTTTTTTGAGAAGCTCTTTATGAGTACCCGCCTCCGCTATCTTGCCGTCATCAATAACCAATATAAGGTCTGCGTTGCGTATGGTGCTTAAGCGGTGGGCTATTATAAAGCCGGTTCTGCCCTCCAAGGTGTTTTCTATTGCCTGCTGTATGGCGGCCTCTGTTTCCGTATCTACAGAGGAGGTCGCCTCGTCCAGCACGAATATGCGCGGGTCGTGTATTATTGCCCTTGCGAAGGATATAAGCTGCTTTTCGCCTGTGGATAGGCGGTTGCCGGACTCCCCAACCTCTGTATCAAAGCCGTTTTCAAGGCGGTTTATAAATTCGTCCGCGCGTACGGTTTTGGCGGCGGCCATAACTTCTTCATCGCTTGCGTCCTTTTTGGAATAGCGTATGTTGTCGCTTATGGTGCCTGAGAACAAATGCGGGTCCTGTAAAACATAGCCCAAATTGCTCTGAAGCCATAGCTGGCTGCGTTCCCTATAATCAACACCGTCTATAAGTATTTGCCCATCAGTCGGCTCGTAAAAACGGCACAAGAGGTTTACTATGGTGCTTTTGCCGGCACCCGTTGGGCCTACCAAGGCTATGGTTTTGCCTGCGGGAATATGCAGGGAGAAGTTCGTCAAAACCTGCTCCCCGCCTTTGTACTTGAATGTAACGTTTTTAAATTCAACTTCGCCTTTTATAGGCTCCCAGTTTTCTTTTTTGGGGTTGAATACATCACCGTATTTTTCTATTATTTCGGCGCTGTCTTTTATTTCGGGCTCCGTTTCGAGCAAGCCCACAACACGTTCTGCTGCGGCCTGCATGCGCTGCATTTCTGTAAGCGTTGAAGCAAGCGTATGTATAGGCTCAAACATTGAGAGCGAGAAGTTAAAAAACGCAGTCAATGTGCCAAGTGTAAGTGTACCTGAAAGCACCAATGTGCTGCCGCTGCTTAAAACATATGCTGCTGCTATGGAACCTACGAATATAACAAGCGGAAGGTAAAGGCTTGAAAGCATTGCGGAGGATATGGAAGATTTGCGCATATGGCTGCTTAATTCCTTAAATTCTTCCGTGTTTTCATATTCCCTTACAAGCGTTTTTGTGGTCATAGCCCCCATAACGCCTTCGTTAAAGGCACTTATAATGCGGCTGTTTGTTTTGCGTACTTCTCTTTGTCTGTGTAAAATCTTCTTTTGAAAGAAGTAGGATAAAATAGCAAGTGGCGGTAAAATTAAAAGTATGATAAGCGAAAGCCGTATGTCGATAATAAACATAGCAATAAGACTTGATAAAAGAGCTACAAATGCCCACACTATATGAACTATACCCCAAGCAAAGCCTTCGCTTAGGTTATGCACGTCGCTTGTCATGCGGCTTATTAAAAAGCCTGCGGGCATACGGTCGTAAAATGAGAAGGGTAGGCTTTGAAGCCTTGCAAAGCCTTCCTTGCGCATGGAATAGGCCAAGTAAAATTCAAGCTCTCCCGCTATTCTTATGAACAAATAACCAAAAACCACGCTAAATAAAATGATTATAAAGTAAAGCCCTATAGCAAATGGGAAACCTACCATGGTTTTAGGTACCACAAAATTATCTATGGCGTAGCGCGTTGCAAGCCCTAAAAGCACGTCGCTAACAGCAAGCAAGGCCATGGATAAAGACATCAATATAAATTTCTTTTTATAGCGAAATATAAATGGTAAGAGCTTTTTCCAAGTGGAGAGCTGTATCTTGTCCGAATAGTTTTCTTCTTGGTACTGCATTATAACACCTCCTCCATGTTGCCTGCTTGTATGTTGCTTATGCGGGCATAAAGTCCGCCCTGCTTTATAAGCTCGTCATGAGTGCCTTGCTGGCTTATGCGCCCGTTTTCAAGCACGAATATGCGGTCTGCCTCGCTTAAAGTGCTTATGCGGTGGCTTACTATTATGGTAGTAAGCTTTTCGCCATGCTTTTTAAGCGCTGTGCGTATTGCTCGATCGGTCTGCGTATCCACAGCGGAAAGGCTGTCGTCAAATATTAAAATGCTGTTGTTTTTAAGCAATGTTCTTGCTATAGCCACACGCTGTTTTTGCCCGCCCGATAGCGTAACGCCACGCTCGCCAACCAAGGTGTCGTAGCCTTTTTCGCTTTCGTTAATAAAGTTGTATGCGCTTGCGGTATGTGCAACTGCGTCTATGGCATCGTCTGTGGAGCCGGTGTTGGCAATTGCTATGTTTTCTTTTATAGTACGGCTGTACAAAAACGGTTCCTGCAATATAAGGCCTACACGGCTTCTTAGCCACATGCGGTCTATATCGTTTATATCTACACCGCCTATTGTAATTTTGCCTTCGTTTGGCTCATAAAGCCTTTGTAACATATGCAGTACGGTGGATTTGCCGCTGCCTGTAGCACCAAGAATAGCTACCGTTTCGCCGCCCTTTATTGTGAAAGACAGCTTATCTAAAACTTTTTGGTTGTCGTAGCTGAAGCTTACATTGTCAAAAACTATGTCGCCTGATAAATCGGGCTTTTTGGCATTTGGCTCTTCGGGCTCTTCTTTTTCGCGCAGTACTTCTAAAATACGGCTGAGTGATACCATGCACCGCCCGGTGAAAGACAGCACGCGCCCAAGCTGGCGGGTGGGGCCTAAAAGCATGCCGGAATAGCTTACAAGTATAAGCATATCGCCGGTGCTTATGCGACCTGCGACTGCTTCGTATACGCAAAAACTTATTACTATTAAGCCTTGTAAAGCGCTGAAAAAATCCCCGCTGCTCCAATATATGGCATCTAAGGGCGCAGCCTTAAGCCCTGCAGCCCTGTGATCCGCGTTTGCGCGTTCAAACTTTTCAACCTCGTCCTGCTGGCGGCCGAAAGCTCTAACCACACGTATGCCGGTTATGTTTTCCTGAAGCACATTGCTCATTTTGCCTTCGGCGGTTTCTGTATTGCGGTAGGCTTTTATAACCACTTTGAAAAACCGCCACGAGAAAATAAGCATAAAGGGCAGAGGCACCATAGAAATAAATGTTATTTTGGAATTTATTGGTAGCATTAAAACGAGCGCTATTACTATAAGCAGAATAGAGTTTAATATGCTCATAAGTTGTACGTTTAAAAAGCGGCGTACCATTTCTATATCTGTTGTACAGCGTTGCAAAAGGTCGCCGGTAGAGGCTTTTACGTGGTATGAAAAAGGCAATGCCTGCACATGAGTGTAAATCTTGTCCCGCAGTGTCTTTGCGGCATTTTCAGACCCTATTGCACACCAAAAGCCCTTAAAATATGCAAACAAACCCTTTAAAAGGTTTATCAACACTATGGCAACGCCAAATATCCATAGGTTGTTTTTTATGTTTTCATGGCTGCCCATTATTTGATATAAAACATTGTTTACGGCTGCCGGTAGACGGCTTGGGAGGTCGCTTAAATAGTGGTCAAACAGTTCCGCTAAAACAGCGGGAGTCAAAAAGCCTATAAGTATATTTATAGTGGTAGAAATGGCACCGCCTGTAAAATACCAAGCGTTTTGCCTTATAAGCGCCCACATGGCTGCCCATGGAGAACGTTTGTTTTTTAACATATTGCTCCTTTTAATCTATAAAGCCTGACGTACATAACGCCTTTAAATCTAAATTGTGCTGTTCGCCGTGCGTATACTTTAATACACTTAGCTAACGCTGTTCAAAATAAAAAGCTCCGCATCTTTCCGTGGGAACCATTCTTACAAACTGACTAAAAAACCATCAAAATCCTCCGCAAAAAGTCTTGTTCATTTTATAGGATAAGCTGCCCTCCGTCAAGGCGTATAAAAATATAATAATACCGGTTTTACTCTTTGATACTTTGATAAATTGGTCTTTTTCCGTTTTTGCTTTGCTTATTTTGCGTGATCAATTCAATCTAACCTGCCGCTATCTTTAGACGTCTTTTCGTCCTGTTGTAATTTCAATTAGTCAGCATAGCGTAACTACTTTTTCTTCCTTAGAATTTGCAAAAAAAAGACAAAATCCTGTGCTTATATGTGCATTAACTTTTTCGATTGGTGTAAGCAAAATTTGAGCGGGGGAGATTAAGCCTATGGTGAACGGCAAAATTCGACAAAACCCTTAAAAATAATTCAACATCAATTTAATATAAATATATCAAAATAAATATACTAAATCCTCGTCAAAAAAACTCAAAAATCACCCTTTACAAAAAAATAGCTTTGTGGTATTATATCGTCCGTTACGGGGCATTAGCGCAGTTGGTAGCGCACCACAATGGCATTGTGGGGGTCAAGAGTTCGAATCTCTTATGCTCCACCAGCATTAAAGGCATCAAAGCAACAAAGCTTTGGTGCTTTTTTGTTTTTATATTTATGCTAATTTCAATCCTTAATGCTTTATAAACCAATATTTTCTTTATTCTGTATGGTTTAAACATCACAGCTATGTTTTTATAAAAAGTTTTGTAAATATAAAGTATACAGTTTGATTTTGCTTTGTTTAAATTGCAATAAACATTGTCTAACAGCATAAGCCCTTAAAAACCGATGACAATTTTAAACTTATGTGGTATAATATATATGTAGCAGGTTCTGCTCGTAACCGTGGGGGTGTACTGGTTTCGACGGGAATGGGCGGGGACACTGTAAGCGAGCTGCGGCCCCCTGAACCGCATAACAACAGGGAAATTAAAAGTAACTGACAACAATCAGAAACTTGCTTTCGCGGCATAAGCCGTGAACGTCGTCCTCAGGTTCTCACCGCTTGAGAAGACGGCGCCAGTTAGGTGAGGAACGGATACGCCAAAGCTTTGCGGCACTATCTGAATTATGAAGCTACCGATATAGTTTGCCTGCCTGCCGGCATGCTGTAAAGGGAAATTAAATAGACAGGCTGCGCTCGGAGAAAACGGTGTACCGCGTTTTCGGACAGGGGTTCAATTCCCCTCACTTCCACCAGATAAGATAGCAGATTTTTATAGAATCATATCTGCTTATCTTTTATCCTAAAACACCTTGAAATCAAAGGGTTTAGCGCGTTTTTTGATATAAACAAGCCCGCCTCGGAGCAGATTCTGAGGCGGGTTTTGACGTTTTAGGTAAGCGTTGCGGAGAGGCTTGAATGTAAAGGTTT
>JAUNLY010000038.1 GCA_030532025.1 Eubacteriales bacterium
CAACAGTTGTGGATATAGACTTCACAGCCGGCATGGAGCAAGAGCTTGACGAGGTTGAGGAAGGTAAGAAATCGTGGAAAGACACTATACGTGGCTTCTACCCGCCTTTTGAAAAAATGCTTGAACATGCGGACAAAGAGATAGAAGAAGTAAAGATAGAGGACGAGCCGACCGACATAATATGCGAAAACTGCGGTTCAACAATGGTTTATAAAATGGGACGTTACGGCAAGTTCATAGCCTGCCCTAATTTCCCCGAATGCAGAAACACCAAGCCTATATTAAACTATATAGACGCGCATTGCCCCAAGTGCAACGGTAAACTGCTTGAAAAGATAAGCCGTAAAAACCGCAAGTTCTATGGCTGCGAAAATTATCCCGAATGTGATTTTGTATCGTGGGAGCAGCCCATAGACGAAAAATGCCCCAAATGTGGGAGCTATATGACAATTAAACGCAGAAAAAAGAGCGAGGATATAAAAATCTGCTCAAATGAGAAATGCCGTTACCACGAGCCTTACGAAAATAAAAAAGATGCAGAAGATTAAAGTAATAGGTGCAGGGCTTGCGGGGGCGGAAGCTGCATGGCAGCTTGCCAAAAGAGGCATAGCGGTAGAGCTTTACGATATGAAGCCGCATAAAAAATCCCCCGCTCACACAAATGATCTATTTGCAGAGCTTGTATGCAGCAACTCTCTTCGCTCAAACAGGCTTGAAAATGCGGTAGGACTTTTAAAAGAAGAAATGCGCCTTCTTGATTCGCTCGTAATTGCAGCGGCGGATAAAACACAGGTTCCGGCAGGCGGCGCTTTGGCGGTGGATAGAGAGAGGTTTTCCGCATATATTACTGAAAAGCTTAAAAAGCACCCGAACATAAACTTTATTTCTAAAGAAATTACTCAAATGCCTTCACCGCCAGCTATTATTGCAACAGGCCCGCTTACTTCAGACAGTTTAAGCCGTGCAATTGCAGATTTTGTTGGCTTAGAGCATTTGAGCTTCTATGACGCCGCAGCCCCTATAATCTATAAAGATTCCATAGACATGCGCTACTGCTTTAGGGCGTCCAGATACGACAGGGGTAACGACTACTTAAATTGTCCCTTAGACGAAGCTACATATAATAATTTCGTCGAAGAACTCGCAAATGCCCAAACGGTGCCGGTACGTGGTTTTGAAGACGGCAAGGTTTTTGAAGCCTGCATGCCGGTTGAAACAATGGCTAAAAGAGGCTTTAAAACTCTTGCCTTTGGACCCTTAAAGCCCAAAGGCTTAAAGGATCCTACTACCGGCAAAATGCCATATGCGGTTTTACAGCTAAGGCAAGACGATGCTGACGACAGTTTATATAACCTTGTGGGTTTCCAGACAAGGCTTACATTCCCTGAACAAAAGCGCGTTTTTGGCATTATACCGGCGCTTAAAGAGGCACGCTATGCAAGGTATGGCGTTATGCACAGAAACACATTTATAAACAGCCCCAAGTTTTTAAACCGCTTCTACGAGGTTAAAAACACCCCCAATCTCTTTTTTGCGGGGCAGATAACGGGTGTGGAAGGTTATGTAGAAAGTGCGGCTTCAGGGCTCTTGGCGGGTTTATCTCTTTTTGCGAGCCTAACAGGGCAGGAAAGACCCGAGTTTAAAAACAACACAGCCATAGGAGCTTTGGCACAATATATATCAAAAGAAAATTCAAATTTCCAGCCAATGAATGTAAATTTTGGTATAATGGCAGAGCTTGATAAAAAAATACGCAATAAACAGGAGAGATACAGACAAATATCTGAAAGAGCTCTTGAAGAAATAAGAAAGCTTAATACTAATCTCAAACCTTAATGCTTTGATAAACTTGTCTTTTTCCATTTTTGCTTCGTCTCATTCAGTCAGCGTAGCGCCACTACGCCTCCTTCATTCAACTTTGCAAAAAAGAAAAAATCCTGCGTTTCTCTTTGCATTAACGATTTGGATTAGTATAAAAATAAATTTTCCGGAGGAAGATAATGCCACAGGAATTTAAAGGCACCACCATATGTGCCGTAAAAAGAAACGGCAAGACTGCCGTTGCGGGGGACGGCCAGGTAACGCTAAGCGAATCTGTAATATTCAAATCCACCGCCAAAAAAGTGAGGAGAATATTTAACGATAAGGTTGTAACGGGCTTTGCGGGCTCCGTTGCAGATGCCTTTACTTTAAGCGAAAAATTTGAAGAAAAGCTGCAGCAAAATTCAGGCAATTTAGAGCGCTCCGCAGTGCGTCTTGCACAGGAATGGCGCAGCGACAAGGGTATGCGCCAGCTAAATGCTATGCTTATAGCCGCAAACGAGGAAGATCTGCTTATAATAAGCGGTACGGGGGAAGTAATAAGCCCCGATGACGGCGTTTGCGCAATAGGTTCCGGCGGGAACTATGCTTTGGCGGCGGCACGAGCACTTATGCAAAACACGGATCTATCCGCGCACGATATTGCGCTTAAAGCCCTGCAAATTGCTTCCTCCATATGCGTGTACACAAACGACAATATAATCGTGGAGGAAATCTAAATGAAAGAGCTTACCCCAAGAGAAGTCGTAAAAGAGCTTGACCGCTACATAATAGGTCAGGACGAAGCTAAAAAATATGTAGCCATAGCTTTAAGAAATCGCTATCGCAGGAGCCGTGTGCCTCAGGATATGCGAGAAGAGATATACCCTAAAAACATACTCATGATGGGGCCCACGGGCGTTGGTAAGACAGAAATCGCAAGGCGCCTTGCCAAGCTTGTAAATGCGCCTTTTGTAAAGGTTGAAGCAACTAAGTTTACAGAGGTAGGCTATGTGGGGCGAGATGTAGAGTCAATAATACGTGATTTGACAGAAAATTCCTACCGTTTGGTAAAGGCGGAGCATAAAAGCAAGGTGCAGACACGTGCAGAAGTCATGGCAGAAGACAGACTTGTTACCGTTATACAAAATCCTGAGCCAAAAAAAGTGCCAAACCCCATAGATATACTTATGGGCAGGCAGGTAAAACAGCAGGAGCCCACCGCTGAAGAACAGTTAAAGATAAGTGGGCGGCGCAGCGAAATAATGAACAGCCTAAAAAATGGCGAGCTTGAAGACAACTATGTTTCAGTAGAGGTTGAAGAAAACACCCCACAGCTTGAGCTTGGCGGTACTTCTATAAACATAGGCGATATGATGGGGAATATGATGCCCAAGCGTACCAAAATACGCCGTATGAAAGTAAAAGAAGCGCGGAAACTGCTTATAGAGGAAGAGGCGGATAAACTAATAGACGAGGACGCCGTACGTGAGGAAGCCGTTAAACGTGCGGAGGAACACGGCATAGTGTTTATTGACGAGATAGACAAGATATGCGGAAAATCCGTAGGCGGCGGTGCCGATGTATCAAGGGAAGGTGTACAACGAGATATTCTGCCCATTGTAGAAGGATCGACCGTAAATACCAAGTATGGGCCGGTGCGCACGGATTTTATGCTCTTTATAGCTGCGGGTGCATTCCACATAGCAAAGGTGTCAGACCTTATACCGGAGCTTCAGGGCAGATTCCCTGTGCATGTAACGCTTAACCCATTAAGTAGAGAGGATTTTGTTAGAATATTGTCCCAACCGGACAATGCCCTAACGCGCCAGTACACTGCCTTGCTTGCGGTTGACAGAGTTAAATTAAGCTTTGAAGAAGAAGCCCTTGAAGCGCTTGCACAGGCTGCTTATAACGCCAACGTAGAAGGCGAAGACATAGGCGCAAGAAGGCTTCACGCCGTGTTTGAAGAACTGCTTGAAGATATATCCTTTAACGCAGGTGGCGACAATATGCCCGAGGTGGAGCTTAAAATAACCAAAGCCTACGTGGAAAACCATGTAAAACAGGCAAAGCAGACGGATTTAAAACGTTATATTCTATAAAGCAAGGAGGCTATTTTGAAAGCGAAGGTAAGCGTTGTCGTACCCGTGTATAACGCCGAGAAACACTTAAAAAACAGCTTTGGCAGTATTTTAGGGCAGGACTATCAAAACATGGAGATTATAGCCGTAAATGACGGCAGCCGTGATAAAAGCCTTGATATATTAAAGGAGATTGCTAAGTCCGACAGCCGTGTTAAGGTTGTTGATAAGTTAAACGGCGGCCCTGGCGATGCTCGTAACGTGGCCCTTGAACATGTTACGGGAGACTTTGTAGTGTTTGCCGATTCTGACGATACTTTGCCAGAAGGTGTTATATCCCTTATGCTTAGCAAAATAGGCGAGCATGATGTATTAATAGGTAATTTCAACATGAAGGCAAAGGAAGCCTGCAGTGAACGAGGGCTTATAAAAGAAGAAAAAAGCCTAAACGCAGGCGAATTTTACGAGGCCTATGTAAAATACCCCGGAAGCTTTTATTATAGTGCTTTGTGGAATAAACTTTACAGGAGCGATATAATATTTAACAACAAGCTTCGCTTTAATGCCGGTATAACATGGGGAGAGGATTTTATATTTAACGTACACTATTATAAACATATAAAATCCGCCAAAATATTGCCCGTGCCTGTATATAACCATATATTAAACTTAGTAGGACAGACATGGACAACGCTGCACAGGTTGCCAGAAAACATAGGCATTAAAAGACTGCTTTATAGAGAGCTTAAAAAAATGTACAAAGAAAAAGGGCTGTATAAACAATACAGGCCCTATGTAACTCGCTATATATTCAATGTAACCGTGTTGGATTAGTGCATTTAAGACTGTGCTTCGAGCAAAAAATCCGCTTTTTTGTTGGGCTCATAGAATGCTATGTATTTCTCTTCGAGGGGAATCCACCTATCTATAAAGTTTTTAAAGCTTTCTGGTGTCTCCCGCTGTTTAAGCCTCGCTTTTTGAAGGCTCGGAGAAATGCTTAAAAATACGCTTATGTCGTAAAAATCAAACAGTTTAGGGTGCATGCTATATGCACCTTCTATTATGCAAATAGACGAAGGGTTTATGGTGTGGCTTGTATAAGCGTCCCTGTGGCAGTCGTATTTGTTGTAGGTAAAGGGTATGTTTTTGTTTATGTTATAAAGTACTTCTTCTAAAAAACGCTCGTAATGCACGTTGCCGCCGGGGGACGATAGCCTATCTTCCGTCCTCATTTCAGGTGGGAGAAAAAAATCGTCCATATGGAATACTGTGCTTCCGGGCAGCATCTCATACAGGTGTGCGGCAAGCGTGCTTTTGCCACTTGCACACCTACCGTCTATTGCGACAAGCAGGGGAGAAGTTCTCTGCTTTAATTTTTCGCTTATGTGTGGCAACAGTGCAAATGCATTATCGTTCTTCACGGAAATAGTTCACCCCGCAGGCAGCAGGTTGCTGGTTTTCTCTTTTCATTTTTATGCTGGATATTAAAAGCACCAGGCAGGTTACCACAAAGGGAAGCATATTGAATATGGAGCCTGGTATATCTATTATATCCTTTGGTATGTAAAGCCTTAGCATGCTAAGAGCGCCGAACACAAGGCTGCCAAACACAGCTCTTAAAGGTTTCCAAGATGCAAATATTACAAGTGCGACGGCTATCCAGCCCTGTCCGCCTATTATATCGGGTTGCCAGTTGCCTACGCATGTGACAAGCGATACATATACGCCGCCTATTCCGCAAAGTCCGCCGCCAAACAGTATGTGCAGGTATTTATATCTGTTTACGTCTATGCCCATGGCGTCTGCTGCAGCTGGGTTTTCGCCTATGGCTCGAAGGTTTAAACCCTTCTGTGTACGGTTTAAGTAAAGGCTCATTGCTATGGCGCAAAAGATTGCAAAATATGTAAGTATGCTGTGGTTGAATAAAAGCTTGCCAATAACCGGTATTTCTGTAAGCGCTCCCATGTTAAGTGGCAGTAGCGGGCGGAGTATGGCGTCCTCTATTATGACTGAGCCTACAGGGGAGTTCATTTTCATTCTTTCGCCTAAAAAGTTTGCAACACCCGTGCCAAAAACAGTAAGCGTCAAGCCGGTTACGTTTTGGTTTGCCTTAAGGCTTACAGTTAAAAAGGCGTATATGAGAGCTCCTAAAACTCCCGCCAAAAAGCCCGCAAGTATTGCGGCAAAAGCGTTTTGCAAGGTGAACGCTGCAATGAAGCCGAATATAGCGCCCAAATACATCATGCCCTCGACACCAAGGTTAAGGTTGCCACTTTTTTCTATTATTATTTCGCCGAGTGTGCCGTATAGTATAGGCACACCTGCCAGTATTGTAGCATATACAAAAGAAATAAAATTATCAAAACCCATTAAGCTTCCTCCTTTATTCGCCCTATACGGTACCTAATAAAGAACTCCCCACCGAGCACGCAAAACAGTATAATGCCCTGCAAAATATCGGACATAGATGCGGGTATGCGGAAGTCCGTCTGCATCATGCTACAGCCTTTTTCAAGGACTGAAAAAAGGAAGGATACAAACATAATACCTATAGGCGAAAGCCTTGCAAGCCATGCTATGGAAACTGCGGTAAAGCCCCTGCCGTTTGCAACAGCGTCGGTTAATTGGCGGTCCGGACCTGCTACTTGTATCATGCCTACAAGTCCGCAAATGCCCGCGGAAATAAACATGGTGCGCAGTATTATCTTTTTGACGGGCATGCCGGCGTATTTTGCGGTGTTTATGTTTTCGCCGACTACCGTAAGCTCGTAGCCATGCTTTGTATAGCGCAGATAGAAAAACACCCAAAATACCATTACAAACATAACGACCCAGCCTATATGTATATTGCCTATGCCGGGGAAATTAAGCATGGGTAGCCTTGCTTGTTTCGGGAACCTTGGCGTTGCGGCAAAACCGCCTTCAGGATTTCTCCACGGGCCTTCACGCAGGTAGGTTATAAAAAAGCCGATAATATAGTTAAGCATAAGCGTAAACAGCGTTTCGTTGGTGCCGAAGCGTGTTTTAAAGTAGGCAGGCAAAAGCCCCCAAAGTCCACCTGCTACAACAGCTGCTATTGCCATAGCGGGAAGAAGCACCGCCTGAGGAAGCTGGTCTTGAAAATATGCAAAATAGCTTGCTGCAATAGCACCTGCGCATATCTGTCCTTCTGCACCTATGTTCCAAAAGCGCATTTTAAAGGCCAATGTAACGCCGAGCGTGGTAAGGCAGAGCGGTATCATAATTTTTATTGTTTCCTTTTGCATACCGGAAGAACCTAAGGCTCCCGAAAGAATGGAAGCATAAATTTCAAATGGGTTATAGCCAAGAGCAAGCAAAAACAGACCGCCGGCAACAAGGGCCGCCAATATAGACATAAGGCGCATGGAGTATTCGTGTGTTTTGTTTATCTCTCCTCTTTGCGCTATATGGAAACGGATAGGTTTAGACATATTCGTCCTCCTTATCTGTGGTCATACCAACCATCTTCATGCCAAGCAGCGCTTTTGTGGCGAACTTGCTTTCCACAATAGCACTTACCTTGCCGGAAGACAAAACTACAATTCTGTCGCAAAGAGCCAAAAGCACATCAAGGTCTTCACCGACAAATAAAACAGCTACACCTTTTTTCTTTTGCTCATTAAGCATATCGTATATTGTCATGCTGGCGCCTATATCAAGGCCCCTTACAGGGTAGGCTGTTATTAAAACGCGTGGCGACAGGTTTATTTCCCTGCCGAGCAAAACTTTCTGCACATTACCGCCGGAAAGCTTTGATACGGGCGTATTTAAGCTTGGCGTGGATATTGAAAGCTGCTCAACAAGCTGTTCAGCTTCTTTTTTGGCGCTATTTCTGTCAAGAAGCATCCCTTTTTGGTCCTTGTAGGTTTTAAGCATAAGGTTATCCGGTATATTCATGCTGCCTACAAGCCCCATACCTAAGCGATCTTCAGGTATATAGGCCATGGAAACGCCAAGCTGTATTATCTCGCGGGGAGTTTTGCCGTCTATGCGCTTTTCGTTTAGCAATATGCTACCGCCGGAAATAGGCTGAAGTCCAGCTATGGCTTCACATAAGGCTTTTTGACCGGAGCCTGCTATCCCTGCAACGCCCAGTATTTCACCGCTGCGGAGGGTAAAGCTTACGTGGTTTAATTCAAGGTTACCTTCCTTACCCTTTACACTTAGCTCGTGTACATCAAGTATAACATCACCAAGGGTGGTCTTAACGCGTTTTATATCAAGGTCAACCTGACGTCCCACCATCATTTCTGTAAGGCTGAAGCGATCCGCATTTTTTGTGAGCACCGTATCTATAAGCCTACCTTTATGCATAACGGTTACGCGGTCGGATATGGCAAGCACTTCGTCAAGCTTATGCGTTATTATAATTATCGCCTTGCCTTGGCTCTTCATATCGCGGAGAGTATCAAACAGCGATTCTATTTCCTGCGGGGTTAAAACAGCGGTAGGCTCGTCAAGCACCAGTACGTCCGCACCGCGGTATAGAACTTTTAATATTTCTATGCTCTGTTTTTCGCTTACGGACATATCATACACTTTTTTATCCAGGTCGATATTTATTTTGAGCGTCTTGACAAGCTCATCAAGATCAACTTGTTGTTTATTGCTTATGCTGCCAAGCTTTATATTTTCGCGCGCAGAAAAAACCTCCACCAGTTTAAAGTGCTGGTGTATCATGCCTATGCCTAAGTTAATGGCATCTTTGGGGGAGGATATATTAACGGTTTTACCGTCTATAACAATGCTTCCTCCGTCAGGACTATATATGCCAGATAGCATATTCATAAGCGTTGTTTTGCCTGAGCCGTTTTCGCCTAAAAGTGCCAAAATTTCGCCCGGGTAAAGGTCCAAACTTATATTATCGTTGGCCTTAACCGATCCGAAAGTCTTAGTAAGGTTATTTAATTTTATTTTAGGGGGTATTTTCTCCATGAATTCTCCTTATAGAAAAAGCGGGCTGCCGCCAAAGCGGCAGCCCGAGAAAATATTAATATATACTTACTTACTTAACTTCTACGCCTTTGATTAAAAGCTCTGCCATGAATGTGCCGGTGATCTCGGCGTCAGAAAGTACTTCGCCTTCTTTAAGGACTTCTTCGCCTGCTTGGTTGTACAAGGGGCCGGTGAAAACGTCCCATTCGCCAGAAACGATCTTGTTGCGGGCTTCTTCTATTTTTTCTGCGGTGCCTTCTGCAACGTTTTTGGAAAGGGGAGAAATGTTAACCATTTCTTCTTTTAAGCCGTAGAAATAGTTTACGGGTTTCCATGTGCCGTTGATGAGGTCTTCAACTTCGGCGGTGTATACGCTGCCCCAGTTCCATGTGGGAGCGGTAAGGTGTGCTTCAGGAGCCATGGGGGTCATATCGGTGTTGTAGCCGCAACCGAACACGCCGGCTTCCTGTGCTGCAACCTGAGGCATTGCGCTGTCAACGTGCTGGGTTATAACGTCACATTCAAGTGCTATAAGTGCTTCTGCTGTCTGCTTTTCAAGTGTGGGGTCGCCCCAGCTGTTGATGTGTTTTACATATACGACTGCGTCGGGGTTTACAGACTGTGCGCCAAGTGCAAATGCGTTGATGCCGCCGTTAACCTCTGCGTTGTCGGGCCATGCCGCAACATAACCTATTTTGTTGCTCTTGGTTTTAAGGCCTGCTGCGATACCGCTGAGGTATCTTGCCTGATAAATTCTGCCGAAGTAGTTGTTGAAGTTTTCACCGTTGTTTTTGTAGCCGGAGCAGTGTGAGAAAACAACTTCGGGATATTCTTCTGCAAGCTCTTCCATATAGTTCATATAGCCATAGCTGTTTGCAAAGATGATATGGCAGCCTTTGTCGATAAGCTCGCGCATTGCGACTTCGCATTCGGAGTTTTCTACTACGTTAAATTTGTATAGAACCTGCTCATCTGAAAGACCGAGGTTTTGCTTCATAAGTTCCATGCCGTTGTAATGTGCGCCTGTGTAGCCGTCATCGCTGGGGCCTATGCATATTACGCCGACTTTTACTTCGTCCTTAGCGATGGGGCCAAACTCTGCAAATGCAGGTACCAAACCAAGCATAATAACGAGACCGAGAACCATAGAAAGTGCCTTTTTAAACATTATACCCTCCAATATTGTGGCATCAGCCGGATAATTTCCTTTTAAAAAAAGGATGGCTTGAGCATACCAAAGAAAGCTGAATAAAGCAAGGGTGGATAAGCATAAAAACGCTTAAAACACGAACGTATATAGCCCATTTACGCTATAAAGTTCGTGTTTAGTCCTGGCTGTAAAGTTCAACCTTGTTGTTTTCAAGGCTCTTTACTCGGCAAAGGCTCAATAAATCAATGCCGTTTTGGCGCAGATAATCTCCGCCCGGCTGAAAGCCCTTTTCTATAGCAACGGCGACGCCTACGCAATTGCAGTCTGCCAAATCGATTAGTTTTAGCATTCCTTTTACGGCTTCCCCGTTTGCCAAAAAATCGTCTACTATCAAAACAGAAGAGCCTTTTGGCAGATACGCTTTTTCAACCGACATCTTATAGTCTATGTTTTTGGTAAAACTGTGTACATCTGCCATGTAGCGGTTTAAGCCTTGGTTTAATGCGGAGCTTTTTTTGGCGAATACAACGGGTATATCGTTAAGCGCCATTGCGGTGGTTATCGCAAGCGCAATTCCCGAAGCCTCTACCGTTAATATAATGGAAGGCTTTTTTTCTTTAAAATAAGAAGCGATTTCCTGCCCCATTTTTTTTATTAGCCCCGTGTCCAAACGGTGGTTTAAAAACATATCTACCTTTAATATACCATCGGATGGTACCTTACCAAAACGCAAAACAGCCTGTTCTAATTCCTTCATTTTCTACACCTCCAAAAAGTCTTTGTCAGTATAGCGTATTTTTTAAACCCTTACAACATATTGTGTTTTGCTTTCTTGACAGGCTATAAAAGGCATGTTAGTATTTATTGCAGTATTTGCGGGTGTTCCGCACGGAAATGGAAGGCTTTAATTATGAGATGGCTTGGCGTTGTGCCGGATAAAAAAACTCCTTTGGTGGTATGCCTCGGTTATTTTGACGGCGTGCACTTAGGTCACCTTAATCTTATAAATACAGCCAAAGACATTGCAAATAAAAAGGGCTATAAAATATGCGTCCATACATACGACGCTCCTCCTCAAAGCCTTTTAGAGCCGGACAAAAAATATACAGAACTTACAAACTTATCTCAAAAAGGAGAGCTTTTGCGCCTTGCGGGAGTGGATTATATAGCTTTCAGTCGTTTTGATAATAATCTAATGAAAAAATCGGGAGCTGATTTTTTAGATGAAGAATTATCCGCCAATATGTCGGTCAAACACATCGTAGCAGGCTTTAACCACCGTTTCGGCCACCTTGGCAAAACGGATGTTAAGGAGTTGCAAAAGTTATGCGATGAGCGGGGGATAGGTCTTAGTATAGTGCCTGCGGTAAAAACTAAAAGCGGTGCGGTAATATCCAGCACTGCTATAAAAAAGGCACTGTCTTCTGGCGATGTTTCCTTAGCGCAGGAAATGTTAGGCCGTGCTCCCGAAGAACATTGCTTAAACAACTTTAAGGATTTTATATAATAGGAGGCTAAACTTATGAAAAAACAGATTCCGGCATGGCTTGTGCTGGTAATTATCATGTTGGCTGCATCGTTTTTATTAGCCGGCACCAATATGATAACCAAAGATGTTATCAGCGAACAGGCCGTAAAAAATCAAGAGAAAGCCCGTATGAAGGTATTATCCGATGCAGAGGGCTTTTTACAGGTTGCCCTTTCTGAGGGCGCCGCGGTGGACGGCTTGTTCTTAGGCCAAAAAGGCGACGAAACCGTAGGCTACGTCGGCGTTACGACGGTATCCGGCTACGGTGGCCCCATAGAGCTTATAGTCGGCGTCGATAAAGAAGGTACCTTAAAAGGCGTAAACGTCGGCGGATCCGATTTTTCGGAAACTGCGGGTCTTGGCGCTAAAGCCAAGGACGAAGCATTTATGGCGCAGTTTGCCGGCAAAAAGACTCCCGTAAACGCAATAAAAGCGGGGGAACAGGCGGGCGACAACACAATAGATGCAATAACGGCCGCAACAATTACCTCAAATGCGGTTACACGTGGCGTTAACGATATTGTAAAATACGCAAATAAATTTGCGGAAGAATCCGTAACCGTAAGCGCTAGCGAAGAAACCCCCGGAGCTTCTTTGCTCTTTAAGGCAGACGGCACAATAGACGCCATGCTTATAAACGAAGAAGACAGCGCTGCGGCTTTTGAAAAGGCGCAGAAACTGGTAGGTAAAACAGCCCCCTTCGGCGAAGATCTTTTAACAGACGAAGCGTTAAAGCCCATAATGCTTAGCGCAAACGAAGCCTTTGAAAAATTAAGCGCTGCGGCTTCTGGCTTTACGGCAGGTACTGCAAGTGCTGTGGTCAAGGGCTTTGCAGGCCCTGTTGCGGTAGAAGTAACATTTAACGAAGTGGCAGAAATTACCGATATCAAAATAGGGGACGATCAGTTTGCCGAAACCGCCAACTTTGGTGCAAAAGCCTTAGAGCCGGAATTTGCACAAAGCCTCATAGGCAAAAAAGCCCCGCTGGAACTTAGCGGCATAGAAGCTATATCAGGCGCCACAGTAACCAGCCAAGCCGTGGTTGATGCTATAAACGAAGCGCATAAAATGCTTTCCGCACCTGCATTTGCAGGAGGACAGGCAAAGGGTAGCGTTAAAGGCTTTGCAGGCCCTGTTGCGGTAGAAGTAACATTTAACGAAGCAGCAGAAATTACCGATATAAAAATAGGGGACGACGAGTTTGCCGAAACCGCCAACTTTGGTGCAAAAGCCTTAGAGCCAGAATTTGCGCAAGGCCTCATTGGCAAGAAAGCCCCTATGGAACTTGGTGATATAGAAGCTATATCAGGTGCCACAGTAACCAGCCAAGCCGTGGTTGATGCTATAAACGACGCGTATAAATCCCTTGCCTCGGGTGAAACAGCACCTGAAGTTGTTACGGAAGAAAAACCGATAGAAGAGCCTAAGACAGAAGAACCTGCAGCTGCCGGTGTCAAAGGCAGCGGCGAAGGCTTTGGTGGCGATGTTGATGTGTTTGTCGTATTCAGCGCAGACGGCGTAATCGAGTCTGTTAAGATAGACGAAGAAACCTTTGCAGAAACCGTAGGCATCGGCACCAATGTATTAGATGATGAAGACTTCTTAAAGAGCTTCGTAGGCAAAAAAGCGCCCCTTAAATTAGAGGACGTAGAAGCCGTTGCGGGTGCAACGGTTACAAGCGAAGCCGTTGTCGAAGCCGTGAACAATGCATTCGCAAGTATCAATGCAGAAAAACCCGAAGCCGAAGAACCTGCAGTAGCCGGTGTTAAAGGCAGTGGCGAAGGCTTTGGTGGCGATGTTGATGTAGAAGTCGTGTTCAGCGCAGATGGAGTAATCGAGTCTGTTAAGATAGACGAAGAAACCTTTGCAGAAACCGTAGGCATCG
>JAUNLY010000039.1:0-11107 GCA_030532025.1 Eubacteriales bacterium
TTAACCAAGGCAAACAAGATAAGTTAAGCTTAACCAAGACAAGCAAGAAAACTCTCAAAAAATAAGCTAATTCAGACTAAGCGAAGCCAATCAAGGAAAAACCACAAGACAAAGCGGATTTTATTTTAACAAAAGCGGTTCAGGGGAAACAGTTTAAGGAAAACAATTTAGTAATCCAATTTAGAAAGGAAACTTATGGACAGCAACACGCATATACGCCTTGTAGACGTAAGCAAAACATTTGACGCAGACACCGCAAAGCAGGTTAAGGCGGTGCGCAAGGTAAACCTGCAGATTAAGCGGGGAGAAATCTACGGCATAATAGGTTTTTCGGGAGCGGGAAAGAGCACATTGGTGCGCCTTATAAACCTGCTTGAGCGTCCAAGCTCCGGCAAGGTAATTATAGACGGCAAGGATATAACCGCAATCCCCGAAAAGGAGCTTTTAAACCGTCGCAAGAAAATAGGAATGATATTCCAGCATTTCAACCTGTTTGAATCCCGCACGGTGGAGGGCAACATAGCTTTCCCACTAAAGGGGCAAAAGCACAACACAAAGCAGAGAATAGACGAGCTTTTAAAGCTTACAGGCCTTGAAGACAAGCGCCACAGCTACCCAAGCCAATTATCCGGCGGGCAAAAGCAGCGTGTCGGCATAGCAAGGGCTTTAGCTAACGAGCCTGACATATTGCTTTGTGACGAAGCCACAAGCGCGCTTGACCCACAGACCACAGCCGAGGTGTTGGAGCTTTTAAAGCGCTTGAATAAACAGCTTGGTATAACAATAGTGCTTATAACCCACCAGATGAGCGTCGTTAAGGAGATGTGCGACCGCGTCGCCGTTATGGACAGCGGCAACATAATAGAAGAGGACACGCTATATAACATATTCTCTTCATCTAAGCAGGATATTACTCGCCGCTTTATAGACACCGCAAGCAATGTGCGACCGGCTATAAACCTTGTTAAAGAAAACCCTGCACTTTTGGGCGTTAAAGAGGGCGATGTTGTGGCCCGCATAGACTTTAACGAAAACAGCACCAAGGAAGCCATAATAAGCCGTATATCAAGAGATTATAATATAGATGTTTCTATAATATTCGGCAATGTGGAAACTATAGGCGGTTTGCCGCTTGGAACGCTACTTGTAGCGTTCAAGGGCGAAAAAGACGCCGTGCAAAAGGCTATAAAGAGCTTACAAGAAGAAAACATACAGCTGGAGGTGCTATAATGCAGGAGTTTTTGAGCAATAATTTCCCTAATGTTTTGCGAACACAGGCGGAGCTTTTTAAAAGCATATTCCAAACATTGGAGATGATGTTAATAAGCGGTGCAATATCCGCCGCCTTCGGCATAATATTTGGCGTAATGCTCACCGTATGCAAGCCAAACGGCATAAAACCGCAACCCGTTGTATACCAAATTTTGGATAAGCTTATAAACGTGTTCCGCTCCATACCATTTGTTATACTAATTTCTTTATTAATGCCGCTCACACGCCTTATTACAGGCACCGCCATAGGCACAAAGGGCGCTATATTCCCCCTTATAGTGGGTACGATACCGTTTTTCAGCCGCCAGGTAAACGCGGCACTTGAAGAGGTTGACCCCGGTATGATTGAAGCAGCACAGTCCATGGGTTGCTCCACGGTGCAAATAATTTGGCGTGTATACCTTAGGGAAGGCCTTGCTGGCATTGTGCGCGGCAGCACAATAACCATAGTAAACATCATAGGGCTTACCGCCATGGCCGGTACCGTAGGTGGTGGAGGTCTTGGCGACTATGCACTGCGCTACGGCTTCCAGCGCCGTATGTACGACTGCACGCTTGTAACCGTTGTAATTCTCCTGCTGTTGGTAACCATTATACAGACGCTTGGCAACAGTGTTACCCGCAGGTTGAAAGATAGATAAATTAAAAAGGAAGAGGACTACACACATGAAAAAACTTATCGCTATCCTATTTGCACTCCTTATCCCCTTTGCCGCAATAGCCGAAAATGTTACCGTAAAAGTTGGCGTCGTCGGCGAAAACAACGAACAGTGGGAACAGCTTATTATCCCCACACTTAAAGAAGAAGGCATACATATAGAGCTTGTTAAATTTAGCGACTATATCGTACCAAACCAAGCCCTTTTTGATGGCGAAGTAGACCTTAACGCCTTCCAGCATAAAAACTTCTTAGCCAACTGGAACGAAACATACGGTGGCGACCTTATACCCATAGGCGACACACTTGTAGCCCCGCTTTGCATGTACTCCGAAAAGATAAAGAGCTTGGACGAATTAAAAGAGGGCGATTCCATAGCCATCATGAGCGACCCCGTAAACGAAGCGCGTGCCCTTAGAATGCTCGAAAGCGAAGGCCTTATAAAGCTGCGTGAAGATACGACGGAGCTTGCAACCGTTGCCGATATTATAGAAAACAAACTAAACCTTACATTTCTTGAGATGGAAGCGGCACTTACGGCATCTGCACTGCACGACCCCCTTATAGCCGCAGGCTTCTTAAACGGCACACACGCCAAAGACGCAGGCTATATTAACGATAACGCCCTGCTTATCGAAAAATACGACCCCGAAAACAAAGACATGGCGGGCATTGTAAACATGATTGCCGCAAAAGAATCTCGCAAGGATGAACCCGCATTTAAACGCATAGTCGAAATATACCACTCCGAAGAGATGAGAGCCCTTTTTGAAGAAGTATATAAAGATGTATACATACCTGCGTTCTAATAATTAAATTGCATATATGTAACCCAAGCTTATTTAGCACTTGCAACCGCTTTTGCCCTTTTATAAGCCAAAAGCAAGTGTATTGTTATACTAACTTAAAAATTAATAAAAGCATCGAGGGTTGAAATTAGTATTAACCGATATAACAACACACCGGAGCCTATAAATTTTGGTTCCGGTGTGTTGTTTGTTTTTATGTTGATTTAACATCATATCCGTTTTGATTATCGGAATTTTGTACTAATTGAAAAAGTTAAGGATACACCACACAAATGAGGTGGTTCTAGGCTAACGAAGTTTTCGTCAGATGCAACTGTAAAAAGCGCAGGTTTACCTGCTGTAAATCAAGCTTTTTACAGGCAGCAGATGGCGGAAAATTCGCCGCCAGCTTAGCCCACGAATTGTGCGGGGTTTCCTTAACACTTAGAGCAAAACAATCATTTCCTTTTTCTTGATTTTTTGCTTGAATTTAATATGTTTCTCTTTAGATTGGCAACGGCGTTTTTGGTTTTAACTACAGTTGCAGCGCTTATTTTTTTGAGCCTTTCTTTTTTGGGCGGGAGCCGTTTTATGAGCAATCTAAGCTTTGGTATAAGGGGGGTTGATTTGAATGTGTTTTGATAAAGCCGTAAGCAGGCTTCCACAGTCTGTTTTGTAGGAGTTTTGTTGCCGTAGGTTATGGCACTTATTTGTCGGCTAAGGCTTAATAAATCTTGGTCGTTTTGCCTTAAAGCGTATTCTATAATGGTTTCGTCGGAGCTTTTACCACGCCCGCTTTCTTGCATTATGCTCAAGAAGCCGTTAAAAAGTACGAAACACTGTTTTTTTGCATCTTTGCTGCGTTTTGCGCTTATTGTAGGTGCCGTAAAATACAGCCTTAAAGCTATAAGGGATATAGCCAGCACTACAAGCCACAGCCAAGACAGGGGTTTTTTGTCCGGCTCTATGGGGTTTGCGTGGTCGGGGTTATCGGAAGGCTCGGGCTCCTTAGAAGGCATGGGTTCATCGCTTGGGGCAGGGCTTGGCTGTGGACTATGTTCAGGACTTTGTGATGGCTCATCGCTTTTTTCAGGCTCTGGCGAGGGCTCCGGCGTTGGCGTAGGGCTTGGGGGCGGGTCGTTGTTATTCATAAGCTCGTTAAGCGCATCTTTATCGGGCGGGGCGTCTTCGCTGCTGCGCGATGCCGTTGCGTCAAATACAGTCCAGCCTATGTTCGGTATATAAATTTCCGCCCAAGCGTGCGCATCTTGGCTGGTTAATGTTATAGGGTTGTTCGTGTGTTCCTTTACAAGAAAACCCTCTATATAGCGGGCGGGAAGCCCTTGGCTTCTTGCAAGCACCACCATGGCGGAAGCGAAATACGTGCAATAGCCTTCCATTGTGTCAAACAGGAAATGCGCAACAAAGTCCGTATCTTGGGGGGTCTGCTTAACCTGTAAGGTATAGCGGTAGTTGTTTTTTAGGGAATCCATTATGTTTTTTGCTATATCATATGGCTTTGTGGCTCCTTTTGCCATAAGCGAAGCGAGCCTTGCCACTATGCCGTCCGGCGTAAGGTGCGGGGGCAGTTGCGTGTATTTTTGTTGCATAGCGGCATAATTAGGGTCTGTTTGTAGCGACAAATTGTCCGCAAGCGTTTTAAGCCTGTCCCCAGCAGAATAGTCCTCGTAGGATACGGTGTAGCTGTTTCCGGGGATTAAATTTCTTGTTACAAAAAGTTCCGACGCTTGGTTGAAATACGGCACCATTTTAGCGCCCACATCGAGTTTTCTAACCCTCTGCGGTACAAAAAGCGTTGAAGCGGACTCCCTGAGTACATTTACCTTTATAGTTTTTTCCGGCTGACGTTGTTGTGCGGGCAAGTTCCAGTTGAACAAGTCCTTCCTAAGTGCATCAAAGCGGTTTGAATGTACGCCGTAACGCCTGTCGGACATTGTATCGTACCACGCACGGCCGTTGTAATGGTCCTTTATGGTACCACGGAGCCACGCCTTACCTTCCACACTAACTTCTAATACGGGGGCATTTGGCGGGTTTGGAATACCGCCCAAACCCTCATCCGGCATATTTTGCCAGCCTTCGTTTTTTAATGAGAATGCGGTGCGGGAATCCGTAAAGAAAAAATAGTCGTTTATAAATTGCCTTAAAGAATCCGCCTGTTCCTTTAATTGCGGTTGGGTTTTTGGGTATTGCGGCGCTATTGCACCTGCTAAAAGCGCCAAAACAAGCCCTATTGCAAGCGCCTTTGCCGTTTTTGATTTGCCGCTTGCACTCTGTGCCGTATCGCTCTCGGCAAAGGGTCTATTTATAATAAAGCTTAAAGGTAAAACTAATGCCGCAGGTATGTAGTAGCTTAAATCGCCCTCGGCACCCGCATACCACAAAAGCATTAAAGACGTTATATACAGCGGCATACTAAAAGCCGGCTCCCCTGCTGATAAAAGCGCCCCAAAAAGTGAAGCCAACAGCGCAAACAGCGCCAATGTAGTATCCGAATATATAAGGGCAATTTCTTGCATGGGAAGCCCCTGCGTTAGGGCGGATAGTGCATTTATAAGGCTGCCACCGCCCGAAAACATATAAAAAGCCAAAACTGTAAGCACCGCACGCAAAATAGGGCGTAGCCCTGTCTTTATAGGTACGGTAACAAAAAACACAAGTGTAAACACCGCAATTTCTATTATGCCAAAAAAGCGCAACGGCAACAGCTGTGCCACGCTTAAAAGCGGTGTCAAAAGAGAAAATGCCGTAAGCGCACTCAAAAGAAAAGACAGCGCAACGCGCAAAGCATTATGCCGGCGTAACATAGCGTACCTCCACAAAATGGTGTTGCAATCTTGTGATATAGGGTATGTTTTCCGGGCTTTCGGGCTTGAAGGATATAAAATAAAACCTTACCATGGCGCCCGTCCTACGAATATCTGCAACCAAGTCCACTATTTTTGCATTAAGGCGGGTTGTTACAAGCACACTTGCGCCTGTGCGTTGCATGCGCCCAAGCTCTATGCTTATCACCTCTTCAAATGGCATAGCTTCTCTAAAAAGCTCCAGCGCAAGCTCCTCTTTTAAAATTTCTACGGTGTTTATGTTGTCCTGCCTATATTCGCCAAGGCTGCTGCCGTAAAGCGGTACACGCACGGGGCGGTTTTCTTTAAGTTGCATAACACCAACGGATAATGCCGTTTCGCACACGGTATCCTGCAAACGCAGTTTTTCTTCCTTTATGTTTCCAGTGAGCACTGGATTTTGCAAGTCCACAAGTATAAGCGTGTCAGGCGGTGCGGGTACTTCAAAGCGTCTAACTATTGGCTCGTTTAAACGCACGGAGAGCTTCCAGTGTATGCGCTTTAGGGGGTCTCCCGGTCGGTAGCTCCTTATATCCTCCGGTGCGCTTATGTCCTCGCCGGACTCGTTTTTAAGCGCCTTACCGTCGTCCCCCGGTGGGAACGAGAGCTTATCAATCTCAAAACTTCTTGGTAGACTTAAAACCTGTGGCAGATTATCTTCAAATTGTTTTTTTATTTCAAAAAAAGCGAATATATCGCTTATTACTATTTTCTTCACGCCAAAGCCAAACAAGCCCACGTGCTTAAGCTGGGCTTCAAGCTGCATGGTATGCACCTTTAAAGCTTTTATGTTAACCTGCGTATTTGCTTCCCCTGACGGCATTTGAAGCTCTAAATTAAAAGGCGACATGGGCAAAAAGCAGGAATGCTTTATATTTACGGAAAGCTTTGCCGTGTCCCCACGCTCGCCACGCTTTGAATCGAGCTGCTGCGAAAAATCGAGCGTTAAATAGGCCGTCAAAACGCAAAAAAGCGCATAGATAAGCATAAGCCCTATGGTTATGCTTATAAGGTAGTAAACTGTATCCCCCAGGCTTAGGGCGCAGTACAGCATAAATGCACCCGTAACCAGAGCGGATTTAAGGCGCTGGGTCATGCCTTGCCTTGCGGTACCGCAACGGATGAGAGAATATCCGAAAGAATTTGGTTGGGGCTTATGCCTTTCATTTTAGCTTCGGGGCTTAGAATAAAGCGGTGGCATAATACCGCCGGTGCCATGGCACGCACATCGTCCGGCAGAACATAGTCCCTGCCGTTTAATACGGCCAGTGCCTGTGAAGCGCGCAAAAGCGCTATCGCGCCCCTTGGAGAAACGCCAAGGGTTAAGCTTTTATGCCGTCTGCTTGCGGCGGCCAAGCTTGCAACATAGCCCCTTACTTCAAGGCTTGAATACACAGCGCCCACTTGGCTTTGCATGTTTATAACCTCCTGCGCAGAGCAAACAGGCATAAGGCTTTCCATGGGTGAATTTTGTGAAGTGTAGCGACCCAGAACGTCTATTTCTTCTTCTATGCTGGGATAGCCTATGGATATGCGCAGGAAAAACCTGTCCATCTGCGCTTCAGGCAGCGGATAGGTACCTACAAAGTCTATTGGGTTTTGGGTAGCAAGTACCATAAATGGTTGTGGGAGCTTATAGGTTGTGCCGTCTACCGTTACTTGGCCTTCCTCCATAACCTCCATAAGGCTTGACTGAGTTTTAGGGCTTGTGCGGTTTATTTCGTCCGCAAGCAACACTTGCGTTACGACGGCACCGGGCTTGTATTCCATCTCTCCGGTTTTAATATTTGGTATTGTAAAGCCCGTTATGTCAGACGGCATAATGTCCGGTGTAAACTGTATTCTTGAAAAAGAGCAGTCGAGGGATTTTGCAAGCGCACCCGCAAGCGTTGTCTTGCCGACCCCTGGCACGTCCTCTATAAGCACGTGCCCCTTGCATAAAAGCGCTATAAGGGCAAGCTGTATAGCCTCGTCCTTGCCTACTATTACTTTGCGTACATTGTTTAAAAGCCTATATACTAAACTGCGTGGATCTTCGCTCATATTTCCTCCTGTGCCTTTGCGGCCTGTTGATTATACGTGTTTTCGGCAAAAAACGCAACATATGCGTAAATATTCTGAAACAATTAAAGCTATAATTGAAAGTCTTAACGCAGAAAGTTAGGCGGGATTTTGTCGCTTTTAATAAAGCTTAATAATATATAAAAACCGCAACTTAGTTTATCCAAATGAATAAAAACAAAAATATATCAAAGCATTAATGGTTAAATTAGCATAAAAAAGCTCGGACGCTGCCGAGCTTTTGTTAATTAAAATATGGTAATTATTGCTTATACTTTTATAGTCATCCACTTGCCGGATTGGAAACGCCGCAGGAAAAGCACCATGCGCAAAACCATCTCGCTTAGGCCGAATATCCAAGTGAGTGCCAAATCAAAGCTGAACACGTATACGGCAAGGTAACCCATTATGGGGCGTATAACGCTTACAGCCACTGCCATAACGGCAGCAACGTACAGGTTATCGCCAGCCCCCCTAAGGCAACCGGCTATTACAACGCTTGACATCTGGAAAGGTTGCATCAGCGCTATTACGAGCAGGGTTTCCGCCGCGTTTTGTATAACTATATCCGCATGTTGTGCGTTTGACTCTATAAACATATTGGCAAATGGGTAGCGGAACAACACTATTATAGCGCCTACCACCACGGAAATCATAAGCGCAAGGCGGAGCGTCAGCTTGCCGTACATCATGGCAAGGTCGGGCCGTTTTGCGCCTAAATTTTGCCCCGTTAAAGAGGTACCCGCAACCGCAGTACCGTTTGCAAAGTTAAATGTTACGCCTAAAAATTGCATACCTATGTTGTGGGCAGCGAACATAAC
Source organism: Eubacteriales bacterium (assembly GCA_030532025.1). Lineage (GTDB taxonomy): Bacteria > Bacillota > Clostridia > Christensenellales > Aristaeellaceae > DTU024. Next base: position 8,468 of record JAUNLY010000039.1, read on the forward strand.
AACGCCAAGCCCATATAATATGCGGGAATAGAGGAAGAAACCAAAGCGCATGGAAAGCTGCTCTATCATGGCGTTACCGCCTATTTTAAGTATGCCTTTCATGGTTTTTATATCTACACGCCAAGAGTCCTTGCGGGACAGGTGCAGATAGGTGTTGCTGCCTTTCATGACGACTACAAAGGATATAATAGCACCCGCCAATATACCTATTGAAGAAGCTATTGCAGCGCCTGCAACGCCCAAGCGGGGGAAGCCTAAGTTGCCACCTATCAACAGGTAGTTAAACACAACGTTTACCAAGTTGCTTATAATATTAACCTGCATAGTTATTTTGGTGTTGCCCACACCGCGCAATGCAGCGTTTATACACATACTTACAGCGCCTATGGGAAGGCTGTATGTTATAAAGTCAAAATAGGTTACGGATAAACTCAAAACCTCGGCATCTTCCGGTGTTCTGGTGTTGCCACCGGCAAGTCGCATTAAAGGTTCTGCAAATATTATGCCAAGAGCCATAACCACAAGAGAAAGAGCAAAAACTATCATAATGGCGTTGCGCAATGTGAGGTTCGCTTCATCGCGGCGACCCTCTCCCTTACGGCGGGCAACTATTGCGGTAATACCTACGTTTAATGCGAAAAACAGGCTCATCATAATCATTCTGGGTTGCATGGGCAGAGCAACGGCCGCCAAAGCCGTAGCACCGAGGCGCCCTACCATTATGGTATCTATACCACCAATAAGGCTCATCATTACCATTTCGATTATTGAAGGAACCGCAAGGTTTACAACTGTTCTTGAAGCCTCCCTACCGTCTGGGAGCGCACCTACTCTATGTTTTTCCGGTACCAATCTTTCCATATTAAAAAAAGACTTTATTTGATTTTCCAAACACTTCACTCCCTTCCAATATACGGGTATTATTATACATTGTTTTTTCTCTGCGGGCAAGGTTCGCAAAATGACCATGTACAAATAGGTGTCGTAAACTTAAATGTTTGTGTGGATAAGCATATATCATATATGGCTTTGTTTTTAAGCACGGGGCTTTTATGCTATACTGATAAGCATAGTTTGAATGTGCTTTTTGCTTATGCCTTAAACGAAAACAAAAGTGTTAACTACGCTTCTACTACAAGTAAAAAAACATAAGTAAAAAGCATTTCGTTCACATCTATATTAATGTTAATTTAAATATAAATAAGTATTATTATACATAAAAGGAGAGCGACCGTGAAAGAAATTTTATTTTTACATAAAAGCTCTGTCGGGTCGATAGAGCTTGAAAGCGAAGACGGCTTTATAACAAGGCTTAGTTTTGCCAGCGACAAGGAATTTAACACCTTTTATGAAAGCGATAAGCAAAAGCCTTTTGTGCTTGATTTGCCAAGTTCTCTTGAAATTTTAAACAGCGTACAAAAAGAAAATGTGTTTTTAGATATGCCAAAAATTTTTAAGGAAGCATTTTTATGGCTTGCGCTTTATTTTTTGGGCGAAAACCCCGAACCCTTGCCCCCGCTTAAAGCACAGGGTACGGAATTTCAAAAAGAAGTGTTTAAGGAGCTTCTTATGATACCCTACGGGAAAACCAAAACTTACGGAGAATTAGCAAAAAACATAGCCAAAAAAAGGCAGGGCCGCATGTCGGCGCAGGCGGTGGGTCAGGCCGCCGGCAAAAACCCCATAGCGATATTTATACCCTGCCACAGGCTTATTGGCGCAAAAGGCAAGCTTACCGGCTTTTCCTCCGGCCTTGATATAAAACGGAAGCTTTTGGCGATTGAAAATAGTTTACCGGAAGAACAAAAGGAGCAGAACTTATAAGGCATAAAGACGATTAAGGCATAAACTTTAGATATTTTTAAATAAATATAAAGCATAAATATATGCACATCTTACACAAACGGCTGCAATTAAAGGATAGAGATATACCTTAAGCACCACAAAAAAGCTGTATCCTTATCCCTTAAAATACAGCTTATACAATAGTTTTTACTAATTAAAAGCCTTTACGCACAGGTAACACAGTTTTTTTCTGTTTACAAAGTCAAATGAGAAGGCAAAACAATAGTTGCCCCGCCCAAATAAAGCAAAGCAAAAAAAGCCCAGTTTATAAAAACATTAAGGTAAAAATTAGTATAATAAAGCATTAATGGTTAAGGCTAAGTATGCAGCGCACAAATAAGGCAGTAGGCTTTCGAGAGCTGTCCTTAATTCTTAGCCACACCCTTAGTGTTATGCATTCCTTGGGTCTTTTGACATGGGACGGCTTTCGTCCGATATGCCTTCTATCTCCATTCTGTCGTAATCGAATGCGTCCATAAAATCGTCCGGCATAAAGCGGGCAAGGTTAAACTCCTGCCAGTCCTTTTTGTGGCTGTCTATAACAAGCGGCACAGACAAGTCCAGCTTATAACAGGCTTCCGACAAAGCCCCTGACCAATCCCCGCTAGTTATCTGCACAAGCAAATCCTTTGCTATTTTGTTTCTTTTTATAAGTTTGACCCATAGGCGTTCGCTTTCCATAATACCCTCCATAATTTAAGCATATTGTACAGGCTTTTTAGCCAATTTTTCAAGTGCCGGGGGAAAATAGCAGTGTTGTGTGGATATTTTCGCATAGCACATACAGTATTCCCG
>JAUNLY010000039.1:11117-13369 GCA_030532025.1 Eubacteriales bacterium
CATCTCAACAGAGTTATAATTTCTTACGCAAAGAAATAACCGCACTACTCTTTAGTGCGGCTACTCGAAAGGAGATAAAAAAAATGAAAAAAAAACACATTGCCTTACGGCTACTGCGCAGGGCAAGTATAACACAGCTTTTAGAGCTTGTAAAGCCCTAAATGAATATTTTTGAGATAAAAACTGCATTTATTTTGAAAAGTAGGTTGAAAAACGCCCAAAATATGCATGTGATGAAATTTTTATGTGATGATTTTTCTTTTTGAGTTGTTTTTGTTTTGTTTTTCGTTTTCGCCAACTTTTATCCTACTCAAAAAACACCGCTGAGTTTGCGGTGTTTGCGGTGCTTTTAAATACAAGCTTTATTTTTGGTTATGCAATCCTTCTATAACATTTAATGTCGGGTTGCTTAAGGGGTTTAAGGGTTCTTTTATCTCTCCCAATGTGCACTTGGGTGCGTTTTTAAGCGGTTTTGCCCATTCCACAGCGTTTAATATTACGCGCTGTATTTCTTTATTGAAGAATGTTGGGAAGGCTTCGTGCCCCGGGCGGAAATAGAATATCTTGCCGCGACCTCTTGTGTATGTAACGCCGGAGCGGAATACTTCGCCACCTTCAAACCAGCTTAGGAACACAACATCGTCCGGACGGGGTATTATAAACGTTTCGCCGTACATTTCTTCGTGCTCAAGTATTATTTTGTCGTTCACACCCTCGGCTATTGGGTGGGAGGGGTTTACGACCCACAGTATTTCCTTTTCGCCCGCTTCACGCCAGCGCAACAGGTGCGAATCCGTCCCCAAAAGCTTTCTCATTATTTTGCTCGCGTGTGCAGAATGAAGCCCTATAAGCCCCATGCCCTGCATGACGCGGTTGTATACCTTTTCTACTACGGCGTCCTGCACCCTGTCGTGCGCCATATGGCCCCACCATATTAAAACATCGGTGTTGTTTAAAACATCGTCCGTCAAGCCGTGCTCGTTTTCTTCAAGCGTTGCAGTTTTAACGTTTTGGTAGCCCGCTTCCTTCAAAAAGTCGGCTATGCAGCCGTGTATGCCGTCCGGGTATATTTCCCTTATCTCTTTGAACATGGTTTCGTGTAAGAATTCGTTCCACACGGTTATACGAAGATCCTTTTGCATGGTATTACTCCCTTTCTTTCGGTTTTACACGTGATGATATAAATACGCTTATCTCATAAAGCACCAACATGGGCAATGCCATAAGCGTTTGGGATACAATGTCCGGCGGGGTCAAAACCGCCGCTAAAACAAATATGCCGAGCACTACATAGCGGCGGGCTTTTTTTAAGCCCTGCGCCGTTGTAAAGCCTATGCTTGTGGTTATATAGATAAACACCGGTATTTGGAATGCTATACCAAAGGGTACGGCAAAGCTAAAAAGGTAACCTATGTATTTATCTATTGAGAGCATGGGCGTTGCAAGCCCTTCGCCCGCTACCAAAAAGAAGTCCAATGCCAAGGAATACACAACGCCATAGCAGAACAATATTCCAAGCAAAAACAAAAACACCGTTACAAAAAACAATAGACGGAACTTTTTTTGCTCCTTAGGGTATAGGGCTGGCTTTATAAAACCCCAAATTTGCAAGAACACAAAGGGGCTTGCAGCAATTATGCCGGCCACAAGGCTTACCTTGAGCTTTGTTATAAGGGCCTCTGATACGGCGGTATATATAATCTGTATGCCACGCTCTATTATAGGGCGGCTTAAAGCTGCAATCAGCCAATCGCCCAAGAAATACAGGCACAAAACCGTCGCTATTACAATGGCAAGCGCACTTTTTACAAGCACCGCACGCAATGCCTTTATATGTTGCAGTATGGGGCTTTTTTCCTGTCCCCCCTGATTCTCTTTGTCCAAAGCCTCTGTCAATTATGCCTTGCCTTCTTTTTCGTCTTCTTTTGTTGAGTTGTCTTCTTCCTTGGGCTTTACTTCTTCCTTAAAGTCCTTTATGCTTTTGCCAAGCGCCTTGCCTACACCTGCAAGCTTGTTGCCGCCAAAAAGCACCAATGCGAGTAGCACTATAAGTATAATTTCCCAAATTCCAAGTCTCATTTTTTCCTCCTAATTATAAGCCCAATAGGCTGTTACTCTTAATTATCCGCTTTATCCTTTAAAGCTTCCTCGGTTTGCTTTTTTAATTCCTCAGGGGCTTTGTCTATTTTTTCCATAGCTGATTTTACAGGGTGCTCAAGCTCTTCTAACTGCTTTTTAGAATCGTCCAAGTC
>JAUNLY010000146.1 GCA_030532025.1 Eubacteriales bacterium
TCTAAGCATTAGGAAGGGGGCATTATGACACTGAAACGCTACAACGGTAAAGCAAGCATTATAATGGCGGCGGTGTTTTTAATACCTGCCTTATATGTATTAAACATGCCTTTTGCGGATGTTCAGCACGCCTTGCTAAGCTTTATAGCCTATCCTACCTTAATGCTAATAGCAGGAAGTGTTGGAGGGCTATTGTCTGCAGCACTTGGATTTGTAATTATAGCTATAAGCGGTGCGGCTGGTGCGGGTGTAGCACATTCCCTGCCGTTTACTTTATTTTTACTGCCGTTTTCTATAGCATGGCTTATTTGCCTTAACAACAATATTGATTATTCAAAAACTATTATAATTCTGCTTGTAACGCATATCCTTTCAACACTTGCGCTTATAGGCTACTTCCGCTTTTTTAATCCGGAAATTACGCCATATTCCATGGCACAGGCGTTTATAAAAACGCTTGACTCAAGGGCTGAAAAGGACATAGTTTTATACGCCTTAACAAATACAGGCATACTCTCTTTGCGTGCAATGCCAGAAAATGTGCAGATATTTAACGACGCGGCGGGCGGCGTTGTCTTTATGCCGGAAGCTAGGGAAGAACTTTATTCGCAGCTTGCTCTGCGTGCGGAGATACTTTTACGCACGCTTCCTGTGGCTATGCTCACAGGCGAAAGCGTATTGACATCTTTTTGCGGCAGTACTTTGGCGCTACACATAGGCAGACGCTACGATAAGAGCATAGATAAAAATTCTTTTCAGCTACCGCTCACTGTGCCTTTTTCCGTGTGGTCATTAAGCCCACCTTTAAAAAAAGGCATGGTTGTGTTATTTGCGTTTTATGTGTTTAGCACATTTATGTCTGGGCCTATATATATAGCGGGCCAGATGATGTTTGCAGTGCTTACAACAATGCTCACAATACAGGGTATGAGCCTCATAACCTTTTGGCTTTCACGTTTTGTAAAGCGTTTTTATATAAAGCTGTTTCTTTTGTTTTTGCTTTTTACGGTATTAAACAGAAGCGTTGCGTGGCTGGGACTGCTCGATCTGATTTTTAACTTCAGAATGCGCATTATGCCCATCTACCCAAACAACGACAATTTCCAAAATAAGGAGGATATTATATGAAAGTTATTTTGTTAAGAGATGTTCCGGGAACGGGCAAGAAAAATCAGGTTCTAAACGTGTCCGATGGTTTTGCCCGCAACTATCTGTTCCCACGCAAATGGGCGGTTCAGGCTACCGATAAAGCCGTGCAAGAAGTAGAACACCAAAAAGAAGTCGAAAGGCGCAAGGAAGCCGAAAGGCGCCAAAACGCCCAAAACATAGCACAGGCGCTTGAAGGCAAAACTATAACCATAGAAGCTAAGGCCGGCGAAGGCGGAAGACTATACGGCAGCGTTACAGCGCAGGAAGTTGCGGATGCACTTAAAAAGCAGTTTGGCACAGAAGTTGACAAGCGCAAAATAGAGTTAAAAGATTCCATACGTCAGGTAGGCAAAACCAATATAGAGGTTAAGCTATATCTTGGCATTTCCGCAAAAATGAATGTGGACGTTGTAGCCGTTCAATAAGCGAATGGCAGATTATCAGGACGCAATAACGCAGGTCCCGCCAAATAGCCAAGAGGCGGAAAAATCCGTACTGGGTGCGCTTATGCAGGACGCAAACGCCGTTACAGAGGCGCTTGAGTTATTAAGTAGCGAAG
>JAUNLY010000040.1 GCA_030532025.1 Eubacteriales bacterium
GGTACTTGATACCATAAACGATTTGCTGTGCGAAATTACAGCGATGGACGCGTGCACATTCCAACCTGCCGCCGGTGCTCACGGTGAGTTTACCGGACTTCTGCTTATAAAAAAATACCTTGAGCAAAATGGACAGCAGCATCGTAAAAAAATGCTCGTTCCGGACTCTGCCCACGGCACCAATCCCGCATCTGCCGCCATGGCAGGCTTTGAAACCGTGCATATACCGTCTGACGAAAACGGCTATGTGGACGTAAATGTGCTAAAAGAGCTTTTGTCAGACGATATTGCGGGTCTTATGCTTACAAACCCTAATACCGTAGGTTTGCTTGACCCTAACATACTTCAAATAACCTCACTTGTGCATGAGCACGGTGGTCTGTGTTACTACGATGGCGCTAACCTAAACGCGGTTTTAGGCCATGCCCGCCCTGGAGATATGGGCTTTGATGTGGTACACCTTAACCTGCACAAAACATTCTCCACGCCGCACGGTGGCGGTGGCCCGGGAAGCGGCCCTGTGGGTTGCAAAGAATTCCTTAAGGAGTATTTGCCGGGATGCGCACTTAAAAATACTATTTCTGAAAAAAGTATAGGACAGATAAGGTCTTTCTATGGCAACTTCCTTGTAGTTGTAAGGGCGCTTGCATATATTTTGACTCTCGGCAAAGAAGGTCTATCCGAAGTTTCAGAAATGGCGGTGCTAAACGCAAACTATCTCATGCACCTAATTAAGGACAAATACACCCCTGCTTACGATCGTCCGTGCATGCACGAATTTGTGCTCACTCTATCTAAAGAGAAAAAACAGTTCGGCGTAAATGCGCTTGATGCCGCAAAAGCATTGCTCGATAGAGGCATGCACCCGCCGACGATGTACTTCCCCTTAATTGTGGATGAAGCTCTTATGATAGAGCCCACCGAAACGGAGAGCAAGCAGACCATAGAAGAAGCAGCTAAAGCTTTTCACGAGGTTTATGAACTCATGAAGGAAAACCCCGAACAACTTCACGAGTCACCAATATGCACCATAGTATCAAGACCTGATGAAACGACTGCCGCGAGGCGCCCTATTTTACGCTATAAATTTAATGAAGAATAAACTATATTACTTTATAACAGACAATCACGAACCCTACAAAAATATTGCACTGGAAGAATATTTCCTACTAAACGCCCCGCAGGACAGCATTATGCTGTATCTTTGGCAAAATGAGCGCACCGTAGTAATAGGAAGAAACCAATGCGCTTGGCGCGAATGCAATATCGAAGCACTACAAAAAGATCGTGGTACGCTTGCCCGTCGCCTTTCAGGCGGCGGTGCGGTGTACCACGATTTAGGCAATGTCAACTTTACATTCCTTTATCCTAAAGAAGTAGAGGATATCAAATTACAGACAAGCGTAATTGTAGATGCCTTGGCAAATTTAGGTATGGAGGTTTCTTTTTCAGGTAGGAACGATATTACCTATCAAGGTAAGAAGTTTTCCGGTAACGCCTTTTATACAAATGGCAACAGGGCGTATCATCACGGAACTTTGATGCTCGATGTGGATACGGACACCATGCTCAAGTACCTAAATGTAAACCAACAAAAATACCTTTCTAAGGGTGTGGCTTCGGTACGCTCAAGGGTTATTAACCTTAAATCCGTTGTACCCGAAATGACGGTGGAAAGTTTAAACCACACATTAATATCCTCTTTTGAGAAAGTATATAAAGGTAAAGCTGAGGAATTTCCCGAACAGAGCATAGATAAAGACAGCATTGCTTCCCGCTTAAAAACCTTTTCCAGTTGGGATTGGGTATATGGTCGTCCTATCAATTTTAATTTTGCTAAGGAAATACGTTACACATGGGGCCTTGTACGTGTTGAAGCGGAGATAACTTCGGGACGCATTGGGGATATAGGCATTTTCACGGACGCGATGGAGCCCGATCTGTTTGCTTCTTTAGAACAAAAGCTTAAAGGCGCCCGTTTTGACATTAACGAGATAAAAAATATTATTGACAGCGAATCAAAGCTTCAACAATACAGTGAAGATTTGATTCAGGTATTTGTGTGAGGTAAAAATGGTGGATTTAATTATTATAGGCTCAGGCCCCGGTGGGTATGAAGCTGCGATAAGAGCCGCTCAAAACGGTTTGTCCGTACAGATTTTTGAATCTAAAGACCTGGGCGGTACATGCCTTAACCGTGGTTGTATACCAACCAAGGCTCTTTTGCATGCGGGCGAATACGTTAAGAGTAAAGAAAATGCTAAGTCTTGGGGGATAGAATTTACTCCCAATGTTAAAGTAGAGCAAATTTACAATAAAAAGGACGCTATAGTCGGGGATTTAAGAAACGGTATAGCAAAATTGCTTCAAAAAAACAAGGTGGAGTTTATAGCACAGCGCGCTCAAATATCTAATGGCACAAGCGTTGTTGCAGAAGGCAAGACATACGAAGCTAAGAATATCATAATAGCTACAGGATCAAGCCCTGCGATGCCGCCTATAGAGGGCCTTAAGGATAATCCTCTTGTTTTAAACAGCGATGCGTTTTTGGCGGAGCCTGTAAAATGCAGTAAACTTGCAATACTCGGCGGTGGCGTAATTGGCGTTGAACTGGCTTCTTTCTGCTTGGACTTGGGAATGCAGGTTTCTATAATAGAGGCTATGCCACGCATATTGCCTATGATGGATAAGGAGATCAGCATAAAGCTTACCGCTTTGCTTAAAAAGCAAGGTGCAGAGATTATAACAAACGCATTTTTAGAAAAAGTTGAAAATACAGACGGTGGTCTTACCCTTTATCTAAAAGACAAAAAGCCGGTAACGGCCGAAAAACTACTCGTAGCGGTAGGCAGAAGGCCAAATACCAACGATTTGTTTTTAGATAAAGCTCCGGAAATGACAAAAGGCTATATAAATGTAGACGAAAAATTCGAAACTTCTTTAAAAAACATATATGCCATTGGCGATGTTATAGGCAAAATTCAGCTGGCTCACACCGCGTCTGCCCAGGGCCTTTATGTTGCGGATTTAATAGGTGGTAAAAATAACTCCGTCAATTTAGATGTTGTTCCTTCATGCGTATACACAAGTCCGGAAATTGCTGTTGTAGGCTTAACACAGGAAGCTGCTAAGGAAAAGGGGATAGAAACTGTTACAGGCAAGTACCTAATGGGCGGCAACGGCAGAATGATGATTTCCGACTCCAATATGGGTTTTGTTAAAGTGGTAGCAGAAGCATCCTCTAAAAAAATAATAGGAGCACAACTCATGTGCGAAAGGGCTAGCGATATGGTAGATGTTTTCACACAAGCTATTGCAAACCAAAGCACTGTGCACGACCTGCTTAAACATATACGCCCCCACCCAACTTTTGTGGAAGGACTAACCGAAGCCCTTGAAAACATAGAAGGCCGCGCAATACATATTTAAGCAAATTAATATAGTAATAAAATAAATAGCAAAGTAAAAGGGAGATAATTTCTCCCTTTTTTGTAGCATAATTTCTGTATAATTATAACTTGTACTAATACTAATTTAACTCTTAATGCTCTGATTACTTGTCTTTTTACGCTTTAGTTTTGGTACTTTAATCATATTGTGCCCTTCATTTAGCTTTGCAGAAAGCGACAAAATATTGCATTTATCTTTGCGCTAAGACTTTCAATTAATGTTTCAATAATAGTTTAAGACAATATTAAAGCACAAACTTTTTAAAACCCTTAGGTGCAGCAGCCATTTCTTGCTGTTTGGCTTGGTATTTCTCATCTGTGTTGCCAAGTACTGCATATGCTGCGATTTTGCTTTCTTCTACGCCGGGCTGGTCATATGCGTTTATGTCGAGGAGTTCGCCAACATATGCTGTTACCATCTCGAAGAAGTATATAAGCTGTCCTAAGGTATATTCATTTATGGCGGGCAGGTGAATGGTCTGGCTCATGCGACCGCTTCTCAACAGGGCGTATTGCGTGCCGTGGTATTCTGCGTTAATCAATTCGTTGAGGGATTTACCGCCAAGGAACGCAATGTTGGGGTATTCTTCGCAACCTTCGGGTATTTTTACAGTGGTGCGGAAGTTTTCAACGTGAAGGAATGTAATAACCTTGTCGTAAGGGCCTTCCGTGTAAAGCTGTAACTGGCTGTGCTGGTCCGTAACGCCGAGGGCCTTTACAGGAGTTTGGCCTACATTCACGGCCATGCCTTTTCGTGTTACGTTTTTGCCAAGGCTTTCCGCCCAAAGTTGGCAGAACCAGTCAGCCATGTACTTAAGGCTGTCGGCATAGGGCATCATAACGTGTACGTTTATGCCCATATCTTCCATCAATATATACTGTATTAAAGCTTCAAGCAGCGCGGGGTTCTCCCACACAATGGGGCTTTTAATGCGCTTGTCCATAGCTTTAGCACCTTCTAACAAGGCGCGTATGTCTATGCCGCAAACAGCAGCGGGGAGAAGACCCACAGGGCAGAGTTCGGAAAATCTTCCGCCCACTGTTTCCGGTATGTAGAAAAGCTTAAAGCTCTGTTCTAGCGCCAGACGGATAAGGTTGCCTTTTTCATGATCGGTTGTTGCTACTATGTGTTTTGTCCAATTATCACCTAAAGCTTCTTTAAGAGCTGTGGAAATAATAAGGTATTGGCTCATAGTTTCGGCTGTTGCACCGGACTTTGTTATTATGTTAAAGCAGGTCTTTTTTACGTCGATTACATCAAGCAGGGCGCTCATACGTTCTGGGTCTATGTTATCTTCTACATAAAACCTCGGGCCGTTTCTTTTTACCATGGGAATCACGTTGTAGTTCAGATGGTTTATTGCCAGATTCACCGCAATTGGGCCAAAATCACTTCCGCCTATGCCGAGCACAACAAAGTTGTCAAACTCTTCGCGTATATATTCTGCGGTTTTTTCGATTTCTTCGACTATTTCGTCTTGGTTATAGGGGAGTTCCGTCCAACCAAGGCCGCTTGTGCCGCGTCTTGATAATATGTTTTCGTAAGCAGCTTTCGCTTCGTTTTGATAAGCTTCAATCTGTGCCGTGCTTATGCCGTACCGGCTACCGACTACATCTGCCATTAGGTTATTAATATCTAAGGTGATTTGTGTATTAGTTCTCATAACACGCCTCCTGTTTTTTCAGATTATAACACAAAATGCGACAAATGAAAATATTGACATTCAAATGCATAAAACCTATAATTAAACAGAGCTTTGAGGTTTTGTTTATATTTTCCTCAGATCTTCAAATGGAATTTTTCCGTTTGTTTTTCTTGTTTTACTTTATTTTATCCCTTTACAAATATGGGACGCTTTAATAGGAGGACCAATGTTACAGGCACCAAAAGGAACCAAAGACGTTTTACCGCAGGATTCGCATCTGTGGCAATGGCTGGAAAGTGCTATGCGAAAATTCGCTTCACTTGCAGGATACCAGGAAATAAGAACACCGGTAATAGAGCATACGGAACTTTTTCAGCGTGGCGTTGGCGATACGACAGATATAGTCCAAAAAGAAATGTATACTTTTTTAGATAAAGGTAAAAGGTCTATAACCTTAAAGCCCGAGGGTACCGCGGGTGTAGTTCGTGCGCTTATAGAAAACCGCCTGTACGCCAATGCTCAGCCTACCAAGGCGTATTACTTAAACTGCCCTATATTTAGGTATGAAAATCCTCAATCCGGCAGACTTAGGGAACACCACCAGTTTGGCATGGAATGCTTTGGTGCTAAAGAACCCTCCGCCGAAGCAGAACTTATAGCACTGCTTATAGAATTGCTTAAGTATTTAGGGTTAAACAATCTAGAGGTCAGCATAAACTCCATAGGCTGTAAAAACTGCAGACCTAAATATTATAAAGCGCTTGTTTCCTACCTGCGTGAGCATAAAGACAGTTTATGCAAGGACTGTGTCGAAAGAATGGATCGCAATCCTTTGCGCGCGCTCGACTGCAAGGAAGAAGGTTGCAAGCTTATCACAAAGGATGCACCTGTTATTTTGGATTACCTATGCCAAGAATGCAGTACACATTTTGAAAAATTAAAGGCTTTATTAGAACAGGAGCAAATAAAATTTACCGTCAATCCGCATATAGTGCGCGGGCTTGACTATTATACAAAAACTGTGTTTGAAATAATAATGAAAACGGGTCGCGAGGGCTTGGCTCTATCCGGTGGCGGTAGGTACGACTACTTGGTAGAGGAGCTTGGTGGGCCTGAGATGCCGGGTGTTGGCTTCGGTCTTGGTATGGAGCGCATTTTGATGGAGTTGCAAAACCAGCATATCGCACTGCCCGAAGAACCACATTTAACGGCGTATGTGGCATCTGTCGGAAATGAAGACATTCCCATGGCTTTCCACATTGTGCAAGACTTAAGAAAGGCCGGCATAGCGGCAGATTGTGATCACCTTGGCCGCAGCATGAAGGCGCAGTTTAAATTTGCCAATAAGCTAAATGTTAAATTTGTAATTATGGCAGGCGGCGAAGAGAAGGAAAGAGGCACTGTCCGTGTTCGCAATATGCATACCGGCGAGGAAAAAGAAGTTTCAACGGATAATATTATAAACACAATCATCGAAGGAGATAATAAATAATGGCGGTTTTTTTAGACGGTTGGAAACGCAGCTGCATGTGCGGTGAAGTATCCGAGCAGATGCAAGGCGAACAAATCACACTAATCGGCTGGGTACAGCGTGTGCGAAACATAGGTGGCATAATATTTGTTTGGCTTAGGGACAGGACGGGAATAGTTCAGCTTGTATTTAACGAGCAGAAGCTAAACAGCGAACTTTATTCAGAAGCAGAATCCCTGCGCAGCGAATTTGTAATAGGTGTTAAGGGGACTGTAGCTTTACGTGATGAAAACGCTGTAAATAAAGATATTAAAACAGGAACCGTAGAGGTAAATGCCACGGAGCTTGTTATATTTAACGAAGCTCAAACGCCGCCAATATACATAGAAGACGATGCAAAAGACAACGAAGCGGTGCGCCTTAAATACCGCTATCTCGATTTAAGAAAACCTTCCGTACAGCAAACGCTGTTTATGCGTTCCAAGGTGCTAAATGCGATTCGCAGCTTTATGATAAATGAAGGTTTTATAGAGGTTGAAACGCCAATATTAACTAAATCCACTCCGGAGGGGGCTAGGGATTTCCTTGTTCCCAGCAGAATACATCAGGGAGAATGCTATGCTCTGCCACAGAGCCCGCAGATATATAAGCAACTGCTTATGGTCGGCGGTTTTGAACGCTATTTTCAGGTTGCAAAGTGTTTCCGCGATGAAGACAGCCGTGCAGACAGACAGCCGGAATTTACCCAGTTAGACCTCGAAATGTCGTTTGTTGAGCCGAAGGATATACAAACCGAAGTAGAAGGCGCTTTTAACAATGTATTTAAAGAAGTTTTAGGCTATGAGCTTAATTTACCTTTGCCGAGAATTACATGGAAGGAAGCCATGGAACGCTTTGGTAGCGATAAGCCGGACACTCGCTTTGCAATGGAAATAAACAATGTGACGGAAAGTATACAAAACTGTGGTTTCTCCGTATTTGAAGACGCCTACAAAAACGGTAATGTTGTCGTTGGTATAAATGCAAAAGGAACTGCGGATAAACTTTCCCGCAAACATATGGATGCCCTTACGGAGTTTGCAAAGACATATCATGTAAAAGGGCTTGCATGGTATGCGATGAACTCAGACGGTACGGTTCGTTCTTCGTTTAAAAAATTCTTAAATGATGAAGCAAACGCACAGCTTATAGAAAAAATGGGCCTTGAACCGGGCGATGCCATGTTCTTTGTGGCAGACAAAAAAATTACTGCATTAACAGCTATGGGACAATTACGCCTTAAGCTTGGGAAAGATTTCGGATTCATAGATAATACACGTCACGATCTGCATTGGATAACCGAATTCCCGCTTTTTGAGTATAGCGAAGATGAGCAGCGCTATGTTGCAGCACATCACCCATTTACCATGCCCATGACGGAAGACTTTGAACTTATGGACACAAAGCCCTACGAGGTCAGAGCACAATCCTACGATCTTGTTATGAACGGCATAGAGATGGGCTCCGGTTCCATAAGAATACATCTGTCCGACGTTCAGGAAAAAATGTTCCGCTTGCTTGGCTTTAGCCATGAAGAGGCGTGGAAGCGCTTCGGTTTCTTACTTGAAGCGTTTAAATACGGCACGCCGCCTCACGGAGGTTTTGCGTTTGGCATAGACCGCCTTATTATGACGCTCAGTGGCAAAGAAAGCCTTCGCGATGTAATAGCATTCCCTAAAGTACAGAACGCTTCTTGCCTTATGATGGATACCCCTAGTGCAGTACCGCAAGAGCAGCTTGATATGCTGCACCTAAAGTTTGACTTAGAGCAATAGGATTGCAAGGATTTTATAAGTTTGATATAATTAAAGCATTGAAGAGGAGGTGTACAGGGTGGTAAAAAAGAAAGAAAATCTCCCTATCCATTCTGAAGATACAAATACGGACGGTGGCACCATTACCTATGCCCCTGAAGTAATCGCCATAATCGCAGGTGTTGCCGCTAACGAAATCGAAGGTCTTGCCGGTATGTGCACAAGCGGCGGCTTTGCCGATATAATGAACAAAAACAAAAACATAACAAGAGGTGTTAAAGTCGAACTGGGCACGGAAGAAGTGTCGGTCGAGCTGTACACCATTATAGAATATGGCCAGCCTATACAAAAAGTTGCCTTGGAAGTACAGGAGAACGTGCGCAAAAACATAGAAGCGATGACGGGTTTACATGTTGTACGCGTTGATGTTTTTGTGCAGGGCGTAAGCTTTGAAAAAGAAAAAAGAGAAGTTCAACAGAGCCTTGACTCTGCAAAGGTGCCATCTCTTTTAGAACGCAATAAGGATTCCGAGCCTAAAAAAACGGAAGACTTAGAACCAACAGACGACTTAAACACAGATGATGAACCGATAGAGCCAGCGCAGGAGAGCACTACAGACAGTGAAGATTGATTTTAAAAACAAGTTCACATATTACGCGGGTTGCCTATTAACGGCGTTAATAGGCATATGTTTAATATTCTGCTCGTTTTTCCCCGAAGATTATTTTGGCGAGGGAACGGCTTTGTTTTCCCTAAAGCCCTTGCTTTCTTTAATATTCGGTGCGGTTTTGCTATCTTTTGCGCTTTACTTGTTTTTAATACCGAGAAAAATCAAAAAAATAGGTAACGAAGCCTTTTTAATACAACAAACATCAAGCGGGGTTTTGCGTATATCAAAAAAGGCAATCGAAAGCATAGTTCTAAAATGTGCGCAACAGCAGGAAGATATAAGCCTTTTAGATATTGAAACAGAAATTAAAAAGGAAGAGGTCTTAGTAAAGACCACCATAAACGTTGCAGAAGGCGCATCGATTCCTACGGCTGTGGACAATCTGCAAAAACAGGTTATTGCACAGCTTAACAATACCGCAGGTATTTCACAGACACAGATAATAGTTTCTGTTATAGAAACCACGGCTGATAAAAACAATATCGCCACGGTCGATACGGAAAACGAAATAAAAGACGAACAGGCAGAGCTGTAATATTCTGCCTGTAATATATTAAGGAGGAATAACTATGGACGCTGATAATAAAAATCCCTTCGAAAAAATAAAGCCAGGAACAAAATGTGCAAAAATATTTTTCACATCTTTGTTCTTTTGCGTATCTTTGTTGTTTGTTTTGATAGGCTTATGGAAGACCGTTTTTGTACTTCTGCTTTCAGCCGTTGGCTATTTTATTGGTTCTTCCAAGGACATCAAATCCGATATTGCAGGCATTATAAATAAAGTTACGCCTCAGCAAAAAAAGGTAGAACCTACGGAAGAAGACAAGCAAATATACAACAGAATTAAATCTTCCGTGGAAGAAATTAAAGAAAAGTTAGAATCAAACGACGATAAATCGGAAGAGCAAGAAAAATCTGAAGATAAAACTGATAATAAGGCGGAATAACGGGTAGATATGTCAAAACACGCAGCAAGACGTGCAGCAGTTCAACTTACATACGAACATCTTTTGGGCGGAGACGGTGGAGACGATACTCTTTTTGGCCTCATAGAGTATCCTCAAAATGATGAGGACTTGTCTTTCGTACACGAATTATTTAATGGTTCAAAAGATAATCAAAAACAGTTTGATTCTGTTATATCCAAGCTCAGCCCAAAGCGGGAAATAAGCCGTATACCGGCACTTGTACATGCCGTTCTTTTGGTTGCACTATATGAGCTGGATTACCATAAAGACACTTCGGACGCAGTTGTTATAAACGAAGCGTTGGAAATAATAAAACGATTTTCTGAACCCGATGAGGCAAAGTTTGCCAACGGCCTTTTAGGCAACTATTTAAGACAGGATTAATGCAATGCCTAAAACCGCTTTTATAGGCATAGACACAAGCTGCTATACAACCTCCTGTGCTGCGGTAGATATAGACGGCAACATATTGGCTGATGAAAGAGTTTTGCTGTCCGTGAAAAATGGCGCAAGGGGACTTCGCCAAAGCGAAGCTGTATTCCAGCATGTGCGCAATTTTCCTGTTGTTTTTGACAAAGTGGTTAATAGACTTAAAAGTTATTCTATTAAAGCTTGTTGTGTATCTAAGACGCCAACGGATGGCGAAAACTCTTATATGCCTGTATTTGAAGCGGGAAAGGCGTTTGCGCAAAGCCTCGCAAGTGCCTTAAACATACCTTGCTTTTATACGACCCACCAAAGGGGACATATGCAGGCAGCCATACTCTTAGATAGATTGCAACCACCTTTCGTAGCTGTACATATTTCAGGCGGTACGTCGGATTTTATGTTCATAGAACACGATAAAATCGAAACCTTTGCGTTTTCTCGGGATTTGCATTTCGGTCAACTGGTCGACAGGGCTGCTGTTAAAATAGGCTTGCCGTTTCCGGGCGGTTCTCATTTAGAAAAACTTGCCATGGGTCAAAAGCCTTATGGCAGATACAGCGTTACCGTAAAAGATGCAGGGCCATGCTTATCAGGAGCTGAAAAACAAATTTTTGACGATATAGAGTTCAAGGCAATACCCAAAGAGCAAATTGCCATAGAGCTTTACGATTGTCTTGCGGGGAGCATGCTAAAAACCTTGGAGAAGTTTAACATAGACATTAAAACACCCGTATTGGTTTTTGGCGGTGTGGCGTCCTCCAATATATTAAGAGCAATGCTCACACAAAAAAGCGATTTTAATTTTCGCTTTTCACAAAACCGTATGTCAAGCGATAACGCTGTTGGTGTCGCTATAATAGGATTATACAAATATTTAAAGGAGGGCAATTTTTAAATGGCTAATATTCTTAGCGGTAAAACTATATCTGCGGAACTTACAGAAATTCAAAAACAACAGGTGGAAGAACTCAAAAAAAGGGGCATACAACCCGGTCTTGCTGTTGTGCTGGCCGGCGAAAACCCTGCAAGCCAGATATATGTTCGCAACAAAATACGTGCTTGCGAACAAACTGGTATTTATTCAAAATCCATTCGTCTGCCGGAAAGTGTTAGCCAAGAGGAGCTGTTAAAAGTTATAGACGAACTTAACCAAGACGATAAAATACACGGTATTCTTGTGCAACTTCCACTTCCAAAAGGCATAGATGAACATACGGTCATAATGCGCATTTCACCTAACAAAGACGTTGACGGTTTTCATATATTAAATGCAGGCAAGCTTTTTACAGGCCTAAAGGGCTTTGTGCCTTGCACACCCAAGGGCATTATGTATATGCTGGAAAGTGCCAAGATAGATTTAGATGGCAAACACGCCGTCATCGTGGGGCGTTCAAACATTGTAGGTAAACCAATTGCCATGCTTTTATTAAACGCCAACTGCACGGTTACCATATGCCATTCGCATACGAAAAACTTGGCGGAAATCACCAAACAAGCGGATGTTTTGGTTGCCGCAATAGGAAAGCCTAAATTTATTACCGCAGACATGGTAAAGGAAGGTGCATGCGTGGTAGACGTTGGCATAAACCGTGTTGATGGCAAAGTTGTGGGCGATGTGGACTTTGAACCCGTCTATCAAAAAGCTTCGTACATAACTCCCGTACCAGGCGGTGTAGGCAAAATGACAATAAGCATGCTTATGCAAAATACTATAGAGGCTGCACAGATTTGAACACACTTTCCGTAAGTGAATTAAACGAATACGTAAGAAAAACGCTTGCTGTTGACCCCATATTACATAATATTACAATAACGGGGGAAGTAAGCAATTTTAAGCAACACCCGTCGGGACATTGGTATTTTTCTCTAAAGGACGATAAGGCCCGCATAGCATGCGTTATGTTTAGGCAGTATAATATGATGGCTCGTACTGTGCCTAAAGATGGTATGAAGCTTAATCTAAAAGGCTCGGTCGGGCTTTATACTGCCTCCGGCACATATCAGTTTTACGCAGAACAGCTTGAAAAGTGTGGAACGGGGCAGCTGTACGAAGCTTATATACAATTAAAAAATAAGCTTACGGCAGAAGGGCTTTTTGACCCCGCAAAAAAAATACCATTGCCTATGCTACCTAAAACTATAGGCGTCGCAACATCAAGCACAGGTGCCGTATTGCACGATATTTTCACCGTGGTTAACCGACGTTTTCCCGGTACCACGGTTTTACTGCGCCCGTGTAAAGTACAGGGTGAAGGTGCTGCGGAGGATTTAACTGCAGCCGTAATTGAGCTTTCTAAAACAAAATCAGTAGAGGTAATAATCATAGGCCGTGGCGGAGGTTCGCTAGAAGACTTATGGGCGTTTAACGACGAAAAACTTGTGCGCACAATATCCGCTTGCAAGGTGCCCATAATATCTGCTGTCGGGCACGAAACGGACATCACCCTTTGCGATTTTGCTGCGGATATGCGTGCTGCCACCCCCTCGCAAGCTGCAGAATTTGCTGTACCCGACAAAGAAACCTTAAAACAGCAGTTAGAAACTTATGCCTTAAGCTTATATAAAGCTTGCCAAAATACGGTAGATAAAAAGAAAAGTCTAATGCAAAATGCAGCAAGCCTTTTAGCGCAACATTCACCGCAACATGTAATAATGCTGTTTAAAGAAAACCTGAATAATGCGACCGACAAACTCAACTTGATGTCAAAATCTGTATTGGATAAAAAACTTTCGCATTTGCAAGAGTTAAAAATACGCTTAAACTCAA
>JAUNLY010000147.1 GCA_030532025.1 Eubacteriales bacterium
AATGTGTCCATTGTGCCGTAAAATGCGCAAACTATATAAAAGTGCCGAAATAAAAAAACTTACCGTGCTTTATTCGCCGGAAGAGCTTGAAGGAGAACTAGCTAAAGACGGCAATAGCGTAGTGCCGGGGAGCACTTCTTTTACCCCACCAGCTGTAGGTATGATGCTTGCGGGAAAAGTGCTTCTTTATCTTTCCAAAGAAGATAATGCGGAATTATAGGCTTCTTTTGCGGTAGAATAATCAAAACCCTTGCGTGCAAGCATAGCCACAGCGTTGTTATAGAGTTTATGCGGTTCTAAATGCATTCGTGTTTTTATATATTTGCTTACAAGTTCAACAGCTAAATCAAGAGATTCGTCCTCTTCAAGTTGTTCTTCAAGAGCTTCTTCTGTTATAGCCTTTTCAATGCCCTTGTACATAAGTTCTTTCTTTATTCGGTTTATGCCGTATTTGCTTTTCTTACGTTTTATATATTGTTCTGCGTATCTCCCATCGTCCAAGAAACGGCGTTCAAGCATATATTGCAATAACTCTTCCACAACTTCATCTGGATAGCCAACAAATGTAAGTTTATAGCGCATTTCCTTTGTGGTATAGTCCTTTTTTTCAAGTAGATAGGCAGCCCTTCCCGCCGCTAATTTAAATGCGGCTTTTTTGTGTGTTTCAAAGTAAACACTTAAATCGACTGCACTTTTTACTTTTAATGGGAATGCGCGCAACAGAGGGACAGGTACTTTCGCCTTTCCTCCGTCTTCGAACACTATTAAATAATAGCCTCCGTGCTGTTTTTCTATGGAGCTTATTATTTCCATAAATCCCTCTTTTGCCAAATTCGCATGGAGTCTAGATTTATATATGCCATTACTTCTCTTCTTGCAAGAGAACATCCGGAAGTGCAAAGCGCCATGCCGTCTTTATTAACAGGGTCTATAAAAAGCCCAAATATCGCACCGTATGCAAAACCTTGGTGCCCAAACAAAGTGTTTTTTGAAACGCTTTTATCGTCAAACAAAAATGTGCCTATCCCTTGCCTAAGGCGCCAATCTTTTTCTCCAAAGGAAGCGTATGGCGTACGCATAAGATTGAGCGAACTTTGGCTTATGTAGCCTGAGCTTAAAAGGGCACGCCCTATTTTTAATAGACCGTCTGCATTTATATTGCAGTTCCCCTGTGAAAGCGTGTAGTGCTGCAGAGGGTTTGGCTTATCCCAGCCGCTGTCATCTTTGTGTTGTCTTTTATATGCGTTTAATTCTTCCCTGAAAGGAAGCACATTATAAAGGTTAGCAAAATTATTTTCTAAATGCTGTGGATAAAAACTTGCTTTAATATCCAAAGGTTTAAAAAGAGTCTCCTGCACAATTTGCTCAAAGGATTTATTTAGTGCTGATTCCAACACACAGGCAACCAAGCCGGCGCCTAAGTTTGAGTATTCAAAAGGATAATTGTCGGCTTTGGGCAATAAGTTTTCTTTATTTAGTATTTCTGTTACGGGTATTCCTGTACCAAGCAGATCGTTATAGGACTTACCATCGTGTATGCCGGCAGTATGGGTCATAAGCTGCCGCAGCGTAATTTTTTGATCGCGTATTTTGTAAGGCAAAACATTATGTACGTCCTCATCAATAGAAATTTTATTTTCTTCCGCTAACTTCATAACGCATAGTGCCGTAATCAGTTTGCTTACAGAAGCGACTCTAAAAAA
>JAUNLY010000041.1 GCA_030532025.1 Eubacteriales bacterium
ATCAAAAAACGTTTTTTTCATATAGATATACCTCCAAGGCTAAAATAAAACGATACGCTTTTATTTTGATTTTGATATAATGCTATAAATTAATGCCGATCTCAAGCCTTAATGACTTGACAAATCGGTCTTTTCTGTTTTTGCTTTGCCTTATACTAATCCCGCACCTTAATGCTTCGATAAGCTTGTCTTTTTCCATTTTTGCTTTGCCTCGTTCTTATACTCCTTCCCATCTAACCCACCGCTATCTTTAGGTGTCTTTTCCGTCCCGCCGTCGCTTCACTCAGTCAGCGTAGCGCCGCTACGCCTCCTTCGTTCAGCTTAGTCGGAACGAAAAATCCTCCCTAAATTTTCGCGGCGTTTTAGAGGGGAATGAGTATCCACCGTAGCGCCGTTACTTTTCCTTCATTCGGCTTTACAAAAAAGAAAAAATCCGGCGAACTCTTTGCATTAACGATTTGGATTAGTATTATTCAGTCAACATGGATACGGCTAAGCCTCACTAATGCGGCTTTGTAAAAAAGCCTGCCAAACTCCCTGCATTAACGCTTTCAATGAGCATAATCTGTGCGTTTCCATTTATATTGCTTCCAAATTTCCACTGTATTATAGCAAAAAAATATAAAAGCTGCAAAAAATAAATAAAGATGCATAAAAAAATTGACACGGCCTTTAAGCTTTGCTATAATACGCTTCGCACCATGTGAGAGAGGCGGTTAACAGCGTAGTTTGCGACACATCCCTCTTGTGCATTAGCTAGGAGAGATGGCCGAGTGGTTGAAGGCGCTGGTCTTGAAAACCAGTGATGCTGCAAGGCACCGGGGGTTCGAATCCCTCTCTCTCCGCCAGCAATTCGGAGAAGTACCCAAGTGGCCGAAGGGGCTCCCCTGCTAAGGGAGTAGTACGGGAAACCGTAGCGAGAGTTCAAATCTCTCCTTCTCCGCCAAATAACGCGGCATATTTAAGAAACATATGCTGCTTTTTTTTATGCTGTTTTATATTAACTTCAAGCCTTTATGCTTTTATATTCATTCCCATATAACCCCCCCGCTATCTTTAGGTGTCTTTTTTCGTTCCGTCCTCGCTTCACTCAGTCAGCTTAGGTAGAACGAAAAATCCCCTCTAAATCTTCGCGGTATTTTAGAGGGGAATGAATATTAAGCGTGGCGTTACTACGCCTCATTCATTAGACTTTGCAAAAAAAGAAGAACTCCTGTACAATTTTTTGCATTAACGGTTTTAATTAATATTAAATAATTATGAATAAACTTAGCGACAAAAGCAATTTGTCAGCGTGTAAAGCCATACATAGCTATGGCTGCCGCTATCGCAAGGTTTAGGGAATCTATTTTATCGCTGTGCGGTATTTTTACGGCTTTGCCGATGTGCGAAAACTCCTTAGGTAGTCCGCTTCCCTCGTTGCCGAATATAAGCGCAAAGGGCTCTTTTTTGTGGGCGCAGGCGTCTTCCAAGGCTGTGGCGCCGTCTAACATAAAGGGGTAGAATATGCGCTCTGAGTTTTCCGATTTATATTCTTCAAAGCTTTCATATTCCTTTATATTAAGCGAAAAATGCGCTCCCATGCTCGCGCGCACGACCCTTGGGTCAAAAACATCCGCCGCGGGCGTTATAATGGCTATGTCTAAAAAGCCGAATCCAAGCGCCGTACGCAGTATTGTACCTACATTGCCCATATCCTGTGGGTGGTGCAAAATTAGGTGTCGGCTTTCGCTGTTGTCAATATGCTGTGTTTTTTCAAAGACTGCGGCTGCAAGGCAGTTTTCTTTTTGGGATATACGGCTTAAAGCCTTATCCGCCTGTTCCATGCGTATGTTTTTTTCCTTGCAAAGCGTCAAAAGCTTTTCTAAAAGCTGATCCTCAAGCTTGGTGGATATAAGTATGCGTTGCACGCTTTCCGGCTTGTTTTTTAAAGCTTCTATGCTTGCAAAAAGCCCCGGTGCATAGCTGTAATTAAGCTTTCGGGTGTATTTTTTAAGTGTCGGCATAATAACCTCCCAAAGGAAAAACGGGCGACAAATATACCGCCCCCACACAGGTATTATAGCAAAGCCGCCGTAGTTTTACAACGGTATAGCTTGCATAAAACGGCTTTGAGTGGTACAATTGTGCCTAAGCTTGAGAGCTTGCGCTTCCGTAGCTCAGGGGATAGAGCACTCGCCTCCTAAGCGAGGGGTCGCGCGTTCGAATCGCGCCGGGAGTACCAAAATGCACCGTAAAAAACGGTGCGTTTTTATAATTAGGAGGTAAAAATGGAGTATAGCAATAAAGGTTTAAACTTTGAAGAAGTCAACGCCTTCTACGATTCCGTTATAGATTATCTTGAAACGGCGGAATTTTCCCCCGGCTGGAAAAAGGGCATATATCCTGATGAAAAAATGCTGCGAGATGCCATAGAAAATAAAACGCTACATGTTATGACGGACGGCGATAAAATAATTTCAGCCGCAATTTTAGACAATAACTATGTTGAGGGCTATGAAAAAGTCCCATGGGATAAAAGCGTAGAACTTTCAAATTCGCTTTTGCTACACGCTTTTTGTGTGAAACCCGAATACATGAAAAAGGGCATTGCAAAGCGTATGTTAAATTACCTTGAAAACCACGCAAAAGAACAAGGCTTTAATGCTATACGCCTTGATGTGTTGGACGGTAATTTGCCTGCTTTTAAGCTCTACCCCGCCTGTGGTTATAATTTTGTAAACAGTATGCAGCTATACTATGAAGATACGGGGCTTACGCTCTTCCATATGTTTGAAAAGTTGCTATAATATTTAACATAATATAAAATTAAAATGTCAATTTACGTATAGTCAGTATTTTTTTCGTTTTTTAAGCTTAAAATAATCCTGCTATTGTAAATTTCCTTTTCAGGCTGTATAATAACGGCGGTTAAAACCTTGGTCTGTGGTTGAAAGCCGATGCCAGTCGCAGGCAAAACGGTCCACGTAAGCGGAGAAAAATCTCCGTGATCATGGTGCGGTCTAGGAGTAAGCCCTGCCGAGCAATCGAGAGAAAGGCGTGAGGCACATAAATGCCAGGCAAGTTTCCGGCAGGCGGGTGTGGGGGCAAAAACCAGGTCAGCAAGGTAACCAGAATATATTAGGGGGTTCTATAGAAACCATGTTTGAAGACAAAACGCTCGTTTGCTCCGACTGCGGGCAGGAATTTGTATTTACCGCAGGCGAGCAGGAATTCTATGCTGAGAAAGGCTTCCAAAACGAGCCTAAACGCTGCAAAGATTGCCGCCAAAACAACAAGCGCAACCGTAGCGCAAAACGCGAAATGCACAAAGCCATTTGCGCCGAGTGCGGCCGTGAGACCGAAGTACCATTTGAACCAAAGAACGACCGCCCGGTTTACTGCAGCGATTGCTATGCAGCCATAAAGGGTAACAACTAAGAGCGATAGCTTATACTAATCCCGCACCTTAATGCTTCGATAAACTTGTCTTTTTCCATTTTTGCTTTGCCTCTATCAGTCGGCTTTGCAAAAAAGAAAAAATCCGGCGTAACTCTATGCATTAACGATTTGGATTAGTATTAAAAGATAGCCGCCAAAGCGATGATCAGCTTAAGGCGGCTTCTTTTTGTAAACAATGTTCTATTTGTAACAACAATTAACTATTAAACACATTTTTAAGCATTAATATACATTCTTTTAGGGCTTCAAATTGCATTTCAAGTGCCATGGTGGGGATATTTGCCTTGTCCTTAGCTTGCGCAGGGAGTGCGGGCAGGTGTATAAAACCGCCCAATGTATTTTTATAAAATTTATCTATATAGTACATAAGGCTGTAAAACACGTGGTTGCACACGTATGTGCCGGCAGTGTTTGAAACGCTTGCTGGTATGCCTTTTTTTCTTAGAGTTTCAACATAGTTTTTTATTGGAAGGCTTGAAAAATATGCGTTTTCGCCGTCTTCAAATATTGTTTCGTCCAAAGGGGTAAAACCTGCATTATCCTGATAAGTGCTGTCGTCTATATTTATGGCTATACGCTCTATTGTAATTGCAGCCCTGCCCTTAGCCTGCCCTAAGCATATAACGGCTTGCGGGCGTATATCGTCTAAAGCCTGTTTTAATATTATATGTGAAGCTTTAAATTCAACCGGCAAAAGCCTTGTGTGTACATTAAAGCCAAAATCATAATCTTGTATTTTTTCGAGTACCTTTTGAGAAGCGTTTATACTATCTTCCAAAAAAGCTTCAAAAGCTGTTATAAGTATTTCCATTTAAACCTCCCGTTTTTGCGTCGGAATAAGTATAAACCGTTTAAAGGGCGTTTTCAACGGGTACAATAGGCTTGGCTCTGCCGATACTTAGGATATTTGTGCTTTTTAGATTTTTTCTTTGACAAAGTGCGCGATTATTTGTATAATACAGTTCGCATCATCTACTTAAGGAGATTTACATTGACCGCTCATTCCAAAAAGAAATCCGTTAAAAAGGACTTGCTTATTCGTTTCGTCAGCGTACTGTTGGCGGTTATTATTGTAGGCGGCACCCTGGTATCGGTACTTACGAGCATCGCATAATTTAAAGGAGGAATAAAACCATGGATTTAAAAGGTAGCCAGACAGAGAAAAACTTATGGGAAGCATTCGCAGGCGAAAGCCAAGCACGCAACAAGTACGATTTTTTTGCCTCAGCCGCAAAAAAAGAAGGCTATGAACAGATAGCCGGTATATTTGCAGAAACCGCATTAAACGAAAAAGAGCATGCAAAGCTTTGGTTTAAGGCTCTGGGCGCTCTTAAAGATGGCAAAACCGCCGGCGATACAGCGGAAAACCTTAAAGCCGCAGCAGAAGGCGAAAATTACGAATGGACCGAAATGTACAAAGGCTTTGCAGAAACAGCCGAAAAAGAAGGCTTTGCAAAACTCGCCGAACAGTTCAGAGAAGTTGCCAAAGTAGAATATCAGCACGAACAACGCTACAACGCATTAAGAGAAAACATCGAAAACGGCGTAGTGTTCAAGAGCGAAACAAAAGCCTACTGGCATTGCCGCAACTGCGGTTATATATTCGAGGGCGAGGAAGCTCCCTTGGTATGCCCTGCCTGCAAACACGGCAGAGCCTACTTTGAGCTTATGCCCCAAAACTACTAATTTTCTCCCCTTTCTTTTCCCGCAGAGCAATCTGCGGGTTTTCTTATGCCTTTATTCTGTATCGGTCATTGCACAGAACGACCAAAAAAGGTATAATCTTTTTATTATTTAGCGAGGTGAAGACATGGTTGATGCGGATAAATTTGCAAAAGAGTTAAACCTTTCCGTTCTGTCGCCTTCGACGGTTAAGCAGTGGGACATAGAAAGTGCAGAGTTTAACCGCCCAGGGCTTGAGCTTGTGGGCTTTTACGAGCACTTTGCCTTCAACCGTCCTCAGGTTTTTGGCAATGTGGAGATGACATATCTAAGCTCCCTTACCGCACAGGAAAGGGAACAACGCCTGCGCAAGTTTTTCTCCTATCCCATACCCTGCGTAATAGTGTGCAGGGGTTATGTACCTCCGGCGGACTTTTTGCAATACGCAAGCGAACGCAATGTTGTGGTGTACAGCACAAGAGAGCCCACCACAAAATTTATAGTTGAAGCTATATTATATTTAAACAAGGCCTTAGCTCCGCAGACTACAATGCATGCAGTGCTTGTGGATGTTTATGGCGTGGGCGTTCTTATAACGGGCGAAAGCGGTGTAGGTAAATCCGAAAGCGCATTGGAGCTTGTTAAAAGAGGGCATCAGCTGGTAGCGGACGATGTGGTTGATATAAAGCGCGTAGCGGATAACCGTATTATAGGCGAATCCCCCGCAACCGTGCGCCATTTTATGGAGCTTAGGGGCATAGGCATAATAGACGTAAGGCAGATGTTTGGCGTTGGAAGCGTTCTACTCAACAAAGCAATAGACATGCAGATACACCTTGAAAACTGGGTTGAAAAAAAGGAGTATGACCGCTTGGGACTTGAAGAAGAGTACACGGAAATATTGGGTGTAAAGGTTCCACACCTTGTAATACCCGTGCGTCCGGGACGAAATCTCAGCATTATTATAGAGGTTGCTGCGCGAAACTTAAGCCTTAAAAAGATGGGTTATTCTGCGGCTCACGAGCTTGACAAGCGCTTAAACGAGATGATGCTTCGCAACCAAAAAGAAAGGGGAAAGAAAGGCATATGAAGTATATAGGCATAGACGTAGGCGGTACGCATATGGCGGCCGGCGTAGTGGACGAGGAAGGCGTAATACTTGCCAAGGCGGAAACTCCGACGCTTCCGGGCCGTCCGTTTGAAGTAATGATAGAGGACATGGGTGCTATCGCCAATAAAGCGCTCAAACAGAGCGGCGTTTCTCTGGACGATGTTGCATGTATTGGTGTAGGAATACCCGGCATTGCAGACAACGAAAAAGGCGATGTCATTTTCTGCACCAACCTATTTTGGAAGGACGAGCCACTGCGCCGTGAGCTTCAAAAGCATATAAATAAACCCATTTGGATAGAGAACGACGCAACGGTTGCGGGCTTTGCGGAAAACGCCATAGGCGTAAGCCGCGGCTGTAAATCAAGCGTGTTTTTAACGATAGGTACAGGGCTTGGCGGCGGTATTGTAATAGATGGCAAACCTTGGACAGGGGCGCACGGTGTCGCAAGCGAGCTTGGCCACCTTACCATGGTTATAGACGGCGAACCCTGCACCTGTGGTAAGGACGGCTGTATGGAACGCTACTGCAGCGCCACTGCGCTTATACGCATGGGCAAAGAAATGTGCATAGCACACCCCGATTGCGATGTAAACAAAAGGATAAACGGCAAGCTTGAAAACTTGAACGCCAAAATTATAATAGACTCGGCAAAGGACGGGGATTCCATGTCGCTTATGCTGTTTAACCGCTATACAAGGTATTTGGCCTTAGCGTTAAACACAATAGTATCTTTCTTAGACCCCGAAATGATAGTTTTGGGCGGCGGTGTAAGCCACGCGGGGGAATTTCTTCTAAACTCCATAGTAGAAAAAATACCCCAATACCTTATGTTTAAGACTATGCCTTTTGCTGAAGTGCATTTAGCTACACTCGGCAATGATGCTGGCCTTATAGGCTCTGCGCTTTTGGCAAGAGAAATGATTAGAGAATAGGAGAAATCTATGGAAATTATTTCACTTTTTAAATCCCCCCTTAAAGATGGCGAAACGCTAAAAATAAACGGCTGGGTAAGGACAAACCGCAACTCAAAAAACCTTTGTTTTATTGCATTAAACGACGGCTCCTGCTTTGAAAACGTGCAGGTGGTTGCGCCCAACACTCTTTCAAACTTTGAAGAAATAACAAAGGTAAGCACGGGCAGCAGCATACAGGTGGAGGGTGTTTTTAAACTAACGCCCGAAATGAAACAGCCCTTTGAAATAGAAGCACAGTCAATAGAAGTTTTAGGCCTTGCAGATGGCGACTATCCTCTGCAAAAGAAAAGGCATAGCTTTGAATACCTGCGCACAATACCGCATCTGCGTCCCCGCACAAACACCTTTTATGCGGTGTTCCGCCTGCGTTCGCTGTTAAGCCAAATAATACACGAATATTTGGGATCGCATGGCTTTGTATATGTGCATACGCCTATAATTACAACATCAGACGCCGAGGGTGCCGGCGAAATGTTTGAAGTAACCACGCTTCCTATGGAAAACCTGCCCAAAACCAAGGACGGCAATGTAGACTATAATGAGGACTTTTTCGGCAAACGCGCAAACCTTACTGTTTCCGGCCAATTAAACGTGGAAGCTTTCTGTATGGCTTTTGGTAAAGTATATACCTTTGGCCCTACCTTCCGCGCAGAACACTCCAACACGCCACGCCACGCGGCGGAATTTTGGATGATAGAGCCAGAAATTGCCTTTGCCGATTTAAATGACGTTATAGATTTAGAAGAAGATATGTTGCGCTACACTATTAAAGAAGTGCTCAAACGCGGCAAAAGCGAAATGGAATTTTTAGACCAATTCGTTTCAAAAGGCCTTATAGAGCGCCTTACAAAGGTAGCGGAAGCTAATTTCGTCCGTTTACCCTATACCGAAGCGATAGATATATTGACTAAATCCAACGAAAATTTCGACTATCCCGTAAAATGGGGAATGGATTTACAAACAGAGCACGAACGCTATTTAACCGAAAAACATTTTAAAGCTCCGGTGTTTGTATGCGATTACCCGAAAGAAATCAAGGCTTTCTATATGCGCGAGAACGAAGACGGCAAAACTGTTGCAGCGGTTGACCTCTTGGTCCCCGGTATAGGGGAATTAATAGGCGGCAGTCAGCGTGAGGAGCGACCCGAAAAACTCCAACAACGCATTAAAGAACTCAATTTGGACGAAGCAAGTTACGATTGGTACAGCTCTTTAAGGCGCTTTGGCACCGTAAAGCACGGCGGCTTCGGCATAGGTTTTGAACGCCTTATTATGTACATAACGGGCATGAGCAACATAAGAGACGTTCTGCCCTACCCCCGCACCGTAGGCAACGCACAGTTCTGATAATTAATACTGATACATATGAGATTAGTCACTACCCCCTTCAAAAATCTGAAGGGGATTTTTATACTAATTTCGCTCAGTGCTTTGAACTACATAATTTAGCATTACAAAAAAGACAAATCTCGCGTTTATTTTTGCGTTGACATTTTCAATTAGTATTACATTGCTTTCCTTGTAAAATATGGCGGATTTTGCTATACTTCTCTAAAAGAAAGAGGGAGTGCTTATGAAAAGATTTATTGCCTTTATATTATCTATAATTTTAGGGCTAAGCTTTACGGTTTCTCTTGCTGCCGCCCTGCCGGCGCCGCAAAGCATAGTGCAGTTTGGGGTTTACCCGCAGGGAGCATCGGGAGAGGTGTTGCCCATAAACTGGAAGGTGCTTGAAATTAAAGACAACATCGCCTACCTTATGAGCAAAAACATACTCTTTGCCGCCCGCATACATCACGATCAGCGCAAATATCCCGGCTTTGCCAAAAGCGAATTAAACGGCATATTAAATGGCGAATTCTTAAACAGCGCATTTACGCAAGAGGAGCAAAAAGCTCTTTTTGAAAGCGAGTTCGGTTTTGTGTCGCTTCCCTCTGTTGAAGATTTAAAAAATCCGGACTTCGGCTTTAAATCAAACAAAGACCGTTGCACATTTATAGGCACAGATTATGCTGTAAATAACGGGCTTTTCAGGTATTCATCAAGGCCTTATAGCCCCATATGGACGAGGACTGAATCTGACAAAAAACACGCCAACCGCAGCACAAAGGTTAAGGGGAATATAGGTTTTATAGGCGTAGAATCCGAAGACCTTGGCGTAATGCCGGTCATTTGGCTTAATTTAGACAATGTTAACATGGTGTCAGGCACGGGTTTAGAAGACCTTCCCCTTGTATTGGAGGTAAAACCATGAGCGTTTTTCAAGTGATAGGTTCCTTAAATGTGGACATGACCGTACTTTTACCGCGTTTCCACGCCGCGGGTGAAACCATAACCGGCGAAAACTTCAAAACATATCTGGGGGGCAAGGGTGGCAACCAAGCCACGGCTCTGGCTAAATTAGGCGCAGATGTGCAGTTTATAGGCATGCTTGGGGAAGACAGCTATGCGCAGCTTTATCTTGACAGCTTTAAAGAGCTAAATGTGGATACCCGCTACATAGGCAAGACAGAAGAAGCCTCCACCGGCATTGCCCTAATAGAAGTAAACCAAAACGGCGAAAACCGCATAGCCGTGGTACCAGGTGCTAATGCGCTTTGCGATTACGAGTTTGTAAACCGTGCACAGGAAGAGAGCGACACGCCGGAATATACCCTTTTACAGCTCGAAATACCGCTGTATTCCTGCCAACAGGCGGCAAAACAGGCGAGCCGCGCAGGTTCTAAGGTGATATTAGACCCCGCTCCCGCAGTGCCGTTAAACGATAGCTTTTTAAGCGATATAGACATTATAACCCCAAACGAAAGCGAACTGCGCTTGCTCACGGGTCTTCCAACAGGTACAGTTGCGGACGCCGAAAAGGCCGCCAAAAACCTTTTAAGCAGAGGGGTTAAGGCGGTTGTGGCAAAGCTTGGCTCAAGGGGTTGTTTATATGTTGACTCCATGCAGTATGTATATTGCGAAGGCTTTAAGGTAGATACGGTGGATACCACCGCCGCGGGCGACAGCTTTAACGCGGGGTTGGCTTATGCTTTAAGCCAAAAATGGGATTTAAAAAAATGCCTTGCATTTGCAAATGCAGTAGGTGCTCTCTCAACCACAAAGGCGGGCGCACAGGGTGCCATGCCCACATTAAAACAAGCTCTTGAGCTTATAGGTTAAAGGGAGGTCTTATGTACGCAAGCATTGCAGCGTTTGTTATAATGCTGATCCTCGGCATAAGCTACAAAAAGGCGGATTTTAAAAAGGATAAGGGTACACCAACACCAAAGACCACGCTTTTAAAGGGCGCTACAACCTGCGTTGCGGGTGGATTAGCGCTTTATTCTGCGTTTACAGGTGGCGGTACATATGCTGCAACTATAAGTGTAGCCCTGTTTTTGTGTGCTGTTGCGGATATGCTTTTGGAGCATCATTTTATGGCGGGCATGGGCGTGTTCGCCTTGGGGCATGTTGTGTATATAGCGGCTTTTATTATAAAAAACGGCTTTAACGAAGTTTCGCTCTTAGCTTTCGCGGGGCTTTTAATACTGCTGTTGCTGCTCTACAACCATGCGGAAAAACTTACGGACAAAAACATATTGCCCTATGCTCTATACGGCGTAGTAATAATGTTTATGCTATCCCAAGCTTTCTTTGCGGGTTATTTAACGGCATTGGGAGCTTTGTTGTTTGTAGCGTCAGACAGCCTTATAGCTTGGCGCATAGTAAAGGGTAATGGAGATAATCAAAACGAAATAGCCTGTATATCGCTATACTATACGGCACAATTTCTGTTTGCGCTAAGCACCATATATTAAAACCAACAGCGCAAATATAGCACTTTAATATATTGAATAATATATTAATTAAAGAAGGAAATACCATGAAAAAAACATTGCTTTTATTAATCGCATTACTTCTTTTGGTAAATACCGCATTCGCTCAGGAGGGTATGCCCTTTTACGAACAGGTAAACGCCCCAAAAGAAGGGGATGCAAAGGAACTAAGCGCATACGCGGAATTTACTCCCGATAACAACAAAAAAAATATTTTTAGAATGACGGATAGGGATTATGACACGCGCTTTAAAACTAAGGGCATTACAATAAACCTTAAGGAGCCGGTCTACGGCTTATACATCTGCTTTGATGACGATCCAAAGGCATGGCGCATTACAGAGCATACAACTACGCGCACCAAAAACACGAGCGTTATAGAATCCCCTTATCTGCACCAATTTGTAAAATTAAATGGCGCTACGCAACTGCGTATAGAGCCTGTGGAGAACAAAAAAGAATGGTTTGCCATAAAGGAGATATTTTTGTTCGCCGAAGGCAACTTACCCCGTTACGTGCAAACATGGGAAGAACCTAAACAGAAGAACGATATTATGGTATTCTTTGCTCATCCTGACGATGAAATGCTGTTTTTCGGCGGCCTTATACCAACATACGCTGGCGAACTGAACAAAGACATGGTCGCCGTTGTTTTAACGCCATCAAATAAACTTAGAAAGAGCGAGCTTTTAAACGCCCTTTGGACGGCGGGGCTTAAAACATACCCCGAATTTGGCCCCTTTAACGATAAGTGGTCCAACAAGCTTGATAAGGCCTATAAGTATTTTGGCAAAAAAAAGGTTAGGAGCTATGTTACGGAGCTTTTCCGCAAGTATAAGCCGGACACAGTCTTCACCCACGACATAAACGGCGAATATGGCCATGGCATGCACCGTATGTGCGCAGATGCGGCTATGCTTGCTTTTGATAATGCCGCAGACCCGCAAAAATATCCGGAAAGTGCGGCAACTTACGGCACTTTTGAAGTGCAAAAACTCTATATACACCTGTATCCCGAAAACCAAAGGGAGTTTGACTGGGATAAACCGCTTGAATATTTTGACGGCCTTACGGGTTTTCAGGTGGCGCAGGCGGGTTATTTCTGCCATACAAGCCAGCACCGCTACGAGCAGTTTAGCGTAGAACCGAGGGACAGCAAATATTCCTGCTACCTTTTTGGGCTTGCCAAGGAAAGGCAACAATAAACGGCAATAAAATTTATATATAGAGTATACTATAATTAATGTAAGCTAAATCGACATAGTTTGAAGTTTGATTTCCGTTTTATATTTGTCAATATAAAAACCTTTTGTTAGCTAAGTATTTATAAATAGCCTATAAATTATATGGCGCTGTATTATAGCTATATGCAAAATCTTATTTACATACAAAAAATTAAACTTTGCAGTTTAATTTAACGACAACATCGTTAGCGGTTTAAGCACCTTATTTATGCAGCACATTCTTAATTAATAATTTCTAATCTGCGTTTTATTTTGTATTAAAGCGCATGCTGTACTATGGTATTGCAGAAAGCAATTGAGCGCTGCAAGGGTAAAGAGGGAGGAAACTATGGAAAGCAATATGAAAAGATACCTCGCCATGGTAGAGTGGCAGCTGCGCAACCTGCCCAAAAAGCAAGTGGAGCGCATTATGCAGGATCTGCGCTACGAAATGGAGCTTAAAAAAATACGCGAAGGCCTCACCGAGGACGAGCTTATATTAGAAATGGAAACGCCGAGCGAGATAGCCAGAAAATACGGTGGCATGGACACGCCCATGTACGCAAGCGATGTTGAAAAGGCCGAGGAAGCGGCCTTAGAAAAAGAGCAGGAAAAAAAGCATAAGGCGGATAAACGCAAAAGGCTTATGGAGGAAGTGCGGGAGGATTTCCGCAAAGATGTCAAAAAGCAGAAAAAAGGCTCCTCAAGCACTCCTGCAAACATAGTAAAAGGCTTGGTGGGTCTTGCGATTTTCCTTTCGTTTTTAGACTTTACTCCGAGCATAATAGGTGGGTTTATAGGCCTGTTTTTCTCAGCCCTCAGCGCGCTTATAGTTATTCCCATAATG
>JAUNLY010000148.1 GCA_030532025.1 Eubacteriales bacterium
AATTGTAGACAAGCATAAGTATAGGCCGAGCGTCCATACGCAAAAAAATAAAGAGCTTAACATAGCGATCCTTAAATACAGGGTTCACGGTATGGCGATAGAAGAAAACCAAGGCTTTATAACTTCAATACTTGACCAAATAGAATACGAATGTCAAAAGCTTTCGTATAAAACTATCAGCCAAAATTGTAATGCGGCGCATATGGCTTCCTGTATTGAAGAAATAAACCGAAGTGAAATCGATGGTGTTATAGCCATAGGAACAGAGCTTGCCCAAAAGGACCGTAATTGCTTTTTTAAGTTTCGTCCGCCTGTTATAGTGGTGGATAACAGCATGGTAAATTATCCTTTCGACAGCATAACTATGGATAACATTAGCATTATGCGCGAGGCTGTGCTGCACTTGTATGCCTTAGGGCATAGGCAGATAGGGTATTTAAAGAGCAACAGATCTTTAAGCAATTTGGACGAACGCTATGAGGGCTATTGTAAAATAATGGAAGAGCTTGGTCTCCCCGTGGCACAGCCCATTTTGCTCACCCCTACGCTAAACGGCGCCTATAAAGATATGACAAGCTATATTAAGGACGAGCGCCACTTGAAGCAAAGTTCAGTGCTGGCGGATAACGATTCCATTGCAATAGGTGCTCAAAAAGCGCTTATAGAAGCAGGGTTTAAATTGCCGGAAGAACTGTCCATAGTGGGCGTTGACGATATCCCCTTCAGCGCCGTTACAACCCCCTCGCTCACCACTATGAGAATTTCTCGCTCCGCTATGGGAGCGCTGGCGGTGGATTTGTTGCGCAACAGGATAGAGCACCCCAACTGGCCCGCGATGAGGCTTAAAGTTAACGGCAGCTTAGTAGTCCGCAACAGCACCTGCCAATATAAATAATACTAATTCCGCACCTTAATGCTTTGATAAACTTGTCTTTTTCCATTTTTGCTTTGCATCACTCAGTCGGCTTTGCAAAAAAGAAAAAATCTGTCGTTTCTAAGTGCGTTAACGATTTGAGTTAGTATAATAAATACATAAAGAGAGGAGCATTACATTGTTAAAAGGTATTTCCCCGCTTATTTCTCCACAACTGTTAAAGACCATTGCAGAAATGGGGCATGGGGACGAAATTGTTATAGGAGATGCTAATTTCCCCGCCAAATCATTAAACCCAAACAACATACGCGCCGACGGCCACGGCGTGGTTGAACTCTTGGACGCTATACTTGCATTGCTACCCTTGGATACATATGTTGAAGCGCCCGTTACTTTAATGGCTGTACCTGATGGGCAAGAAAAACCCGCCATATGGGAGTCCTTCACTAAAACCATCGAAAAACACCAAAAAGATATTAAATACCAGTATGTAGACAGGATGGCTTTTTACGAATTAAGCAAAAAAGCCTACGCAACCGTAGCAACCGGCGAAAGAGCCTTGTACGCCTGCATTATACTTAAAAAAGGTGTAATTTAAGTTTTATAATTATCAATTACACTAAATTAAAGTTGGTGCTTTAGTTTGTTTACACTAATCCAAATATTAATTCTTTGATAAACTATCTTTTGTTATAGAAAACCATAGAAACCGCCATGCACAGTACTGATACGCATGGCGGTTGTTTGATACTAATCCCGCACCTTAATGCTTTGATAAACTTGTCTTTTTCCATTTTTGCTT
>JAUNLY010000042.1 GCA_030532025.1 Eubacteriales bacterium
GCGTTAACGTTTTCGATTAGTATTATTTGTTGCAACAAAATGCTCAATCGTATATAATGAGACTACTAATACCCAAGGAGGCAGGGAATTTGTACAAGCTATTGCTCGTGACCGACAACGAAAATGTGCGCAATGCATTTAATCAGATAGACAACTGGGGCCAACTGATGTTCAGACCCGTCACAATTTTAAGCGATGCGGAAGAAGCGTTGCGCTACCTTAACTCTCATGTTGTGGACGCTATTGGTTATGCGTTTGTAAGCCAAGATCCAAGCCCCATACAGCAATATATAACAGACCATCCAAGTTTGCCCGTTTTTCAAACGCACCAAAGAGGGCAGGCTCTTCTTGACGAGCTTAACCGCATACGCGAATTTTTGGACCAAATGCACAGGGAAGATGCGGACTCCTACGACGAGATGTTTGTTTTCCAAATGCTAAGGGACGAGCTTATGGCGCAGCTCCTAAAAGGTCAGATAAATTCCGAAGAAGAATTGGTCGCCCGCATAAAGCTTGTGCGTGCAAATGTGTCTCTCACCATGCAGTGCTATCTGTTCGATTTCGACCTGCCTCAAGGCGAGGTATATTTAAACGACCGTTGGCACTATGGCGCAGAAAGGCTCCAGTACGCTCTGCGCAACAACTTCTTCGGTAAATATATAGACGATGTTTATTACGATGTGGCGGTTTTAAGCCCAAGACACATACGCCTGTTTGCGGGCCCTGCATTCAACACAGACTTAACCGATGAAGAAATCAAACAAAAAGTAATGCAAAGGGTGGAAACCGTGCTTGAGGACATAAAAGACTACCTCGATCTAGACTTAGACTTAGAAAGCACCACGGTGCTTAACAGCATGAAAGACTTAATAAACAAAAACGCATAAAGGAGAGATAATATGGGCTTGTTTAATTTTATAAAAGGTCAATTTATTGACGTAATCGAATGGACGGACGCCTCCGCCAACACCATGGTTTACCGCTTTGAAGACGGCGGTGCCGAAATTATGATGGGTGCACAGCTTACCGTTCGCGAAAGCCAAGTTGCAATATTTGTAAACGAAGGCAAGATTGCAGACGTGTTCAAGCCCGGTCGTTACGAGCTTAGCACGCAGAACCTGCCTGTTCTTACAGCGCTCAAAAGCTGGAAATACGGCTTCAACTCTCCTTTTAAGAGCGAAGTGTATTTCGTAAACACAAAACAGTTTTTAGACCTTAAATGGGGTACTTCAAACCCTGTCATGATGCGCGACCGCGACTTTGGCATGATACGCTTAAGAGCCTTCGGCATATACTCTTTTAGAGTGGTAGACCCTGTCGCGTTCCTGCGCGAGGTTTTCGGCACAAGTGCCTATTTTACGGTAGACGGTGTTGAAGGGCAGGTTAAGCGCACCGTTGTGTCGGCGTTAAGCGATGCGATTGCGCAGAGCAATATACCAGCGCTTGATTTAGCGGCAAACTACGCAGAGCTGAGCGGTCTTGTTTTAAATAACCTTTCAACAAGCTTCCTGCCGATAGGCCTTAAAATAGAAAGCTTTGTTATAGAAAACATAAGCCTTCCGGAAGCTGTGGAACAGGCTATGGATAAGCGCACCAGCATGGGCGTTGTGGGAGACTTAAACCGCTACACGCAGTATCAAACAGCGGAAGCCATAGGCGAAAGCGCCAAGAGAGATAATTCCATGGCGGGCATGGGTACCGGTATGGCGGCTGCTATGGCTATGGCAAACGCCATGGCAAACAGCACAAACCAAGCCAATGTACAAAGCCCTCAAAATCAGGCTACCAAGGGTTGCTTAAACTGTGGGGAGATAATACCCGCAAACGCCAACTTCTGCCCAAAATGTGGCAAGCCGCAAAACGAACTTAAATGCACAAACTGCGGCCAAAGTATATCCACCGGTACAAATTTCTGCCCGCATTGCGGTGCCAAACAGGCTTGATAATATGTCTTACCCTATAGCAGAATTTGATAACGAACATTCCTTAATATCTCCGTCTTTAAGCGATGAGCTTATTACGGATCCAAACGGCATAGACACCTGTGTTATGACCTATTACCCAGACATCGAAAACGTGGAGGACATAGCCAAGGACTTAACCCCGCTTTACTGTTTCCATTCGGGCGCTGCGGAAATTATGCAGTACATATATAAAGACAGCATAATAATCGCCAATATGCCGTCTGGGGCGCCTTCCAGCGCTTCCATAATGGAAGAGCTTATATCGCTTGGCGTTAGGCGCTTTGTCTGCATGGGCGGGTCCGGCCTTATAGACGGCAAATTCAATGTTGACAGCTACCTTTTGGTGAGCGACGCCATTCGGGACGAGGGTACGAGCTACCACTACCTTCCAGCGGGGGAGCGTGCCTACACCTCTCCGCTTTTAAGCGGACAGCTTGCCGCCTGCTTTAAAAAGCGCAACGCAGAGTTTAAGGTGGGGCGTGTATGGTCTACCGATGCCATATATAGAGAAACCCCTGCCCGTATTAAGCGCAGGCTTTCGGAAGGCGCCATAGGTGTAGATATGGAATGTGCGGCTCTGTGTGCCGTAGCGCAGCGCAGGGGAGTGGAATATGCCCAAGCCTTGTACTTTACGGATTGCCTGTATCAAGACGTGTGGAGCGGTATAGTGCCGCACTATAAGGAGCTGCGGCTTAAAGCGCTTAGGCTTATAATAGACTGTGGTCTTGAAATAGCAGACATGATATAAACCTTTAAAAGTGCCTACGGGCACTTTTTTTAGTGCATACCGCACAATTTAATAACGCACCGCCTAATACTAATTTCAAGTGTTAATGCTTTGACAAACGGATATTTTTCTGTTTTTGCTTTACTCCATAAAGTAAATGCGTTTTTTAGGTTGCGTTTATAATTTTTAGAAACTTGTAGTATAATAATGCAAAGTTTTTATAATATATTTATCTATTTGCGGGACGATTATTGCCCGCGTATTAAATTTCATAAACGCCTATTAATACTATGTACTACATAGCTTTGCGCCTGTACAAGGCTTATTTTATGTGTAAAATTCATGTTAAAAAACATTTTCGGTACGCTAAAAAAACTCAAACGCTGTTGATTTTTTAAGACTTTATGCTATACTATTCGCATAATATTCCGGTTTGTTTAAATAAAATGTGTAGCTTAAGTTTGCTTTATCAAAGGGGGTGCAAAATCAAGCTTGATGGCAATAAGATAGGTTTGCACGTTTTAATTTAAATAATCCGCAATTAAAACGCTCAGTATGGAGAATAAAAATAGGAGATTGCTATGAAAAAGAAAAATCTTTTCAGGATCCTCGTTATCGCATTGGTAAGCGTATTTCTTTTGACTGCTTGCCAAAAAGAGGCTCCTAAGCCCACAGAAGCCCCCAAAGCCGAAGTAACCAAAGTGGCAGAACCCGCAAAGGAAGAAGCCAAGGAAGAAAAACCCGCAGAAGAAGCCAAAGAAGAAAAGCCTGCGGAAGAACCTGCAAAGGAAGAAACTAAAGAAGAGAAGCCCGCAGAAGACAAAAAGGTTGGCTTTAACCTAAGCCCTGTAGGCACCTATCCCTTAGTTGAAGAACCCGTCAAAATGACCATGTTCCGCCTGAGCATGCCAAACGTTCAAGACTATGCCACAAACGATTTCACCAAATTTATGGAAGAAAAAACCAACGTGCAGTGGGAATTCCTTATCGCCAACAACGACACGGTTGACGAGCAGATAAACCTTACCATGTCAAGCGATCCGCTGCCGGACGTATTCCTTTTCTCAACCCCCGATGCCGCCAAATACGGCATGCGTGAAAAGCTCCTCCTCCCGATAGAGGATCTAATCAAGGACAATATGCCGAACTTCAACAAATATCTGGAAGAAAACCCCTCCGTACTCGGCATAATAACACAGCCTGACGGTCATATCTACGGCCTTCCCAGCATTAACGACTGCTTCCACTGCAAATACAGGAACAAGATGTGGGTAAACACCAAGCACTTGGCGGACCTTGGCGTGGAAGCCCCCAAGACAACAGAAGAATTTAAAGAAGTTATCAAAAAATATCTCGAAGCCAACCCCAAGGGTGTTGGTATAACAGGCTCCATAGGCGGCTGGGGACAGCAGTTTGAAGACTGGATTACAAACGCATTCATATTAGACCCCGGTACAGCCAAGGGCAAAGTTGTTGTAAGCAAGGACAAGAAAATAGAATCCATCGCGGTTAAAGACGAATATAGGGAAGCCCTTAAATACATGAACGAGCTATTCAAAATGGGCGCCATATATGACGGCAGCTTCACGCAGAACTACGAGCAGTTCAGAGCCTTAATGAACGAAGAGGGCGATCCTGTGTTGTTCGCTCCCTACGGCACAATTTCGGACGCTTATGATGCATCAACAAGGGGCGAATCCTACGCAAGCTATGCGGTTATGGAACCCATAGAAGGCCCCAAAGGAGTAAGAAACGCAACATATTTCATGCACGACGGCGTAGGCCGCGATGCTTTCGTAATCACTAAAGATTGTAAGTATCCCGAACTTGCCCTCCGCTGGATAGACTACTTCTATTCCTTAGAGGGTTATCTAAGCATGCAGTTTGGCGCAGATGCCGGCAAGGACTGGGTGCTTAACCCCGAAGGCAAGGTTGGCTTAAACGGCGAACCCGCACTTTATGAAATACTCAACCAATACTCCTCCGAAGCTCAGAACCACGACTGGCAGGACGTTGGCCTTAACTTTGCGACAGATACTATCCGCTTAGGTCAGGCGACAGATCCTAATGTGGACGTAACTAAACTCGAAGGCCTTGAAAAGCTCCTTTACGATGCCTCTCAGGACAAATGCGCACCTTATGGTCAGGACGCAGATTCTCCCTATCAGGTAGTGCCGCGCCTTAAGCTCACAGCTGAAGAGCAGGTGGACATAGAGCAAATCCTGGTAGACGTTGACAAATATCTCAAAGAAAACCGCACACAGTTTATCCGTGGCGAATTAGACCCCACAGACGATACCGCATGGAAGAACTATGTTGACGGCTTTGAAAAAGTCGGTCTTAATAAACTGCTTGAAACCTATCAAACAGCTTACGACCGTCAATACGGCAAATAATACCTTATTAGGGCTGCTGCATTAAGCGGCAGCCCTATGCCTATTTACCCTTAATTCAAGCAATATCAGCGTAGTTAGAATTTTGTTTTGCTATTAAATATAAGTATATCTTATAGGTGGAGCATAAGACCGCTGTGTTTTTATATCAAGGCAAAGACTAAATAAATTTAGTTTAGCGTATGCTATATTGAGTTAAGCGTTAATTTATAAACTGCTAATTCAAACGGTGCATATGCGGTGTAATTATTATATTAAAAGAATCCCCTTTAGGGGAGCCGAAAGGCTAAGAGATACTAATAATGAGAGAAATATCAAAAAAAACGCGTAAACAGCGTTTCGACCGCTGGGTTACGGAAGGCAATGTGCAGTTCTGGCTAATTATGGCTATACCCTTTATATGGCTTATAGTTTTTGCATATCTGCCCATGGGTGGTTTAGCGCTTGCCTTTAAAGAATATTCACCCCGTGCAGGCATATTCAACAGCCCTGACGTAGGTTTTAAATGGTTTGTAAGGTTTTTGGGAGGCCCATATAGCAAGGATATAATTTTAAACACGGTGCGCCTTGGTGTGTATTCGCTTTTGGTTGGTTTCCCGTTGCCTATAATCCTTGCTATTTGCCTAAACGAAGTATCGCATGTGCGCTTTAAAAAATCTGTGCAGATGGTTACATACGCCCCCTATTTTATATCCATGGTTGTCATGGTAGGTATGATGATGCGTATATTCG
This sequence comes from Eubacteriales bacterium, assembly GCA_030532025.1. Taxonomy (GTDB): domain Bacteria; phylum Bacillota; class Clostridia; order Christensenellales; family Aristaeellaceae; genus DTU024. Next base: position 5,817 of record JAUNLY010000042.1, read on the forward strand.
ACCTGCGCTCGGGCGTAATAAACCGTATTATTACACTTTTTGGCGGAAGACCTATAAACTTCTTTGGGGAATCCGGTGTGTTCCCGCACCTATATGTATGGTCCGGCGTATGGCAAGGTACAGGGTATTCTTCTATTATATATATATCAGCCCTTGCCGGTGTAAGCCCCGAACTAAAAGAAGCTGCCGAGGTTGACGGAGCTACTCGCCTTCAAAAAATATGGCATATAGATTTGCCGGGCATTTCGCCAACGGTAGTAATGATGCTTATATTTAACGTAGGGCAGATGCTAAACATAGGCTTTGAAAAAGCCTACCTTATGGGCAACCCTTCAAACAGGCGCACGGCGGAGATTATATCCACCTATCTTTACGAAGTAGGTATAAAAAGTGGTAACTACAGCTATGCTACCGCAGTGGGCCTGTTTAACTCTCTTATAAGCTTAGCGCTCTTCCTGCTCGTAAACAAAGTTTCAAAGAAACTTGCAGATGAGTCGGTATTTTGAGGGGGATTGCAATGGAACGTAAGAGATTGTTTTATAAACATCAGCCTTTCAGCGAAAAGTTTTTTATAGTGTTTATATATGCCTTATTGGCTCTGTTTGCGCTTTTAGTTTTACTGCCTCTGCTGCATGTTTTGGCGGCGTCCTTGAGCGACCCGCAAAAAGTTATAGAGGGCAATGTGTTTGTGTTCCCAAAGAATCCAACTTTTAAGGGCTACAAAACCGTGTTTGAGTACGACCGCATTATGACGGGCTTTAAAAACTCTATTATATACACATTGCTTGGTACATTAATAAACATAATTGTAACGCTGCTTGCGGCGTTCCCGCTATCCCGCAAGGAGTTTCGTGCACGCCGTTGGCTTAATAAACTTTTTATGCTTACCGTTATATTTAATGGCGGTATGGTGCCGTCATTCCTGCTTGTTAGCCAATTAGGTATGCGCAACACCATATGGGCAATGGTAATACCGGGAGCTTTAAGCGTATGGAACATGATGATAGCAAGGTCCTATATGTCAAACTCGATACCGGACGAATTATACGAGGCCGCCATAGTGGACGGCTGTAAGCCCTTCCGCTACTTTGTAAGCATAGCGGTACCGCTTTCAAAGCCTGTTATTGCGGTGCTTGTGCTCTACTACGGCGTAGGGCATTGGAATTCCTACTTTAATGCTCTGCTCTACTTAAGCCGCTCGGCAATGCACCCGTTGCAGATAGCCTTAAGAGAGCTGCTCATTATAAACACCGTGGATCCGACCCTTGTAACAAACGTTCAGGCGGCTGCAGAAAAGCAAGGCCTTGTAGACCTGTTAAAGTATTCAACCATAGTAGTGTCATCGCTTCCCGTGCTTATAATATATCCCTTCGTGCAGAAGTATTTTGTGTCGGGCGTTATGTTAGGCTCTGTAAAGGGTTAAGCGGCTTATAAATGCAAAGAGGTAACAATTTGAAATATAATATATTTGTGGGCGGTATACATATAGAGTCTTCTACATTTACGCCCTACCGTTCTAATGAAAAGGATTTTCATATAACAAAAGGCGAGGAGCTTTTAAAACGCTACCCTTGGATTGATAAATATAGCGATAAAGTAAACCTCATACCTATTATGCACGCAAGGGCATTGCCGGGCGGCATAGTGGAGCGTGGTTTTTACGAGGACTACCTAAAAGAATTTATAGAAATACTTAACAACAAACTAAAAGAAAACCGCATAGACGGCTTTTATCTCGATATACATGGCGCCATGAGCCTTGAAGGAAGCTTAGATGCCGAGGGGGATTTTATAAAAGCCATAAGGGATAAGATTGGCGTATCCGTACCGCTGTCTGCGTCCATGGATTTGCACGGCAATGTATCAGAAACACTGTTTGAACTTGCCACCGTGCTCACTTGCTACCGCACAGCACCCCATATAGATGCATTAGAAACAAGGGAGCGCACATTAGCAAACCTAATACGCGTGCTTGACGAACGCAAAAAAGGCAAGCAAATAATAAAGACCATGGTTTCGGTGCCTATTCTGCTCCCAGGCGAGCAGACATCAACCGAGGTTGAACCGGGGAAAAGCCTATATAAAGCTATACCCGAAATTCTAAAAAAAGACGATTTGCTCGATATTTCCATATGGGTGGGCTTCCCTTGGGCGGATCAGCCAAGGAGCCATGCTACGGTCTGCGCATACGGCTTTGATAAAAACAGCACCGTAGCAAGCGTAAAGGAGCTTTCTAAAAAGTTTTGGGGCTATAAAGATGATTTTAATTTTGTAGGCCCTGTCGCAACACTTAAAGACGGGCTTAAAAAAGCCATGGAAGCCAAAGAGAAACCATATTTTCTATCGGACACCGGCGATAACCCCGGTGCGGGCGGGGACGATGACACGGTTGTAGTTCTCCGCGAAATTTTAAACCAAGGTCTTCAAAGCCACAAGAAAATAGCACTTGTTTCTATAAGGGACGCAGAAACGGTTAAAGCGCTTAAAAATAATACAATAGGCGATTTTGTGGACGTTAATTTGGGTGGCAAAATAAACCCTGCTTTGGGAGGTCCCGTAAAAACAAAAATGCGCCTTATAAACAGGTATAATGGCAAAATGGCGGGCGAAAGCATTATTTTAGAGAAAGATAATTTAAAGCTTGCTGTAACATCAAATAGGTACCAGTTTGCAACAGAAGAGGGCTTTAAAAACGCAGGGCTTGGCGAATACGCCGATTACGATATCGTTATAGTTAAAATAGGATATCTTGAGCCGGACCTAAGCCGTGCTGCGCGTGGCTGGACTATGCTTTTAACGCCAGGCTCTGTAAATCAGGATTTAAAGAGTTTGGATTTTAAAATGCTAAAGCGTCCGCTATACCCGTTTGATGATGGCTTTACGCCGGATTTAGAGCCTTTAATTCGGCAAGAATAGGGGAGGCTATATGTATAAAGACAAAATAATAGCGGCTTTACTGTTTGTGCTTTGCCTGTTTACGGTTTTTTCCGCATTTGCAGACGAAAAGCCTATAAGGGTACACTATTTTTATTCCGAAATATGCGAATCCTGCGACGAGGAAGAAAAGTTTATATCTTTCTTTAAAAGTCAAACGGAAAACATAAAGCGCCGTATGGATATAGCTGCGTACAATGTGTTTAAAAGTTCCGAGCTATATTTAAAAACTCTTGGGGAATTAAATATTTTGGAAGAAGAAATAAAGCTCCCCGTGCTTGTTATAAATGACACGGTTATATCCACAAAGGAAGACATAATAAAAAGAACGCCTGCCGTTATAGAAAAAGAAATTTTAGGCAATGCCTATGTTTTAGACTACTACTATAAGAGCAAATGCCCCTACTGCGTAAAGGTGGAAGAAGCTTTAAAAACTGCGCAGGACAAATATCCTTTGGTGTGGGACTATATAAACTGCGACCAAACCTTCATGCAAAAAAAGTTCCACGAGCGTTTAACAAAAAGGGAAGTACCTAATAACATATGGTACGTGCCGTTTTTGTTTACGGAACAATCTTACTTGACGGGCAGCGACAATATTTTAGAAAATGCAGACGCTTTTGCGGCGGAGCTGTACGAAGCCGCTAAAAATAATAAGGAGAATAAGAATGACTGAATCGAAAATCAACTACGCTAAGATAGGTATACGCCCCGTTATAGATGGTAGACAGGGCGGGGTAAGAGAATCCCTTGAAGAAAAAACTATGAGCTTAGCTCATATGGCTAAAAAACTTATACAAGAAAACGTGTTCTACGCAGACGGTAAACCGCTCGAATGTGTTATCGCAAGCCGCACTATAGGCGGAAGGGGCGATGCAGGCGTTGTTGAAGACGAGTTTAAAACCCAAAACGTAGTGGCTACATTAACTGTTACTGCAAGCTGGTGCTATGGCACGGAAGTGTTGGATATGGACCCCAACACCATAAAAGCCATATGGGGTTTTAACGGTACAGAGCGCCCCGGTGCTGTGTTTTTAGCTGCGGCCCTTGCGGGCTACGCACAGCGCGGTATGCCTGTGTTTTCAATTTACGGTCATGACGTGCAGGATATGGAGGATACATCTATCCCAGAAGACGTAAAAAGAAAAATACTCCTTTTTGCAAGGGGCGTTAATGCGGTAGGCCAAATGCGCGGCAAAGCCTATGTTTCAATGGGCAACAGCTGCATGGGCATAGCCGGCTCTCAAATAGACCCCGTAATAATGCACGATTATTTCGGTCTTACAACAGAATACGTTGATATGACGGAGATACTCCGCCGCATAAAGCTTGAAATTTACGATAAGGACGAGTACGAAAAGTGCTTAGCATGGATAAAAGAAAACTGCAAAGAGGGTTTTGACAAAAACGCCGGCAAAGATTTAGAGGATATAGTCACAAAGTCCAAGGTTGTCCCGCCCGATAAGGATTGGGAATTTATAGCCAAACAGTCAGTAATTATGCGTGATATAATGTTTGGTAACCCAAAGCTTCACGAAATAGGCTGGTCTGAAGAAGCGAGGGGCAGAAACGGTTTAGTGGGCGGATTCCAAGGCCAAAGGCAGTGGACGGACTGGCTCCCCAACTGCGATTTTGAGGAAGCCATTATGAATTCCACTTTCGATTGGAATGGCGCAAGAAGACCCACCGCCTTTGCTACCGAAAACGACGCATTAAACGGTCTAAGCATGCTTCTTGGCACGCTTATAACAAATAAGGCCCCCATATTTTCTGACGTTAGAACCTATTGGAGTCCCGAAGCCGTAAAGCGTGTTACAGGCAAGGAACTTACAGGCAAAGCCAAAAACGGCGTAATACACCTTATAAATTCCGGCGCTACCTGTCTTGATGCAACGGGTGCAGCAAAGGACGAAAACGGCAATGGCGTTATGAAAGAGTTTTGGAATATGAGCCAAAAAGATATAGATGCCTGCCTTAAAGCGACGGATTGGTGCCGCGCGGACTACCAGTATTTCAGGGGTGGTGGCTTCTCATCGCACTTTAAAACATCTGCACAGATGCCGCTTACAATGATACGCCTGAACTTAATAAAAGGTGTAGGGCCGGTTATTCAGATAGTGGAAGGATACTCTGTAGAACTTCAGGACGATGTACATAAAGCGCTTGATGACCGCACGGACAAAACTTGGCCCACAACATGGTTTGCTCCTATAATAGGTGAAAAAGGCTGCGAAAGCGTGTACGATGTTATGGCGCGCTGGGGCGCAAACCATGGCGCAATAGTATATGGACATGTTGGGGAGGAACTTATAACGCTGGCTTCTATGCTGCGTATACCTGTATCGCTCCATAACATTGCGGATAGTCGCATTTACCGTCCGCATACGGCGCACGGCTTTGGCACAAAGGACCTTGAAGCGTCCGACTATAATTTCTGCAAAACATATGGGCCTATGTATAAGGCGTAAGGAGATAATATGAAAGATAATTTAGAACTTTTAGTACAATACGGCAACGAGCTTTTCACAAGCGGGCTTACAAGCGGCACAGGCGGCAATTTAAGCTATTTTGACAGAGAAAAAGGGCTTATGTATATAACACCCTCCGGCATACCTTTTGCGGATATAAAAGTGGAAGACATGGTAGCTTTAAACCTTGACGGCGAAATTGTTGAAGGTTTCAGGAAACCGTCAAGCGAATGGGCACTGCACCTTATTTTCTACAAAAATAGGAATGATATAAACGCAGTAATACATGCCCACACCACATATAGCACGGTTTTTGCGGTGCTCAACCAGAGTATCCCCCCAAGCCACTATATGTTAACCCTTGCCGGAAAAGACGTGCGCTGTGCAGAATATGCGCCCTTTGGCACAAAGGAGCTTGCCAAAAATGCATTTGAAGCCATGAAAGATAGAAAGGCGGCACTCCTTGCAAACCACGGCATAATAACGGGCGGTGCCTCCTTGGCAGAAGCCTTTGCAGTGCTCCGCGAAACAGACTACTGCGCCAAAATACATATTTTGGCAAAATCCATAGGCGAGCCTATAATAATGCCGGATGACGAAATGGAACGCATGTCTGTGCGTTTTAAAACCTACGGGCAATAATATAAGGGGGATATTTCCCCCTACATAATACTAATCCCGCGCATTAATGCTTTGATAAACTTGTTTTTTCCGTTTTATCTTTGCCTTATTCATTAGGCTTTGCTAAAATAAAAAACGGTGTAACTCTTAGCGTTAACGATTTGGATCAGTATAAATTTATAAGGAGAAATATAGATGAATAAATATCTTGTTGAAGTATGTTGCGGCTCTGCGGAGGACGCTTTACAGGCAGCGCTTGGCGGCGCGGATCGCGTGGAGCTTTGCTCAAACCTTTTTCAAGGCGGTCTTACGCCTACTCTTGGATCTGTAAAAGCCGTAAGAGAAAATTCTTCCATTACCCTTAACGCCATGATACGCCCGCGCGAGGGTGGCTTCCACTACAGCAAGACGGAGCTTCTTGTCGCAAGGCGGGATATGGAAGCTTTTTTAGAGTTTGGTGTGGACGGGCTTGTAGGCGGCTTTTTAAACGAAGACGGCACGATAGACGTTGAAACCACTGAAAAATTCGTGCGCCTTGCAGGAGATGTGCCGGTAACATTCCACAGAGCAATAGACGTTGTGCCGGATTGGAAAAAGGCAATAGACCAGCTTGCGGATATAGGCGTTAAACGCATTTTAACAAGCGGGCTTGCTCCAAATGTGCTTTTGGGGTTAGATACCGTAAAAGCCATGGTAGAATACGCGGGCGACAGGCTTATAATTATGCCGGGTGCCGGTATAACGCCGGAAACTGCGGACAAGGTTGCAGAGTATACGGGCTGTAAAGAAATGCACGTTTACTTTACTAAAACCTATTCTGATAACTCTACGGTTAACAACCGCGCCATATTCTACGGTTCGGCGCTTTATCCGTCGGAAACAGATTACCCTGTTATAGATGCTGCACAGATAAAGCATATAACACGCAAATAGTAATACTAATCCCGCACATTAATGCTTTGATAAACTTGTCTTTTTCCATTTTTGC
>JAUNLY010000043.1 GCA_030532025.1 Eubacteriales bacterium
TTAAGGGCTACTATGCTTAACGCATGTTTGAGAGTAGTGTCATCTTATAGAGTACAAATCCACCGATATCATGCAAGGCCTTGAGTGATATTTTCAGTCCCAGCAGGGGTACCCTCTCGATATTAACATGTTTGAAAATTAGACAAAGAAGAGTAGAAGCTTTAAAGCGAAAATGCAGGGTCGTTTACTGCGTATACTAAAAATGGTATAATAGAAATGTCCGAGGTAGAGATTGCCGCAGACGCCCTTGCGCAAGCAGGTATGGAGATGCGGGAGAAGGCAGCCCCGCCGGACATATGCCGTGAGTAAACACGGCATTTTATGTATTTCCCGCACTCACGGGTCATTTATAAAAATTGAAAAATTTTTAACTAAGCCACGTTTTAATTTAAGGGTGTTTGTAGGCTATTTTGCAATATTTTTTTGTTTCGTTAGGTGTTATCAAGAAGAATAAACAAAATAAAATTTTGATGTTTTCTTGGTTGATATATTTGATTATCGTATGAAATAAATCCAAAAAGGGGAGACGCGTCTCCCCTTTAATTATTTTAAATATATATCTGTATTATGCTTGCCTTTCCCAGAACTTTTTAAGTGCTGCGTAGCTTAGCACGGCGATAAGAATGGACAGGAGGGTTTCTGGCAGCATGTAGGAGCCGTTGTAGACAAGCGAGTAGTACCAGCCTGACATGCCTTGCTCGTTTGGCCATAGGGCGTCCCAGATGAGCCAACCGGAGAAAAAGTGGCATACAAAGCGCAAGAAATAGCTTACGGTGATTCCTCCGACTATGGCTGTTAATGTGTTTTTAACTTTGTTTTGAAACATATTACCAAGGCCCAATACGCTAAAGGCTATTACATAGTCAAGCAGTATAATAGCTATTGCATAACCTGCATTGGGGGCATAGTTTACGTTGTTTAATCCCATTACAAGCTGTATTAAGGACAGTACAAAGCTTGAAAACATACCCCATTTTGTATTCCAGCGGAAACTTATAAGTATCACCGGCAACATGCTACCGAAAGTAACGCTACCGCCCATAAGCCATGGCGAGTGTACTGTTAGAAACGGCAGAGACAGTACCGCAGAAAGCGATAACAGCAGGCCTGTTTCTACAAGCATAATGATTTTTTGTTTGTTTTGAGTGTTTTGCATGGTGGTTTTCTTCTCCTTTTTTTAAAAATCGGAAAGAAAAAAGCTTTGCGGAAAGCAAAGCTTTGAATGTCTTTTCTTTCCTACGCCGGCATTATCCGGATCAGGTTTAAGGGTTCTAAGCAATCTTAATCTCAGCCGAAAATATTCAGCACCCCTGCTTGTTAAAGCACTTACATTATACAGCTGCCAAGGATATTGTCAATATGGTTTGAATGTTTCTGCGTTTATGGTAGAATATAAAGGGAGGGAAATATATGCCTATCTTTGGAAAGAAAAACATAAAAGAAGTTCCTATGGATGCGGATGTAAACGCTCTGCTTGATATTGCGAGGAAAGAAGCAGACCCTGCGTTTCGCCATAAGTTGCTTATGCGCGCAAGGGATATAAATCCGGACGATTTGGCAGTTCAAAAGGCTATTTTAATGCTCGGAAAGCTGCACGAAAAAAGCGACAAAGGTGTCGATTTTACCAAGATAAAGTGCTATATGTTGCACGTGTTTGAACACCCGGAAAAGCATACCGAGGAGGATATTAGATCAAGCGCTGAGGAGCTTTTTCACGACCCGCAGCTTATGCTATGTTTGCGCTTGGCTAACGACAGCAGGGATTTCCTCGAAAAATATCTTACAGAAATATTCGGGGACTATATAAGAATTTTTCTTGCGGGGGATTCGAGCAACGTGCCGTCACTATTTGGCATACGCCCAAAACACAGTGTCGGCAGGTACCTTGCAAAGCCTATGGCGGATATAATAAGCAATATGATGAGCTGCCCTTACTTTACAAAGGAACAGCAAAAGCTAACATCGGGGCTTTTTTACCGTTGCAGTTTCCGTTTTTTAGGCGGAGAAGTTAAATGGCTGGACGAGCAACTCGGTACAGAAGTGCTGCGTCATTTGGAGTAAAATTTGAAACGTATATTATCCATACTTCTGTCTTTAATGCTTATGGCAATGTTTTACGTGTATGCCGTATTACAGCAAGACGAGGAGGCACAACCAGATATGCGCTGGCTTGTGCAAGAAGAGAAAAAACCACTTAAAATAATAGGCGAAGTAAAAAGCCAAGACGCTCAAGTATTGGCAGATGCGTTTGGTGCCAATATACCCGTACCCGATAAAGTTTTAGAAGGGCTTTGTTTTGATGCTTCTTATAAAGGTCAAAATGTGCACCGGCTTAATATAATCGGGGAAAACATAACAATACAGGGTGTAACACCGCATTTTGCAGCACCTTTAATACGAAGCGAAGGCCTAAAATTTACCGAAGATAGCTCTGCGCTGCTTGGTTTCCCGCTTTTAAAGGCGGATAGGCCTAATAACAACGAATACTATATAGTAACCCAAGATGCGGCTTTTCTATTTAAACTTACAGGCGAAGACACGACTCCTTTACAAACTTTAAAAATGATATCACCTAAGCAATAAAGAAAGGATATTATGAATAAAAAATCATCTAAGAATCTGATATGGCGCTTTCTTCCTTACTATAAAAAATACACCGGCATACTTATATTCGACTTGCTCTGTGCGTTTCTATCCACCATATGTGCGCTTGTTTTCCCACTTTTGGTAAGGGAAATTACAAACAGAGCAACGCTTGATGTTGCTTCCGTAACCGCAAGCTGGCTTTTAGGCGCCGGAGGGATATATCTTTTCTTGGTTATTTTGGAAGCCCTTGCAACATATTATATGCAGTCGCGCGGGCATATTATGGGCGCTATGATGGAAACGGATATGCGCTCGGATTTATTTAACCACCTTCAGCAGTTGTCCTTTTCATATTACAGCAACATAAAGGTGGGTCAGATAATGTCCCGCATTACGACCGACCTTTTTGACGTTACGGAGTTTGCTCACCACGGTCCGGAAGAGATAACCGTATCTTCTGCAAAAATAATTGCAGCCTTTGTTATATTATTAAATGTAAATGTAACATTAACGCTTATAATATTCGCCTTCCTTCCTCTTTTGTTTGTTGCAACAGTATACTTTAACCGTAAACTGCGCACAGGCTTCCGCGCCTATCGTCATCAAGTGGGCGAGATAAACGCACAGGTGGAGGATACCTTGCTCGGCATGCGCGTTGTGCAGTCCTTCACAAACGAGGAGCTTGAAAACAACAAATTCGACAAGGCGAACGAACGCTTCTTAGGGATTAAGAAAAAACAATACCACGCAATGGCGGGCTTTAACAGCACTTCACGCCTGCTTGAAGGTATTATGCGTATTGTGGTTATTATAGCGGGAGCGTTTTTCTTGGTCAAAAAGCAAATCACGGCGGGCGATTATGCCTCATACCTTTTATATATAAACACATTGCTTGTAAGCATTAGACAGCTTGTTATGTTTTCGGAGCAGTTCCAGCGCGGCGTTACGGGGCTTGAACGCTTCTTTACAGTGATGGACGAACCTTTTGAAATAAAGAACGTCAAAAACCCTGTGCATCTTAAAAAGGTGGAGGGGGATATACGCTTTGAAAACGTAAGTTTCTCTTATTCGGACGGGGACGGCAAAAAGGTGCTGGATAATGTTTCACTGCATATACCGCCGGGTAAAAATGTGGCTCTTGTTGGGCCGTCCGGTTCCGGCAAGACAACTCTATGCAATTTAATACCTCGCTTTTACGATGTTACCAAGGGTAGAGTTTTGGTTGATAATGTCGATGTAAAAACTATAGAGCTTAAAAACCTAAGAAGTAACATTGGCATGGTGCAACAGGATGTTTATCTTTTCTCAGGCACAATATTTGATAACATTGCCTACGGCAAACCGGGTGCAACCTTAGAAGAAGTTATGCAGGCTGCAAAGCAGTCCGGCGCGCACGAATTTATAACGGAACTTTCGGACGGGTACTATACCTATGTGGGCGAAAGAGGTGTAAAGCTTTCCGGTGGACAAAAACAGCGTATAAGCATAGCACGCGTGTTCCTTAAAAACCCGCCTATATTGCTTTTGGACGAAGCCACAAGCTCTTTAGATAACGAGAGCGAATACCTTGTGCAAAAATCCCTTGCGGAACTTACCAAAGGACGCACGACACTTACAATAGCCCATAGGCTTACAACCATACAGGGGGCAGATTTAATATGGGTACTCACCGAAGACGGCCTGCGTGAACAGGGCACGCACGAAGAATTGATGAAAAAAGACGGTTTATACGCTTCACTTTATGCGCGCTACACTAGCGGGCAGCATACGGCTTAATAGGAGGAGATAAAAATAGATATATTATTTTTAGGTGCCGCAAGGGAGGTTACGGGTTCCAGCTTTTTGCTCACCGCAAACGGCAAACACGTTCTTATAGACTGCGGCATGGAACAGGGCAAGGATACCTACGAAAACCAAAGCTTACCTATCCCTGCGGGTGATGTAGATGCCGTGGTGTTGACGCATGCGCATATAGACCACTCTGGTATGCTGCCGGCGCTTTATAAAAACGGCTTCAGGGGGGAGATTTACGCAACACCTGCAACAATAAACCTGTGCGATATAATGCTAAAAGACTCTGCCTATATACAGGAGAGCGAAGCCGAATGGCGCAACCGTCGTGCCGCGCGCAGCGGTGCAGAAAAATATGTGCCGCTCTACACGCAGGAAGATGCCCAAAACACCGTAAAGCTTATGAAAGAGGCTTCTTACTCGGAAGAGACGGAGATACTTCCCGGCATTTCTCTAAAGATGACGGACGCCGGCCACCTGTTAGGCTCTGCAAGCGCTAAATTTTTAATAAACGAAAATGGAATAACACGCCGTGTGGTGTTTTCGGGGGATATAGGCAATACAAACCAGCCCATTTTAAAAGACCCGCAGTATTTAAGCGACGCTGATGTAGTCGTAATGGAATCCACCTACGGCGATCGTCTGCATGCAGCGGGCGATGTGGACTATGTTTCAGACCTTACGGCCATACTGCAAAAAACATTTGACAGGGGCGGTAACGTAGTTATACCATCTTTTGCCGTTGGACGAACACAGGATATATTATATTTTTTGAGAGAAATAAAGCAAAACAATCTCGTGCATGGGCATGACGGTTTTCCCGTTTATATGGACAGCCCCCTTGCGATACGTGCTACCAATATATTCGACTCAAGCGGCTCACAGTTCTTTGATGAAGAAATGAATGCGCTTTTAAGTCAGGGCATAAACCCCATAAACTTTAAAGACCTTAAGCTCTGCGTAACAGCAGAAGAATCAAAAAAAATTAATTTTGAAAAAAGGCCTTGCGTCATTATATCCGCAAGCGGTATGTGCGAAGCAGGAAGGATACGCCACCACATAAAACATAATATCTGGAAAGAAAACGCAACGATATTGTTCGTGGGATACCAGAGCGTGGGAACGCTCGGCAGACGTATATTGGACGGCGCAAAAAAGATAAAACTCTTCGGCGAAGAAATACAAGTTAACGCAGAAATAAACACATTAAAGGCAAAAAGCGGCCACGCGGATAGAAATGGCCTAAAAAAATGGGTTGATAATTTTGACCCCATGCCCTCATACGTGTATATAGTTCATGGCGAAGAAGAAAGCGCGATTTCTTTTGCGGATCTTTTGCAGGAAGACGGCTACGAAGTAAAGGTGCCTTTCTCTGGCGACCGCTTTGATATAGTTACAGGCGAAAAAATAAAAGAAGGCTCAAGGAAGCGTGCCGGTAAAAAGAAGGGAAGTCAAGCGAAGCTTGAAGTTAAAACACGCGATGCGGACAGACAGCTTGACAAAGCCCTTGCAAAGTTGCAAAATCTTGTAGACAGTGGAAGCGGCTGGAGCAACGGCATAAAGCGTCAGCTTGCAGAACAGATAGAAAAATTAATAAAAAAATGGGAGTAAAATATGAGTAAATTGCATGTGCTTAGCGGCATAGACAGGCAGGAGCTGTACCACTCAAGCCTTAATGGCAAAAGAATAGGCCTTATGACCAACCAAACAGGCATAGACAGAAGCTTTAGACAAAGTGTTGATATTTTGCACAAAAACTATCGCCTTACTTCTCTACTTGCCGTGGAACACGGCGTTAGGGGAGATGTGCAGGCGGGCGAAAAGGTGAGCAATTTTCTGGACCCTAAAACGCAGGTGCCTGTATACTCCCTCTATGGGGACAGCAAACGCCCGAGCGAAGAAATAATGCGCAACTTAGACGTTGTCGTGTACGATATGCAAGACGTTGGCGCAAGGTTTTACACCTACCTTTATTCTTTGAGCTACCTTATGGAAGCCTGTGCCAAATACAATGTTCCTCTTGTTATATTTGACCGCATAAACCCTTTAGGTGGCGAAAAGGTAGAGGGTATATTGCTTGAAAATGAAGTACATTCCTTTGTCGGCGAACACCCAATGCCCGCACGCTATGGCTTAACCGTGGGCGAATATTCTTTGTACATAAGAAAAATATTAGGGCTTGATATAGATCTTACCATAATCCCTTTGGACGGCTGGCGCAGAAATATCTACCTTGACGAAGTGGACTTGCCGTGGGTTGCACCATCGCCCAACTGCCCAACATTAAACGCCATGCAGTGCTTTGTAGGTACCTGTATATTTGAAGGCACAAACGTATCAGAAGGCAGAGGAACAACGCTTCCTTTTGAAAACATAGGCGCCCCATGGATAGATTCTGACGAACTATCAAAGCGTATGAAAAAATTTAAGCTTTCGGGTGTGCATTTTAGGCCTTGCTCCTTTGTGCCTACATTTTCAAAACATCAGGGCAAAATATGCTATGGCGTGCAACTCCATGTTACAGACAGAAATACTGCTAACGTTTTTGCGGCTGGCCTTTATCTTTTGGATACCATAAAGTCGCTATACCCCGACCATTTTGAATTTTTAAAGCCTACGTCAGGGGATATATATTTCTTCGATAGGCTTTTGGGCAGCACCAAATACCGCGAAGGGCTTTTAAATGCTGATGCCATAGTGCAATTACAGCAAAAATCCAAGGAAGAATTTGAACAGATAACGGACAGCATAAAACTTTATCAATAGGCTTGCAAAAGACGTAAATAATTTGTATAATTCAATCGCTATGATGGGAAAATAAGCGCCCAAGCTTTAAAGAGAGCCGGGGGTCGGTGCGACTCGGTAAGCTAAAGCGCAGTTCCATTCCCTGAGCGGCCGGCGAGGAGCCGGCAGGCCGGCGGCCTTTATACCGCTTTAAGAGGTCTAATAATAAGTAGACAATTTGGGTGGCAACGCGGAGCAATTCGTCCCATGTAGGGCGGGTTGCTTTTATTATTATAAGAGGAGAAGGACTATGATAGACATTCAATTAATCAGGGACAATCCGGAACTGGTAAAGGAAAACATCAGGAAAAAATTTCAAGATGCAAAACTTCCGCTCGTTGACGAGGTAGCGGCTCTTGACAAAGAAAACCGCGAAACAATACAGCGGGCAGATTATCTGCGTAGCAGACGCAATTCCATAAGCAAGCAGATAGGCGCACTTTTGGCAAAAGGCGAAAAAGAAAAAGCGCAGGAAGCAAAGGACGAGGTTAAATCCATGCAGGAAGAGCTTGCAGAGCTTCAGCAGAAGGAAGCTTCCTTGCAGGAAGAAATCAAAACCCGCATGATGAAAATACCGCAGATAATAGACGACTCTGTGCCGATAGGCAAAGATGACTCCGAAAATAAAGAGATAGAGCGTTTTGGCGAACCCGTTGTGCCGGATTATGAAATACCCTACCATGTAGATATAATGGAATCCTTTAACGGTATAGACTTAGACAGCGCACGCAAAACAAGCGGTGCAGGCTTTTACTATTTAAAGGGTGATATGGCGAGATTACATTCCGCAATTCTAAGCTATGCAAGGGATTTTATGATAGACAGAGGCTTCACCTATTATATACCTCCGTTTATGATAAGGAGTGGCGTCGTAAAAGGCGTTATGAGCTTTGAAGAAATGGAAAATATGATGTACAAAATAGAGGGTGAAGACCTGTACCTTATTGGCACATCCGAACACAGCATGATAGGCATGTTTATAGACAGCATTTTAGAAGAAGACAGCCTGCCAAGAACGCTTACAAGCTATTCTCCCTGCTTCAGAAAAGAAGTAGGCGCACACGGCATTGAAGAGCGTGGTGTGTACCGCATACACCAGTTTGAAAAACAGGAGATGGTCGCCGTATGTAAGCCGGAGGACAGCATGTACTGGTATAATCAGCTCTGGAAAAACACGGTAGATTTTTTCAGAACTCTGGATATACCTGTTAGAACGCTCGAATGTTGCAGCGGCGATTTAGCAGACCTTAAAGTAAAATCCTGCGATGTTGAGGCGTGGAGCCCAAGACAGCAAAAATACTTTGAAGTCGGAAGCTGTTCCAATTTAGGCGATGCACAGGCAAGACGCCTTGGCATAAGGGTAAAGGCAGAGGGCAAGAAAAATTATTTCCCGCATACCCTTAACAACACTGTTGTGGCG
The DNA here is from genome assembly GCA_030532025.1 of Eubacteriales bacterium. GTDB lineage: Bacteria > Bacillota > Clostridia > Christensenellales > Aristaeellaceae > DTU024. The sequence goes on from JAUNLY010000043.1 coordinate 8,582, forward strand.
CCACCCAGAATGCTTATAGCCTTCCTTGAAAACAACTTGCAGGAAGACGGTAGCGTGCTTATACCCAAGGCTCTTTCCCCTTACATGGGAGGAATGGAAAAAATTAGCCGATGAGCAAAATACTGGTCGTGGATGGTCAGGGCGGGGGAGTAGGCAGGCAGCTTATATCTGCCATAAAGGCTACTATGCCAAATGCCCAAATTACCGCCGTCGGTACAAACAGCATAGCCACACAGGCTATGCTTAAAGCTGGTGCCGATGAAGCCGCCACCGGCGAAAACGCCCTTATTGTTGCGTGCCGTAGGGCGAAATATATATTAGGCCCCATAGGGATAGTTATCGCAGACAGCCTTATGGGAGAAATAAGCCCCAAAATGGCTGCCGCAGTAGGCCAAAGCGAAGCTATGCGCATACTTGTGCCGAGCAACCGCTGCGGTAGCTATATAGTAGGGCTTCAGGAGCAGAACATTGCTTTGCTTGTTGAAAAAGCAGTACAAGCATTAAAAGAAAGTACTGCTTATTAATATTTATTAATTATAGGAGGCACCAGTGGATACTCAACAAAAATCCCTACAAAAACACGAGGAGTGGCAAGGCAAGATAGAGGTCATCTCCAGAGCACCAATCACAAACAAAGAGGAGCTTTCACTCGCCTATACTCCGGGCGTTGCGGCCCCCTGTCTCGCCATACATGAAGACCCTAATAAGTCTTTCACATTGACAAGGCGTGGCAATCTTGTTGCGGTTATAACAGACGGCAGTGCAGTTTTGGGGCTTGGCAACATAGGCCCAAAAGCCGGCATGCCTGTAATGGAGGGCAAATGCGCTCTTTTTAAAACCTTTGCCGATGTGGACGCTTTCCCTATATGCATATCCTCTCAGGATACGGATACCATTGTAGACACCATTGTAAATATAGCCGATAGCTTTGGCGGCATAAACCTTGAAGACATTGCTGCACCACGCTGCTTTGAAGTGGAAAAAAGGCTCAAGGAAAAGCTTGATATACCCGTATTTCATGACGACCAGCACGGTACTGCAATAGTTGCAGGCGCTGCTCTTATAAACGCACTTAAAATAGTAAACAAACAGCTTGCCGATGTAAAAATAGTAATAAATGGCGCAGGCGCTGCCGGCATAGCTATTGCAAAACACCTGCTTGCGATGGGCGCAAAAAACGTAATTTTGGCGGATAGGCAAGGTTTACTCTACAGCGGGCGCGAAGGCAACAACGACGCCAAGGAAGAAATATCTCGCCTTACAAACTTGGACAAACAAAAAGGCACACTTGCAGACGGCATTAAAAATGCCGACGTGTTTTTAGGCGTATCGGCTGCCGGCGCTGTAAACCAAGATATGGTGCGCTCCATGAACGAGGGAGCAATATTATTCCCCATGGCAAACCCCACCCCAGAAATTTTCCCTGACGAAGCAATTGCGGCAGGAGCCAAAGTAGTGGGAACAGGACGCAGCGATTTCCCCAATCAAATAAACAATGTACTTGCTTTCCCCGGCATATTCAAAGGAGCAATTTCGGTAAGAGCAACACAGATTAACGATGCCATGTGCATGGCTGCAACCTATGCCATTGCGGACTGTGTAAAACAAGAATTGCTTTCACCTGAATATATAATACCTGCCCCCTTTGATAAGAGCGTAGCCGCAAAAGTAACCGAAGCTGTTGCTAAAGCTGCGATTGATTCAGGCGTAGCAAGGCAGTAATTTTTACAGAAAGCCTACAGCGTATAAGCTGTGGGCTTTTTTTATACATTAATTATACAATTGTGGGTTTGACTTAAATTGATGTTTTAGATATAATGAAAAAAATTAATGGGCAAAGCTCAAAATATTTAGGAGGACATGTTTCAATGAAGAAAACTATTTCACTGTTACTTTCACTTATGATGTTGTTGTCCGTAAGCCTAAGCCTTGCGGAAGGCGTAAAGCTCGGTATTGTAACGCCTGATGCCGACCACGGCTTTACCGGAGAATCCGTTGCTCATGCAAGGGCGGAAGCAGAAGCGCTTAAAGAAGCGGGCGTAATTGCGGATTTCCGTATGGCAGTAGGCAACGAGGCCGCAAAACAGATCCAAGGCTTGGACGAAATACTCGCCTGGGGACCCGATGCCATAATGCTTTGGCCTATGGAAGGCGATCAACTCAGGAGCGCTGCTCAGGGCATAGTCGATGAGAAAATACCGCTCGTCATATACGACAGGTTGATTGAAAACTTCAAAGGTATGGCAGGCGAAATAATGGGCGATAACTTCGCAATAGGTAACATGATGGGCGAGTATTTGCTTAACCATTTCGCAGAAGACCTAAAGAAAGGCGAAACCATAACCTACCTGCTCTTTATCGGCGACAGCTCAACCGTTTCCAAACAGCGTACAGGCGGTATGGAAGAAGTGCTCAACAAGAGCGAATACAAAGACCAGTTTAAACAGCTGCAAGAAGGCTTCCAGACGGATTGGTCAAACGCCAAATCCCAAGAATTTATGGAAAACTGGCTTAACACAGCAGATCCTAAAGTGGTTGAAGAACTAGACCTTATCGTCACCCATGACGATGAAATCGTAGACGGCATTATGACGGTTGTAAGGAATTCAGACGAACTTAAAAACTTGCGTCTGCTCACCTCAGTTGGCGGAAGGCGTGAAACGCTTGCTACTTTCGACAACGTGGATAAGCCGGAGCTCGTTACATATTTCTTCAGCCCCTCTATGATACGCGAAGCCATACGCCTTGCGGTTGCCGCAGCCAATGGCGAAACCTATCAGGAAGAAGAAATCAAAGGCCAGCTTTTCTTAATACCCACAATAGAAATAGACAAGAACACGGTTGAAGAATACCGTAGCAGTCAGGAATACATAGATCGTTACTCTATTTTTGACAAATAATTTGCTCGGCAGCCCCGATATTTCGGGGCTGCCATAATAAGGAGATATTTTGCTCGCATATTTAAAAGACATAGTGGTAGACTTTGGCCCTGTGCGCGCGGTAGACCATGTAAGTTTTTCTCTTGAATCAGGGGAGATTAAGGCGCTATTGGGAGAAAACGGGGCGGGTAAGTCCACCTTGATGAACGTTTTTGCAGGTACCTTCAAACCGAACAGCGGTAAAATATTTATAAAAGACGAAGAAGTCAGCTTTTCGGGAACTATGCAGGCCATGCAAAAAGGTATAAGGCTCATTCATCAGGAGCTTAACCTTTGTGAGGATTTAAAAGTCTACGAAAACCTTTTCTTAGCGCAGGAGATTCCTGCCTCTTTCGGTCTGCTTAACGGAAAAGCCATGGTTAAAAAAGCTAACGAAGTTTTTAGCCGCATGGGTGTTGACATAGATCCCACGGTTTTAACATCAAAACTTCAAACGGCAGAAAAGCAGATGGTCGAAATTGCACGTGCGCTGCTTTTTAAGTGCGACATAATAATTATGGATGAACCCACAACAGCGCTCGGCGGCAAAGAAATAGAAAAATTGTTTTCTATTATGCGTACCTTAAGGCAGCAAGGTGTCGGGTTTGTATACATATCGCATAAAATGCCGGAAATATTTGAAATATGCGACAGCTATACAGTTATGCGCGACGGCAAATGGATAGCTGATGGAAAAATAAAAGATACCGACGAAAAATCCATAGCGGATATGATGACGGGTCGCACGCTGCTCACTGACGACTTTGCAAATCGTAAATCGAATAAAAAAGAAGAAGTCGTTTTAAGCGTCAAAAATTTATACTGTGAAGGCTGCAAAGACATTTCGTTTGACCTTCATAAGGGTGAAATACTTGCTGTTACAGGCTTGCAGGGCTCTGGAAGGGATCAGCTGTCGGATGCACTTTTTGGTGTTATACCCCATAGCGGTAGCATAGAAAAAAATGGCAAGCCAATAACAGGTGGAGTAAAGCAGTTCTTAAAAGCCGGAATTGCAATGGTTCCACGCAACAGAAAAGAGCGGGGCATATTAAACGACCTAAGCATTTTGGATAATTTATCTATGGGTTTTATAAATACACGCTTTAAAGGTCTTTTGTTAAACCCTAAAAAAGAAAAACTACGCTTTAAAAAAGCACAGGAAAAACTCAGC
>JAUNLY010000044.1:0-12193 GCA_030532025.1 Eubacteriales bacterium
GGCAATATGCCTTCTTCTACTTTCCAAGGCTTGCTTTTTACAAGCTCCTCAAACTGTATTTGCGTAAGGCGCATCATATTGCGGCGGAGCGTCATAGAAAAACCACGGTCCGAAAACATAAGTATTTTTTCGGCCTTATCTTCCCCGAAGTTTTCTATCAATGTGTCCACAAGTTCAAGCGAAGCTGAACCGCATATGCTTAGGTATTCACGCAGATTGTCTTCTTTTTTGGGGAATTTTATTTCATCTTTTTGGCGTATAAGGGAACGCAACACGCCATTTACTAAAGAGGTAAGCTCCTCATAACCCCTTTTGCGAGTAAGGTTTACAGCTTCGTCCACAACAGCACTTTGCGGTACCCTGTCTAAAAAGAAAAGCTGTGCGGCACTTAGACGCAATAGGTTTATAAGATCCTCCGGAAGCTTCTCCGGTTCTTTTACAAAGAAGCTCAAGGCAAAATCTATATAATTTAACTTTTCAAGCGTTAAATAAACTATTCTCGTGCATAGGCGCTTGTCCCTGTCTTCGAGCTTCAGCTCGTTAAGAACTTCAGACAGTGCAATAGACGAATAACCGCCACTTATAAGCACACGGTCTAACACCTGCCACGCCGCAGCACGCGCCTTGTTTGTAAAAGGATCCTTAACGCGGCTGTGAGAATGCTGGTTTTCAAAGCGTCGCTCGCGCATGGGCGCTCTGCGTACTTCCTTTTTTATATAGGGTTTTGTGCGATTAAATTCCGAATTTTCTTCCCTGCTTTTAAAGCCGTCCTTACGTGGAGCCTTGCCAGTGTATTTTTTAAAGCCTTCTCCACGTGGAGCTTTATCGTCCCCACTTTTAAAATTGTCTTTATGGAACGGACGCTCGCTCGACTTTTTAAAGCCATCTTTGTGAGGAGCCTTGTAACCGGATTTTTTGAAACCGTCCTTGCGGGGAGCACTGTCATCGTGCTTTTTGAAGCCCTCTTTGCGAGGGGATTTATCGTCGTACTTTTTGAAGCCTTCTTTATGCGGCTTTCCCGCCCTATCTTTACTAAAAGGCTTTTTATCCCCCCTTTTAGCAAAACCTTGCCCCTTGTCTTTAGAAAAGCCTTTGGGCCTATCGTCCCTATTATTGTCGCTCATATGCGCTCTCCTTTAATATACTCTCGCCTTCGTTCATGGGGTTTCCGCGCAGGTAGGCGCAGGCGTCCATGGCTTTTTTGTTAGGGGCCTGAAGCTCCGTTATTTCTATTGCACCGTCGCCCGTTTTTATAGTAAGGCCCTGTTTGGGGCTTGCAAGTATAACCGTGCCTGCTTCTTTATTGCCGCTGTCTTTAACAGCTTTTGCTCTGTGTATTTTTAATATGCCTTTGGGGGTTTTTACAAACGCCCCCGGCCATGGGTTAAGCCCCAGCACAAGCCCCTCTATTTTAGAGGCGGGCATATTAAAATCCAAATCGCCCATTTCTTTTTTTAACATGGGATAATAAGAGGCCTGCGATTCATCCTGTTTTTGGGGTTTTAGTTTACCACCGAATAAAGCTTTAAGTGTTTCTATAAGTAGCTCTGCACCCAATATAGCAAGCCTTTGGGTCAGTTCCCCAGCTGTTTCGCCGGATTTTATTTCGGTTTCTTTTTTAAGCAATATATCGCCTGTATCTATGCCGGCATCGGTAAGCATTGTAGTAACGCCTGTTGTTTTTTCGCCATTTATTATGCACCAGTTTATAGGGGCTGAACCTCGGTATTTTGGCAAAAGTGAAGCATGCACATTTACCGTGCCATAGGGCGGAATATCTAAAATTTCCTGCGACAATATCTGCCCGAATGCTGCGGAAACGCAAACGTCCGGCTTAAGCTCTTTTAAAGCTTCAACGCCATCTTTAGCTTTTATGCGCCTTGGCTGGAATACAGGTATGTTGTTTTCCTCCGCAAACAGCTTAACGGGGCTTTTTACTATTTTTTTGCCGCGGTTTTTGGGTCTGTCGGGCTGTGTAAACACGCCCACCACATTTAAGCCCTCTTTTACAAGAGCTTTTAGGCTTTCTAAGGCGTATTCCGGCGTGCCCATAAATACAATGCGTTTATTCTTCATCGGTCTCTTCTTCGTCGTCAAATATTTCCCTGGTCATTTTATCTACATACAACACGCCGTCCAAATGGTCAAGCTCGTGCTGTATGCAGCGTGCAAGCAGACCGTCCGCCTCTAAGGTAAAATCCTCGCCATATCTGTCCTTAGCTTTTAATTTAATGCGCTTAGGCCTTACAACCATGCCACGCCTGCCGGGAACGCTTAGGCAGCCCTCCGCAGTTTCATCGGTTTCTTCGCTTGAAGATATAATCTCCGGATTTATAAACTCCATAAGCCCTTCGCCTACGTCCACCACCACCATACGGCGTTTTATGCCTATCTGCGGTGCCGCAAGGCCTATGCCGTTTGCATCGTACATGGTTTCTGCCATATCCCTAAGGCGCATAAAAAGTTTCGGGTCGTTAAACTCACGCACGGCGTGGCATTTGCCCCGTAAAACATTATTGCCTATGGTTTTAATATCTTTTATCATTAGTCCTCCTAAAAAGTCTATTTAATCCCCTAAAGGTATACCGCATAAACGAGATGTTACACCGGCGAAAAATCCGCTTTAAGCTTCCACAAATTGTGTTAGGTATACTTAAAACAGCGTGGCGGGGTTTATTTCAAGCTCCGTACTGCCATCAGGCTGTTCTTCCTGAGCCAAGGCGTTTAAAAAACCTATCATGCTTTTGGTGTCGCTATGGTCTACCGCCTTAATAAAAAGCTGTGCGCGGTATTTACCCTGTATGCGCTTGATTGGCGCATCGTCCTCCCTGTAAAAAAGCACCCTCTTTTGCCACAAAGGCCTTTTCTTAAGCTCTTCTCTAAAGCGCGCAAACATATTGCCGCTTATTTCGCGCGCCTTTTGCTGTGTGTCCGCCGTGCATAGTATGCGGACTATAAGCGTAAACGGCGGGTACAGGTCTCTTTTTCGGCGATTAAATTCCTTGTCAAAAAAGCTACGGAAGTCCTGCGACTTTGCCGCCTGTATGGCGTAATGCTCGGGCTTGTAAGTTTGTATTACGACTTCGCCCGGGTCTTCGCCCCTTCCAGCTCGGCCTGCAACCTGCGTTAAAAGCTGAAAGGTGCGCTCGCTTGAGCGATAGTCCGGCAAATTGAGAGATAAATCCGCAAGGACTGCACCTACCAGCGTTACCTGTGGAAAGTCCAAGCCCTTTGCTATCATCTGTGTGCCTATCATAATACGGGCTTCGCCGCTGCGGAAGAGGTTTAGCTGTTTGCGGTGGCCGTCCTTGCCTCTTGTTGTGTCTATATCAAGCCTTACGGTTTTGACATTAGGGAAGAGCCTGTGTATTTCCTCCTCCACCTTTTGTGTACCCGCCCCACAGGTTTTTAAATACTTGCTGCCGCAGCTTGGGCATACTTTTGGGAAAGGTTCTTCAAAACCGCAGTAATGGCAGTGCATTTTGCGGTCCATGCTGTGGTAGGTGAGTGCCACATCGCACTGCTTGCAGTGGAGCCGTTCCCCGCATTTCCTGCAGACAACGCTCGGCGCATAGCCCCGCCTGTTAACAAAAAGCATGGCCTGCTTGCCGTTTTGTATACAGGAGTCAAGCTTTTCTATAAGTAAGTTTGAAAACATGCCCGTGTTGCCAAGGCGCAGTTCGTCTCGCATATCCACTATATGCACCTTTGGCAAGGGGCGCAGGTTTACGCGGTCCGGCATTTCAAGGAGCATATAATCCCCCCGCCTTGCCTTTGCAAAGGACACTATTGACGGCGTGGCGCTTGCAAGCAAGAGTACGGCACCCTCTCTTTCAGCGCGGCTTAACGCCACTTCCCTTGCATCGTAATTTGGTTTGCTCTCGGATATATAGGTCTGCTCGTGTTCCTCGTCCACTATTATGACGCCTAAATTATTAAGCGGTGCAAACACCGCAGACCTTGCGCCTATTGCAACCTTAGCATCACCTAACCTAAGCCTTCTCCACTCGTCATAGCGTTCTCCCGCTGAAAGACCGGAGTGAAGCACCGCAGCCACGTCCCCAAAGCGGGACATAAACCAAGACACTATCTGCGGGGTTAAAACTATCTCAGGCACCAGAACTATTGCAGTCTTGTTGAGCTTTAGGGCGTATTTTACCGCCCGTATGTATACTTCCGTCTTACCGCTACCGGTAACGCCGTGGAGCAAAAATGCGCCTTTGCCGCTTTTAAGTGCCGGAACTATCTCGGACAAGGCTTCCTCTTGCCTTGGGGTAAGCACGGGGTCTTCCGTTTTTTCCACCGTGTATGGCAAAGGGTTTCTATACACCTCTTGCTCAAACACTTGAACAATACCCATTTCCTCAAGCTTTTTAAGCCCCGGCATGGGGTTTGCGACGAGCATTTTAAGGTCTTTTATTAAATGCGCTTCGCCGTCTGACAAAAGGTCCATCAAAAGTTCCCTCTGCGGGGCACGGCTTTGTTGCTCTCTCGCCTTAAAAAAATCCTCGCCTTGAAGTAAAATCCTTGCAGCTTTTAGTTTTTTTGGCTTTATCCTACCCTTGCGTATCTGCGCGGGCGCCATAAGCCTAAGCACTTGCGACAGCGGGCTGTGCGACTTAGCTGCAATTTCCTTCGCTAATTCTATGATATGGGGGAGCAATATGGGGTAGGGCTCAAGCGGGCGTATAATGCTTTTTACTTTTTTTATGTCTATACCCGCCTCGTCCTTAAGGGCCATAACTATACCCTCAACCTGTCTGTTGCCAAAGGGCACAAGCACTCTTGTTCCTACGGATATATTTATGTTTTCAGGCAAAGCATAGGTGTATGAGCGGTCGGTAGCCTCCACCGCTATATCCACGTATACATCGCAAAATGCGCTCATGAATCCGCCTTGTTTATCTTGTCAAGCGCCTTGTTTAATATTTCTCTCGCAACCTCCCGCTTAAGCCTAAGCGACAGGTTCTCTAAAGAATTTTCGTCTATTATGGTAACTATGTTGGTATCCCCTTTAAAGCCTGCGCCTTCTTGGGTGATATCGTTTAATACTATAAAGTCTAAATTTTTGCTTTTAAGCTTTTTCTTGGCGTTTTCGACTCCGTTTTGCGTTTCTGCGGCAAAACCCACGAGTATTTGGCCAGGCCTTTTATGTTCGCCTACGGCCTTGGCAACGTCTTTAGTGGGGACGAGCCTTAACTCTATGGTATCTCTCCCCTGTTTTTTTATCTTCTGCGGGGAATAGCTTTCCACGGTAAAATCCGCCGGTGCCGCTGCCTGTATTACTATGTCGTTAAGCGGAGCTTCTTTAAGCATAATATTATAAAGCTCCTGTGTTGTGTTAAAGCTAAACAGCTTTGCGCCAGCCGGCTTATTTAAAGAAGTAGGCCCTGTAACCAAGCATACTTCTGCCCCACGGCTTAAGGCTTCCGCCGCTAATTCGTAACCCATTTTGCCGGAAGAATGGTTGCTTATAAAGCGCACAGGGTCAACGCTTTCACGCGCAGGGCCTGCCGTAACAAGAACCTTTAGTCCCTGCATGTCCTGTTTTGAATTTAGTATATCTACAACCTTCTGTGTTATTTCTTCCGGTGGGGACATTCTGCCAGCACCCGTTTCGCCACAGGCCAAAATACCGCTGTCAGGCCCTACAAAAAGCACACCGCGGCCTTTAAGCACGGCAATATTATTTTGCACCGCGGGGTTTTGCCACATAACAGTGTTCATAGCTGGTGCTAACAACACGGGGGCTTTTGTCGCAAGCACGGTTGTTGTAAGCATATCGTCCGCTATGCCGTTTGCGTATTTGCCTATAAAGTTTGCTGTTGCCGGAGCTATTAAAAACAAATCCGCTTTGCGGGCTAAGGCTATATGCTCTATATCCCAGCTAACGGGTTCTTTAAACATATCCACAACAACGGGTCTATTGCTTATGCTCTGAAAGCTTAACGGCGAAACAAAATTACAGGCATGTTCCGTCTGTATGACGTCCACCTCGGCGCCAAGCTTTTTTAAGTTGGATACTACCTGTACGCTTTTATAGGCGGCAATGCCCGCCGTTACGCCGAGCACCACATTTTTACCCTTTAGCGGTAGCATATTATTCCTCTTGCCCTAATTTCTTGTGGGCGGTTATAAGACCTTTGTCTATCTCCTCTATTGCAACGCTAAGCGGTTTTTTGTCGCCGGGATCGATTAAGGGTTGAGCGCCGTCAACCAATTCGCGTGCACGTTTTGAAGCTTCCACCACTAAGGTGTATGCGCTGGGGGTTTTTTCTAAAAGTTCTTCCACACTCGGTTTATTAATCGCCATAATTCCTCCTAAAAATCCTCTACCACTGGGAAATAGCGTGTAGTGCGCTGTTTCTCGGCGGATATAATGTGGCTCAGCTTTTCGTAAGCCATCTGTAAATCGTCGTTTACGACTGCATACTGGTATTTGTTTAGCTTGTCCACCTCGCCCCTTGCGTTGTTAAGCCGCCTTTTTATTTCCTTGGGGTCGTCGGTGTTTCGGGTGTGAAGGCGCACCCTGAGCGCATCGTAGCTTGGGGGCAGAATGAATATGGAAACGCAGTCTTTTCTTTTTTCCATAACCTTGAGTGCGCCCTGCGGGTCTATATCAAGCAGTACGTTTTGCCCGCGTTCTATAATTTCGTCTACCGGAGTTTCCAATGTGCCGTAGCGGTGGCCATGCACCGTTGCATTCTCCAAAAACTTGTTCTGTTGAAGCAGTGCATCATATTGATTTTCCGAAATAAAGTGATAGTGTACGCCGTCTATCTCTCCGTCCCTTTTAGCCCTTGTGGTACAGCTTACTGAAAAACAAAGGCTCGTGTCCTCGTGCAAAAGCCTTTTGCACAGCGTTCCCTTGCCCGTGCCCGAAGGCCCGGAAATTACTATGAGCATGCCCTTTCGAGTTTCTTTCAAATTTTATCCCCCTTATCTTCCTGCATGCGACTTGTAAGCGTTTCAGGCTGAAGGCCGGATAAAACGATATGGCCGGAGTCCATAATTATAACCGCTCTTGTGCGACGCCCGCTTGTAGCGTCCACCAGGGTTTTGCTGTCCCTTGCGTCCTGCACCATACGCCTTGTAGGCGCAGCATCAGGTGCTATGACGGATATAACCCGCCCCGCCGCAACGGAGTTGCCAAAACCTATATTGAGCATTTTCATTATAAGCGCCCCCAACTTAAAACAATACGACAAATAAAACGGTTTACACCATTTCTATTGTATTATACCATAGCTTACGCAGGATTCAAACAGTAAATGCTTTATATACTATGTTTAAAAAAGTTTAAGACTTATATTATACTGTTTGCGTTTATAGCATATTTAAATAATAATATGTTTTAGTACAGATCCCTACGCATAAAAAATAAAATACTATTTTTCTTATCTTTAAAGCATTAACCACAGTTTATACCACCCAAAAAGCCGCCCTGTGGCGGCTTTTTGGCTAAAAGAATTTATGGAAACCCCGCACAATTCGTGGGCTGAGCTGTCGACGAATTTTCCGCCATCTGCTGCCCGTAAAAAGCTTGATTTACAGCAAGTAAACCTGCGCTTTTTACAGTTGCATCTGACGAAAACTTCATTTGCCACCGAACCACCTCATTTGTGCGGTGTATCCTTAGAAAAATAGTAGGAAAGAATGAGGGTTTTGGGAAGTATTATATTTACATAATAATAAATACATTTTTAAAATCTTTGCAATACCTTGTTTTTGGAATGGCTTATTTTTTGGTCAAATATTTCCTCATGTCTATGATACAGGCGACCAATATTACAGCGCCTTTTATAATGTATGTGGTGTTGCCGGAAATGCCCATAAACGTCATACCGTTTATTATAAGCTGCATAAGGAAAACGCCCAATACAACGCCTGATATCTTACCAATACCGCCTACAAACGAAACGCCGCCTATAACGCAGGCCGCAATGGCGTCCGCCTCGTAGTTAAGGCCTAATGTACCGGTTGATGCGCCAAGGCGTGCAGCTTCTATAAAGCCCGTGTAGCCGTAGCAGGCACCCGCAAGCGTGAATACCGAAACTATTGTAAGCGTTACGTTGACGCCCGACACCCTTGCAGCTTCCTCGTTAGAGCCTACTGCAAACATGTTTTTGCCAAAGCGTGTTTTGTTCCAAACAACCCACATAGCGCCGGTAACTATAATCGCAAGCAACACATATGTGTTTACAGATGTCATACCCACTTTAAACAAAGGTGATGTTACAAAGGATGTTGTATAGCTTGGGTCTAAGGACGAAACCTGTTTTGCATTTGACACAGTAAGGTAAATGCCGTATGTAATCATCTGTGTGGACAGAGTTACTATAAACGGGTGCACCTTAAACTTTGCTACGCAGAAGCCGTTTACAAGGCCTATAAGGGCACCTATGCCCATTGCCATAATAACTATTAAAAATACGGGCTGAGGGCCAACACCCTCTAAGAACTTACCCATAATGCCTGTTTTTTGCAGGAATATGGCGCTTGAAAACGCCGTCAATCCAACTATACGACCTGCAGAAAGGTCGGTACCGGCGAGTATAATACAGCCGGCGACACCCAAAGCTATGGGAAGCCTTGCGGCAGTAAGCGTCAATATGTTTATTATGGACGCCGGTTGCAAGAATGTGGGGCGCTGCGCCTGTATGTATATGACGAGAAGGATTATTATGATAATCATCGCACGGTCTAAGAACCAGTTGCTTACATAGCGTTTTTTGTCCCTCTGGGAAAGGGCTTTAAACTCGTCAATCCTTGTGGCGAAGCGGCCTTTATTGCTGTTTGTGTTCACGGTATACCTCCAAAATTATGCGTATTTGGCGGCAAGCTTCATAATATCTTCTTGGCTTGCCGTTTGCGGGTTGACTTCGCCTGCAAGGCGCCCTCCGCTCATAACAAGAATTCTGTCGCAAATGCCCAAAAGCTCCGGCATTTCCGAGGAGACCATTATAATGGAGTCGCCCTCTTTTGCCATATCTATAATAAGTTGATAAATTTCGTACTTGGCGCCTACGTCTATACCGCGTGTAGGCTCGTCAAGCAAGAATATATCGGGGTTGGTGAGCATCCAACGGCCGAATATGACCTTCTGCTGATTACCACCCGAAAGCGACCTTATGCGGGTTTCCTGAGATGGGGTTTTAATGCTCAATTTTTCTATATTGGTTTTGGTAACCGCACGCATCTTGCGGTCGCTTAAAAAAACTTTGCCGGCTTTTAGCGATTTAAGGCTTGATATAACGGTGTTTTCCTTTACCGTAAGAATATTAAATATGCCTGTCGCTCTGCGCTCTTCGGTTACCATGGCAAAACCATTTTTAACGCTTTCCTTGGGAGTTTTGTTAAATATTTCCTTCCCGTTTTTGTAGAGCTTGCCATCCTTACGGGTCGCGGCGCCGAATATGTTTTCTAAAAGTTCCGTTCTGCCGGAACCGTCAAGACCCGCAACGCCCAATATCTCGCCCTTTTTAAGCTCAAAGCTTACATCTTTAAGGCCGGAATACATAGCGCTTAGATTGTCCACCTTTAATATGGCCTCGTTTGAAACCACATGGTTTTTGGGCGGGAAACGGTTGGTAAGCTCGCGACCAACCATAAGCTTTATTATTTCATCTATAGTTATATCTTTCGCAGACCTTGTAGCAACCCATTTGCCGTCCCGCATAACGGTAACTTCGTCAGAAATACGAAGTATTTCTTCCATTTTGTGGGATATGTATATAATGCCGCAACCCCTGTCGCGCAACATATTTATAATTTTAAACAGGTGCTCTACTTCTACCTCGGTAAGGGAAGATGTAGGTTCGTCCAGAACGATAATTCTTGCGTCGTAAGAAACGGCCTTGGCTATTTCAACCATTTGCCGCTGTGAAACGGGCATGCTCGCCATTTCACGCTTAGGGTCTATGTTAAGGCCCAGTTTTTTAAAGACGTCCATAGTGGCGTCGTACATTTTTTTCTCGGACAAAAACGGCAGGTTTTTGCCTGCGCGCATAAGCTTATAGCGGCCAAGCCATATATTGTCCATAACGTTGCGCTTTAAGGCTTGGTTAAGCTCTTGGTGAACCATGGCGACGCCGTTATCCAGCGCCTCTCTTGGTGTTTTAAAATCCACCGGCTTATCTTCCAAATATATTTGACCTTCGTCCTTTGAATAAATACCAAAAAGGCACTTCATGAGAGTTGACTTACCCGCGCCGTTTTCTCCCATAAGTGCGTGCACCGTACCGGGTTTAAGCGTAAAATTAACATCGTCTAGCGCTTTGACACCCGGGAAGGACTTGCTGATATGCTCCATGCGCAAAAGCGCCTTTTCAGCCATATAGGTTCCTCCTTAATAAAAGTACCTGCGGAGGGCATTGCCCTCCGCAAAATGCAATATTATTCGCCGGTATATACTGCGTAAGGAATATCCACACGCCAGCCTTCTACCTGCACATAGTTTTCGTTGAGGCCTTCGAACTTGTCTTTGCCTTCTATCATATTCTTGGTAAGGGTTGCAACTGCGTCTGCCATACCGACGGCGTCCTGTTTGATGGTGCCTGTCATACGGCCGGTTGCGATGAGTTCTTTTGCGGTATCGGTAGCGTCTACGCCAAATACGGGGATTACCGGATCGCCTTCTTTACCGGTGTTGTAGCCGGCATTTGTAAGTGCGTTGACCGCGCCAAGTGCCATGTCGTCATTGTTGGCTATTACGAGCTCAACCATGTTGTTGTTGGCAGCATTGTACTGAGAGAGAATTGTGCTCATGTATTCAAATGAAGCGGTGTTGGACCATGTACCGGCCTGGTCTACCAAGTATTTGTTTTCGTTGGCATCGTCATAGAATTTAAGCTCGGGTTTGCCTGCGGCAACGAGTGCTTCGTTGGCTTTGCCTGCGCCGTGCTTGGTGCGGAAGATGGCTTCCTGGTTCGCTTCGTCGCCCTTGAACATTACATAGCTTATAACGCCGTCTTTGTTAAGGTCGAGTGCATCGTAGTTGTCAAGCAAGAATTTGCCGATGAGTTCGCCCTGCATGATGCCGGCCTGCTCAAAGTTGGTGCCTACGAATACGGCTTTGTCGTATGAGAGAACGAGCTCTTTGGCTTCGTTGTCGTCGGTAGAGATTGCACGGTTGAAGAACACCAGCGGAACATTCGCTTCTTTTGCGATGTCAAGTATGTTCTGCGCAATGCCTGCTGCACCGCTCTCGGCCTGGTTTACAACGAGGGCTGCGGGCTTTGTGCTTACAGCAGTTGTAATCTGGTCGGTCTGCGTTGCCTGGGTGGCGTTGGCATCGTTGTCAATGTATTTGACGTTCATATCGTCAAGGGATTTGTTAAGTGCCTCACGTACGCTTGTGAGATAGACGTCGGCGAATGTGTACCAGAATACATAGGTTTCGCCTTCGGCGCTTGCGCCTACAAGCCCTAGTGCCATAATCAGCACGAGAAGCAGAGAAAGAATTTTTTTCATCAAGAATTCTCCTTTTGATTTATTTGGCGGAAAACCGCCCGTTTGATAGCATTATACCCCTTTGCCCCTCCCAATTCAAGGACAAAACGCCAATAAAATATAAAAATCCTATCATGGGGATTATATAAATATCCATAAGTGTTTTTAATACAGACATCTGTGATGGATATATAAGCAGATAAAATTTATATATTATTTATTGCAATTTAAAACAATATAAATATTAATGAAATGTTTTGTTTGAGCTTTGGCTTGATACCGCGGCACGCAGTATATAGGCTGAACAGGTACTACTCAAAACAGAAAATGTTCAAAATAGGCAATATTCAAAATAGAAAAGATGTGTTTATGCCATTATGCTTTGCTTGGGTTAAGTATTAATAGAAATAACCGCCGTTAAATAAAGGATATACCACACAAATTATGCGTCACGCAAACGCATTAAGTTTTCATCAAATACAACTGCAAAAAGTTAAGGCTTCTCCTATCTAAATTGGTATTATGAGCAAATTCTCGGAAAATTTAGGTTCAATTTAAACTCTATGTTTCATACCAGTTTCATCCTTACCGCTTTATTAAACTTGCTTTTTTCGTTTTTGCCTTATATTGTTCTTATTTTCATTACTGTCTACCCCCACCGCTACATTTAGGTGTCTTTTACGTTCCAACGTCGCCTAATCGTACTATGTACCATCAAATGCATTTGATTCCGCATACCGCT
>JAUNLY010000044.1:12203-12541 GCA_030532025.1 Eubacteriales bacterium
ATTTTGGGTGTTAAGATATAGTTTAATAAAGTGTTACGATGCAGTTTAGTAAACAATAAAAAAACCGAAAGCGAAATGCTTTCGGACATTCTGGTGCGCCATCAGGGACTCGAACCCGGGACGCCCTGATTAAGAGTCAGGTGCTCTACCAACTGAGCTAATGGCGCATAGTGTTGCGATAGTGCTTGATTTAGCGATAAAACAACCTGCTTTTCGCTGAGCACTCATACGGTTAACGTGTGGGAGTGTACCATTATTCGCAAGCTCTGTCAAGACTTTTACAAAAAAATTTGTACAGTTGTTCTTAACTGTCAACACATATGTTACACATAGAGTAC
>JAUNLY010000149.1 GCA_030532025.1 Eubacteriales bacterium
AATAACTAATTTAGCCCATATTAAAAGGCTATGGCAAACCGCCGTAGCCTTTTGATGTTTGGATTTTTTTATTTTAGTTTATTGTTATGGCAAGTTATTTATATATCTGCCATATGGTTTATATGCTCTATTATAGCTCCACGACTTCTCCGTCGTTCAAGCGGGATTTTTCTGCGGCTAAGGCTATTATGTGGCTTTCTACGGAATCCCCTATGGAGCTTATAAGGCCGGATGCTGATTTGCCGGTTTCCAAAAGCTTTGCAAATTCCTCCAGCATGCGCTTATCGCCACCTGAATGGCCTGAAAAGTCTTCCGTTAATTTGCTTATATCTATTATTTGCTTTTCACCCTTAAACGGGATCACCTTTATTATATTGTTTTCCAAATCGCCCTGTATTTCGCCCAATGTGCCCATGAGCCTTATTGTCCTGCCAACTTGCTCCGTAAACGCGCACATTGTAAACGAAAGCGTCAAGCCGTCTTCCATATCAAGGTTTACTACTTGATGGTCGACCACATTGTTGTCGCAGCGGAACACACAGCGACCGTAGGGGCCTGTTTTAAGGGCTTCCAAAACCTTTTCTTCGGTCGGGTCAAGGCATAAAACGTTTACCGGCCAACCCTTAGTGCCGTTTTTAAGTTGCTGCATATAGAAGTCTTCGGCGTTGTAGGGGCAGCTGTTTTTTACCTTACAGTCGTCCGTACAGCGGGCGGTTGAGCCTTCGGGTGCGTTTTCTTCCTTAAAATAGCTTAAATGCCCAAAGGAAGACACACGCTTTGCGTGTTTGCCGCTGAGCCACAGGAAGGTATCAAAGTCGTGGCAGCATTTTTGCAGTATCATGGGGCTGGTTTCGTCGGAATTTGCCCAGTTGCCACGCACAAAAGAATGCGCCTGATGCCAGAAGCCCACACCCTCTACCGATGCTATGCTCATAAGTTTGCCTATTGCGCCGGAATTTATAATTTCCTTTAGTTTTTGGTAATACACTGTATAGCGCAGAACATGGCAAACTACCACATGGCGCTTGTTTTTACTGGCAAGTCTCTCTATTTCGAGCAGTTCTTCGGTTTTTCCGGCTATTGGTTTTTCAAGCAAAAGGTGGTAATTGAGTTCCAAGGCTTTTTTTGCCTGCGTGTAATGGCAACGGTCGGGCGTGCATATGAACATTACGTCCGCTAATTTGTCTTGCTTTAGCATATCTTCCGCAGAATTAAAGCACATATTCTCCGGCACATTGCATATTTCTCTTGCGTTTTCGAGCCTTTCGGGCCTTATATCGGCCAGAGCGACCACCTGAAACTTATCCTTTAGGCTTTCCTGTATAATACGCCCATAGGTGTCCATGCCGCGGCTGCCGCAGCCCGCGATTGCAACTGTTATAGCCTTATTCAATTTAGTTCCTCCTTATAGCACAAAAGGCCTTGTTTAACATTTATACTTAGCCCAAGCTTAATTGGAATAGCCGGCACCTATCTTTTCCGCTTTATTTTCCTTTGAAGTGGAGTAAGTATCGCTTGTTTCATTATAGTCCTGTTTTATAATATTGGCAATATAATTTGTATTAAATATAAGCATTTTACAGATAGGCTCAAACTATAATAATGTATAAAGTAAAAATTTTATAC
>JAUNLY010000045.1 GCA_030532025.1 Eubacteriales bacterium
GTGTTGTGTTATTGTCAAAGCTTGGTGTAGGCAGCATATAAGCATTAAATTTAGCTTTATTAACAAGTGCGGAATCAGCGAAAGAGAAAAACATAATATCGATGGAATTTACAATATGAACAATGACATTAAAATATTTGAAAGTAAGATGTGATTAGCGGAAGTCTAAAAGGAGCGATTGAACGAAATAATAAGCCCTGAATTCACTATAGAGCGGACTTTGAAAACATATCTGAGAAAACGCCCGCATTTCAAAAACCGCCAAAGCATTTAAGCTAAAGGCGGTTTTGTTGTTTGTTTTATATCACACTATATTAATCAAGCGTTATGGTATTTATATCCCCTATGTCTTCCTCTTTGCCGTGGTCGCCAATCAAGCCTACAAGTAGATACTCGTCGTTTAATATATCGTGATGGAATTCCTTTAGCAAATGGAAGTTTGATATTTCGCCCGTGCTTGTGCAGTGCATTCTGGGGTTGGTGCACAGGTGCACCTTATCGCCTATTAATATGTGCCTTTCGTCGTGGTAGCTTATTGGAACATCTTGAGCTATGAGGCCTTTTATAAATTCCTCCGCCTGAGCTAAATCCACCTGAGGTTTTTTGGGGAATTTAAGCAGAAAACCGCGCCTTATATCGCCATGCACATAACGCAAATCGCCCGGCACATGCTGGTGCAGATAGAACTCCGTAAGGTCTTCTGCGGAGTGCGCCATGCGGCGGAAGCCCTCGTTTTTGTTGACAATGTCGGCGATGTCCTGTGGCTCTGGGCCGAAAAGGTTTGGCCTTGTGATTATAATTTCTTCGCCTATGCCTATTAGCAGCTCCGCATTTATGTGCATGAAAGGATATATCATGTCAAAATGCTCAACCACAACACGCCTGCCCATGTTGACCGCCCTTTTTATGGCTTCCGACAATTCGTAAAGCTGTGTGAAGGCGGATTCAAAGCGTATGTCTAGGTGATAGGTGTGGGGCTCATAGAACTCGTTATCGCTCACGTCAAGCAAAGGCAGCGGCCTTACATTAACGCCGTGGTCATCGTTTGTTAGGTCCAGCCCCGGAAACATACCCTTTATAAGCAGGCTTTTGCCCGTACCCGCAGGGCCTATTATGCCTATCAAGCGGTCCTCCGCGTCCAGATGCTGTTGCGCGATCTGCTGGCCTATCTCAAGCATACGCCGCATGCCTCTGGGCGCAAAGTACACGCTGTAATACGGGTTTACATAGCTCCTTTTCAAATTAGACAGCCTTTGCTTTCTTGAGCGCCAATATGCGTTCCATCTCGTTGTAGCAGAGCATATAGCCTTCGTCTACACCCATGCCGGGCTTTGAAAGCACCTGATCGGCGCCGTCCGCCATGGCACAGTGTATGCAGGCTTTGACAGAAATATTGGTTTCGTTGCAGCTTCCGCCCTGATATGCGCCTACGCCCTTTTCCTTGCAGTATATGACGGCTTCGATTGAGTTGTGTATGCTGCCAAGGTCCGGCGTTTTAATCTGAATCATATGGCCTGCTTTTGCGTCCGCAAATAGCTTTATGTCTTCCAATGTGTTGCACCATTCGTCTGCAACGGTTTCTACGTGTATGTTCTGCTCGTCAAGCTCTTTGCGAAGTCCCGCAAGGTCCTGCATTTGTTTTTCGCGGCTACCGGAATCCATAGGCCCTTCTATGCGCAGTTTGAGTGGGGCCGCGGCTTCTTCAAGGGTTTTTAAGTATGCCGCCATCGCCTTGTAGTTGCTTTCGCCAAACACCTGACCTATTGTGCCGTAGCAGTCTATATGGAGTATGGGACGATAGTCTTCGCTCAAAGCAAAATCTTCAATGCGTTTTTTGAGCCATTTTACATATTCTAAAAGGTTTTCGCCGCTTTCGCCCGTTTTTTCTACCGAGTTGAAAAGGCCGTGTGGCATTACGGGAACGCTTTTCATAATCATCTTATCGGCGTTGTTGTAGCGGTCATCACCGGATTGGCTAAATATTGGTACGAGTTTGTCCGAAACTTTAAGGCCGTATTCTTCCGCAACAACATCGCACATAAGCTTGCCTTTTGCCTTTGCAACCGCATCTAAAATAGCCTGTGAAACACCGTAGCGCACCGCCGTGTGAAGCCTTTTGCCGTCAACATGCAATTCGTCTATTTTTTTGGCAAGGCGTCTAAAAGAATCAAGCTCTTCACCTATTAAGGCCTTGGCAACGTCGTTTTCTATAAGGGGCATAAATGTTTCCGCAAGGAACAAGGGGTCACGCCCGCCGGCACCGGAATACTGCACTGCGCAGCAATCGCCAACGGCTATCAGGCCATTTTCCAGCACGAGCATAACGCTTATAGCCTCGCCCGCTTGGCGTATCTTTGTGAAGCCTTCCGTAACCGGTTCGCCCAAATACATGTTGCCGTCCGTCTTTGCGCCTTGTTTGATGGCTTTCTGGTCATCAAAGTAGAAGCCTGTGCGGCCGGGTGAGCAGATTAGTTGTTTGATTTTCATTTTTTTCACTCTCTTTCGATTATTTGCTTTTAGGACGGCCCACAAGTCGTCCCTTGCTTATGGCATAAATGTCGTCAACCACCATTTGGAAGTTAACTCCGCGGCGCTCTTGCTTGCCGCGTATTTCGAGCTTAGCTTTATGATATTTTTTGATAGAATCGTCAAAAGGTAAATTACCTGTGCTTAAGAAACGCACAGCGCCCTCGTTGTCGCGAGCGGGCATCATCTTGCCGGAATTAAAGCGGCTGGGGGCAAATGGTATATCTATAACGCCCGCTTCAAAAGCTCTTACACAGCCTTTAGCTATGTCCCCATCGCCAAGCTCTAAAGTGCGCTCCAAAATTTGTTCTGTTTCTCGGTTTATAAGGTCAACCTCTTCAAGCAAAATATTATCCTGCGGCATGGCTTGGTCTGCAAGCATTGTTATTACCTGCTTTGTAGCTCTAAGCCCTGCGGCATTTGCTTCTTTAGTTGGAACGCCTATGGCTTCGTGCGGGGTTTTTACTATTACTTTGGTGGCTTTGGCCAGCGCCGCAACAGCGCTACCCCAACATATAACGCCGAATGCCTTTGCTTCGTCCTGCGGGAAACCACCCATCCACTGGTGCAACACGGTAGAAAGCGTGTATCCCTCGTAACCGAAGCGCTTTAAATATTTATCGCTCATACGGCGGAGAGATTCTATTGCGGCCACGTCCTGCACCAAGTTTCCACACTGCCCATAGCCTAAGCTTATGTTCTTAACACCTTGCTCTGCCGCTAAAAGCGCCTCTATAATGCCAACAGCGTTTGATACGCATGGTGGCACAAGCGTACCCGTTAAAGGACCAAACGGCTCACGGTTTATGCTAAGCCCCTGTTCTTCATAGTAGCCGGTTAATCTATCCACATACTGCCATTTTTTTATAGTTTCATCAAGCGGTACATTTTTAGCGTAGGGGATATTATACGAAATACCGCCACCCTCAAAGCTTGTAAAACCGCCTGCAAGCGTTATCTCCGCAAGCAACCTTGCGTCCGGCGTGCCGTGGCGCACCTGTACGGGGGATTTTACGCTTTCGGTTACTATGCGGCAACCCCTTACGCCGTAGTTTACAGCGGGGAAGCCGTTTAGCATGGACTTACCGTGCAGCTTGCTTTCTTCTATGCCGTGCTCTGCGTCCTGGTAGCGGTTAAGCCTTGTATAGCTGTCTATTGTGGTCGGGAGCAAATCCGCTTCGCCCTCTTCCTCAAGGTAACGCAAAAGCTCTACATGGCTTTCTACCAAGGCAACGCCCGCTCTTGGTTGTATTAATGTGTATTTGCCATCTATAGCCTTATTGAGCTTTGTGCAAAAGCGCTTTTCGTTGGGTATCTGCTTTTGGTATTCAAACGCCTCTTTAAGGTCTACATCTGCCCCTGTGGGCCATGTCGCCAAAACCTCTTCTCTTTCCTTAAGAAATTCGGCATCGTCATATCTTTTGTTTTTAACTTCCATTATAGTCCCCCTCCTATGTTGTCTTTCATAATGGCGCATGCAGCATCCCTATCGTATGTCGCAAGCAGTCCCATGGCGGATAATATGTATTTTGTGTCTATAATTGCCTTGGCATGGCGGGGAATAAGGCAACTCTCGTCCACATTGCTTACCGCCATATCAAGTATTTTTTGACCCTTGTCTGTATGTACCAGCGCGCCGCCGGTTAAAATAACGGTATTAACCGTGCTTAAATCCTTGCCTTGCTGTTTAAAAACGGCACCGCTTGGAGTAAACACACGCTGTATTTCTCCCGAATGCCTTATAAGTGCCGTGCGTATGGCAAGAGCGGCAAGAGCTTCTTCTAACATATGTTCTTTTGGGTTTTTAGGTAAAAAGGATTTATCTTGCCCCAAAATTTCTAAGTAGTCCTCTACTTCTTTTTCTGTAACACCGGCTAAATCTGCAAGGGCTTCTATGCCCGCAGCTTCCACTATGCCGCGTGCGCTGTAGCGCATGCCTATATCCCCTTCTACGCTGCGCTTGGCATACGGCTCCTGCAAACCGTGTAGTGTTACGGAAGGAAGGCTCGGATAGCCCTTTGCTATAGAATAAACGTCCGTCGTGGCGCCGCCCAAGTCTATACAGACAAGTTCCCCAAGACCTTTTATTTCCTTTGTGCCTTCGGAAAGAAGCGTAAGCGCCGACAATACGGACGCAGGCGTCGGCATAAGTATGCCGTCTATAAGCGCTTTTTCTCGGCTTAATCCTTTGCCTGATATTATGCGCTCTAAAAATATTTGTCTTATGATATCCTGCGCCGGCGCTATGTTAAGCCTGTTTAGCTCCGGCATGACGTTTTCTGTTAAAAAAACAGGGTGCAAGGCGGATTCTATGCTTTGTGCGCAGTTTTTGCCGGCGCTTCTGTTGCCGGCAACTACAACCGGAAAAGGTTTTTCGCAACGCGCTATTTTTTTTGCGTTTGCTTCTATTACTTTGTAGTTGCCCCCGTCCGTCCCGCCTGTCAACAAGAAAATTTCGGGGTTAATTGAGTCTATCTCTTTTATGTCATCATCGGTAAGCTCATAAGCATAGGTTTTTAAAACCTTGGCGCCGGCACCAAAAGCCGCAAGCTTTGCTGCCTTGCTCGTCAAAGACGGCACAAGCCCGCTTGCAAGCATGCGAAGACCGCCTGCAGCGCTTGAGCAGGCAAGACGCTTTACTTTGCTCACATCGCCCGTTTGGTTCTGCAAAATTTCAAGCGCATTTTGAAAGCCCTGCATAATATCCGTCTGTGCGGTAGTAAAGCTCTGTGCGGAGGCGATTATCTTGCGCTCTGAAACATCCGCCAAAGTGAGTTTGGTAAATGTTGAGCCAAAGTCTATAAGCAGTACAGCTTGCATTTTATTTTTCGCCTAAAAGGTCTTCTTTAAGAGCGGCTATAGTGGTTTCTGGCGGTGTACCAGGGCCAAATACCCTGTTAAAACCCATGGCCTTGAAACGTTTTTCTACTTCTTCAAAGGGCTGTTTACCAACTACTATATTGCCCCCCACATACAGAAGTATGCCTTCAAGGCCCGCTTCGTCGCATTTTTCTCTAAAGCCTTGGCAATCAAGCTCTCCATGGCCGTACAAGGACGAAACTATTATGCAGTCTGCGGCGGACTCTATGGCGGCTTCTATATATTCCTCCTGAGACACCATAACACCCAGATTGACGACGTTAAAGCCCGCTTCACTAAATGCATAGTAAAGTATCTGGTTGCCCACGGCGTGCACATCAGCACCAATGACCCCCAGAACGATTGTCTTTTTTCCCATCGGGACGCCTCCTTATTTTTGCTGTATTAATCGTATAATAATCAGCCCTTTTTGTCAATGTATATTTTTTGAAATTTATTCAAAAATGAGACGCATTGAATTTCGGGCAAATAAAAACAGAGCGAGATTTCTTTTATTATGCCATAAAATAAACTCCGCTCTGTAAAATTTGTAAATATAATGAAATATCAGCCCCACATAAGGCTTAGCGCCGGGACTATCTGTTTTTTGCGGCTTACGACGTTCTCTAAGAACACTTCGTTGCTATCCGGCTCTACATTGAAGGCCTGCTTTATAATATCCTTTTCGCCAACATATAATAGGGCGGTGCCTTCTTTTAAGACATCTGTAATCATAAGAAGCAACATATCCATGCTTTTTTCTTCCACAATTTTTTGCATAAGCTCTATAAGCTCGTTCTTGCGTTTCAAAACAAGCTTGGAGTCGGCTGTGGTTACCTGACCTATACCTATGTTATAGCCTGCTATATGGAAATCCTTATAGTCGGTAAACAGGAGTTCTTCTGCGGTGCGGTCGTTGCTTGCAGAGGCGTTGAATATGGCATTTGCAATATCGTCAAGGCTTACATCGCCTATGCGGGCAAGCCTGTTTGCCATATCTATATCCTTTTGTGTGCATGTGGGGGATTTAAAGCTTACAGTGTCCGAAACTATAGCGGTAGCCATAAGCCCTGCAAGGTTTTTCTGTGGAACTAAGCCATTTTCTTGGAACATTGTGCCTATAATTGTATTGGTACAGCCCACAGGCTCGTTGCGCACGTATACAGGGTTTAGGGTCTGAACATCTGCCAAACGGTGGTGGTCTATAACGGCGACTATTTCCGCCTGTTCAAGCCCCGCAACAGACTGGGACAGCTCGTTATGGTCTACCAGCACGAGCTTTTTGCGTCTGGGATTGAGTAGATGATAGCGTGAAAGGCTTCCAAGAACATTGCCGGATTTATCCACTATGGGGTAAGAATGATAGCGGTTTTCAAGCACCTTGTTGCGCACATCGTCTATATAGTCGTCCGGAGAAAATGTTATAACCTTGGAGCCAGACAATATGTTTGATATAGACAGCGAAAGATGAAGCATTCTTACCGCACGGTAGGCTTCAAGCGGTGTGTAAATTACTGGTATTTCGGGGTTTAAATCCCTAAGCTCCTTAGAATATTCCGCTTGGCATAGTACAATGCACGAAGCTTTTACTTTAAGTGCCTGTTTAAAAGCGTCCGGCTGGTTGCCTATAAAGGCAATGCAGTTTTTTACCAAGCCGTATGGATTTTCCTCTGACTTGGGGAGCGTTATTACTATGGGGCCGGACAATGTATCTATTTGCCTATTGGGGCTATTTACCAAATTACCCTCAAGCGCCGCAAGAACGTTAAATATAGGTACTTTGTCTATATGGCGGTTGTTTAATGCGTCCATATCGTAGGCGGCTATGTCGCCCCTTGTTACCATACCGCTTAGCTTGTCATTTTCGTCCACCACAGGGAGGGCGGAAAGCGACGTATCGTTTATAAATACGTTCCACGCAGCCTGTATTGTAAGGCTTGCGCTAAGTACAGGCGGGCGATCAAAATCAAGGTCGCGCACCTGAGTCCTTACATTGGTTATTTTAAGTGGCGCTTCAAAGCCGAAGCGGCTGAGCGCAAGCTGCGTTTCGTCATTCACCCCACCCAAGCGGACAGGTATGTATTGGCGGTTACCCAAGGCATTTTGCAGTGTTGCATACGCCATTGCGGCAACGATGGAATCGGTATCAGGGTTGCGATGACCTGTAACAAAAATCGGCTCCATAAGTCCTCCTTTTCTATGACAGTTTAATGGTTTACAGAGGCATTGTCAATTTGGATTATCTAAAAAACACGAAAAATCTATAAGTCTTTTATGGCGATTAACAGCACAATGTCGTTTTTAAAAAATAGTTTTAAACGTTGGTATAATACGATACAAACGGGCGGGCTTGCACGCTTTTACATAAGGGGCTATAATGAACTAAAAGGAGGGTGCAAATGGAAATCGGTTTATTTACGGATACTCTGTTGCCGGTGGTTGACGGTGTGGGGCGTGTAGTTCTTGCCTATGCCGAAAATCTACCTAAACTCGGTGCTAAAACTGTTGTAAGCGCACCTTTAAACCACTTTGGCAACCGGGGTGGTCTGCCTTTCGACTTAATTGACTATACTTCTATCAATATACCAAAAATAAAGCAGTACAAAGCCGGCACTCCCGTTTTGGACCTGCACTATAGCCGCCGTATAAAGCGGGCAAATTTAGATATAGCCCATGCCCACAGCCCCTTTGTTGCGGGGCAGGAGTCTTTGCGCATAGCAAAGGCCAAAGGCATACCGCTAATAGGCACTTTCCACTCAAAATACTATGACGATTTTTACAAGGCAACCCACAGCGAAACGCTCTCACAGGCTTTGACATCAGCCGTTGTTTCTTTCTACGAAAAATGCGATGAGGTGTGGGCGGTAAGCCATTCCACAGCAAAGGTTCTTAAAAGCTATGGCTTTACAGGAGATATACAGGTTATGCCAAACGGCGTTGAAATACGCAGTTTGGACCCTAAAAAAATAGACGAAGCCGAAAAAAAATTCAACATAGGCGAAAAGCCCTTGTTGCTGTTTGTAGGGCAAATGGATCTCAAAAAAAATATTTTGCTTGTTCTAAAAAGCGTAGCGCTTTTAAAAAAACAAGGCGTCCAATTTACTTTAATGTTAGCAGGACAAGGCCCCGACGCAAAAAAAATAGAAGAACACATTGCAGAGCTTGATATTGCGGATTGTGCAAAGCTTATAGGCCACATTACAGACTCCGCTTTGCTTGATGCACTATACTCCCGTGCAAGCCTTTTTGTGTTCCCCTCCGTATACGACAACGCCCCCATGGTGTTGCGCGAAGCCGCCGTTATGAAAACACCGTCTGTACTAATGAAAGGCAGCGATGCTTCCGAAATTATAAAGGACAGGGAAAACGGCTTCCTCTGCGAAAACAACGAGGAGCGCCTTTGCGCAGTTATAAAAGAAGCTCTTTCAAACCCTGATAAAACCGCAGAAATAGGCATTAGAGCCTCCCAAAGTATACCCGTCTCTTGGTCGGAAGTACTCACAATGGCTCTCGAACGCTACGAAGCCCTTGCAAAAAGAACCGACACGAAATACAGAAAATAATAAAACAAAAACCACACGGGGTAAGCTCATGCTTACCCCGTGTGGTTTTGCACTTGCTGTGATTGCTATCGTCCAAAAACGTTAACGCAAAATATAAACTTCGGATTTTTTGCAAAGCCGTATAGGACAAAGCAAAAATTACAAAAAATTAGTTTATCAAGATATTAAAAAGTGAAATTAGTATAAAAAGCAATAGCGGTACATTAGTATGCTTGACAAGCTTTAAGGGGAATGATAGCATACTTTCACGGAAAATTTTTAGCGTAAAAGCCTTGGGCTTTTAGTAAATTTAGAATCGTGGCAGGAAAATATGGAAGTTTTAGAGCTTTTTGAAAAAGCAAATAATATGTTAAACACCTACCGCAAAGAGGGCTTCTTTAAAGATGCGGTTGTTTCGGTGTTTAGTAACAAGGAAAACCTGTTTGTAAACAGCTTTGGAGACGTAAACGCGGACACGCTTTTTGACGCTGCATCGCTTACTAAAATATGCACCACAACGCTTATATTGATTTTTATTGATAAAAACAAACTAAAGCTCGATAGCCTTGCTCAGGATTTTTTGCCCGAGCTAAAAAATATAGACGATAGCCGTATTCCAAATATAAATATATATAAACTTCTTACGCATACGAGCCTTTTGCCCGCATGGTACCCTTTTTACACCGGCAATGTGGATTTTTACCACACGCTTAAAACCGCATTAAAGCAAGAACAGCCAAAAGGCATGCTATACAGCGACCTTAATTTTATGTTGCTTGGTAAAATACTCGAAAAAATTGCACAAAAACCGCTCGAAACCATACTGTTAGAAGAGCTTACAATCCCCTTTTCTCTGGGCGATATATGCTATTTGCCCAAAAATTCAAACATAGCTTATTCAAGCTATGGGAATCTTCACGAAGAAGACATGGTAAAAGACATGGGGCTTAGGTTTTATAATTGGCGTCCCCACGAACCTATAAAAGGAGAGGTAAACGACGGTAACGCCCACTACTTCTTTAAAGGCGTTGCCGGGCACGCCGGCGTTTTTGCAAATGTTAACGCATACGAAAATCTTTGCAAGCTTTATTTGAACACACAAAACCCGCTTTTTATAAACGCAACCAAGCCCCAAGTATCCACCCGTTGCTTAGGCTTTCAGGCGGACGATAAATACCCCTTCGGCTGCGGGCACACAGGCTTTACCGGCACATCTATTTATTTTTCGAGGGAATATAAAATAGGTTGTTGTCTTTTTACAAACAGGCTTTTTTACCCTTACAAAAACGAAAAACCCACAAACGAAGTAAGGCGTGCTTTACACGAGATTGTGTTTGAGTACGCTAAAAGCATTAGAAATTAACATAAAACGGTATTATATACATGTGTAACATGTATAAATTATAGAAAGTGAGGAAACACCATGAAAAAACTCTTGGCCTTATTGGCCGCAGCTGTAATGCTATTGTCAGGCATTGCCGCATTCGCAGAGGGAAACACCGTACTTAAAATAGGTGCGGAAGCAGAGCCTACAGGCTTTGACCCCCACACAACCACCCAACACGTGGCGCTCCGTGTAATAAAACAAATGTACGAAACGCTCGTAGACGTAGATGACAATCTTAACGTAATACCTATGCTTGCGGAAAGCTGGGAACAACCTGACGAGCTGACTTATGTATTTAAAATCCGTCAGGGTGTAAAATTCCACTCCGGAAGAGAGCTTAAAGCCGAAGACGTAAAGTATAGCTTTGAAAGGATATTAGACCCCAACGTTGGCGGCCTTGGAAGCAGCGAAAGCTATGCAGGCAATGTTGAAAAAATAGAAGTATTGGACGACTACACGGTAAAGTTCACGCTTTCTAAGATTACAGCGCCTTTCCTTGCATCTATGTCCTCCATATATTGCGCCATAGTTGATAAAGACGTCGTAGAACAAAACGGCGACCTTATGCGCGCAGACGGTGGCACAGGCCCTTACACATTCGTAGAATGGGTGCCGGACAACCGTGTAACCCTTAGCAAATTTAAAGATTACTACAAAGACGGCTATGCCATGGAAACGCTTGAGTTCTATGTTTTGAGCGATGGCTCTGCCAGAATGAACGCACTTAGGACAGGCGAAATAGACATTATGGTTGGCGATAGCGATATGCTGGTTCTTGCCAATGCCGCCAAAAACGTTGATGTTTATAAAATCCGCACGCGCGATTATGTAACGCTATGCCTTAGCCTTAAAAAAGATGAATTTAAAGACGTAAGAGTGCGTCAGGCGATTTCTTTAGCGCTTAACCGCGATGAGATTATAGACCTTGCCTTTAACGGCGAAGCGGAAGTATCCGGCTTTATTCCGGCATCAATGGGCCACTGGGCGGTTGATGTAACAGAGCATCCGCTATATCAGCAGAATATCGAAAAAGCAAAAGAGCTTATGAAAGAAGCAGGCTATGAAAACGGCTTTGAAACCGTCTGCACAGTAGGCCTTTTGAAAGGAATAATAAACTCCGGTACCGTTATACAGCAACAGTTAGCGGAAATAGGCATTAAGGTCAACATTCAAAACAAGGAAAACGCCCAGTACATAGAAGACTGGAAGAACCACGATTTTGACCTTATGGTATGCCAAAACGGCGCGGGTACAGACCCCAACCGCGGTGTAGGCTTGTTCTTTAAGAGCGGCAACACAGCAAACATTGCCGAATATTCAAACGCAAGAGTGGACGAGCTTATAGAATTAGGCGCAGGCACCACCGATGTAGCACAACGCGAAGAGTACTACAAAGAAGCCATAAACATAATACTTGACGAATGTCCCAACGTAACATTCGCAAGCCCTTATAGCTATTACTTTGCAAGCTCCTCTCTTAAAGGCTATGCACCTACCGTGGATCATCCGCTGGAACTTCGGAACGTAACCAAAGAATAATATTTACTCACACGGGCGGGTGCGCCCCGCCCGTGTTTTTCGGGAGATACAATGAAAAATTATATTTTAAGGCGTGTTCTCACACTTATACCCGTGTTGTTTGGTATAAGCGTGATGATTTTTGTTATAATGCAGCTTATACCCGGAAGCGTTGTATCCGGCATATTGGGTATAGAAGAAACGCCGGAACTAAGAGCTATGTGGGAAAAAAAGCTGGGGATTGATAAGCCCCTTGTAGTGCAATACGGCAACTGGATAAGTGGCGTTTTGCGCGGGGATTTTGGGGAGTCTTTCCGAACCGGTGCCCCTGTTTTTCCGGAGATAATAAAGCGCTTTAAGGTATCTGCAGAGCTTGCGCTTATAGCCTGCATTGTCGCATGGATTATAGCACTGCCTTTAGGCGTGCTTTCTGCACTAAAGCGCAACAGCCTTACAGACAGGGTTGTGCGCATAATATCGCTCCTTGGTGTGTCCGTGCCAAACTTTGCAACCGCAACACTGCTAATACTGTTTTTAGCGCTTGTGTTTGGGTATTATTCGCCCATACACTATGTGTCGTTTGCGGAAAACCCTTTATTAAACCTTGAAATTATGATTTTTCCCGCAATAGTTATGGGCGGCACCATGGCAGGCTCTGTTATGCGTATGACACGT
>JAUNLY010000046.1 GCA_030532025.1 Eubacteriales bacterium
AACGGGTACGGACGAGCATGGCCAAAAAATAGAGAGAAAAGCCGAAGAAGTCAACGAAACGCCACAGCAATATGTAGATGCCATAGTCGAAGACACCCAAAAGCTTTGGAAGCTTATGGATATAGAGTATGACGATTTTATACGCACGACAGAAGAACGCCATATAAAAATAGTTCAGAAAATTTTCCGCAGGCTCTACGAGCAGGGCGATATATATAAAAGCAAATACGAAGGCCAGTACTGCACGCAGTGCGAAGCTTTCTGGACAAAAACCCAGCTGCTTGAGGGCGGGTTGTGCCCTGATTGTGGCAGGCATACAGAAATAGTGGAGGAAGAAAGCTATTTTTTCAAAATGAGCAAATATCAAGATTGGCTCATAGAATATATAGAACAAAACCCCGATTTTATACAGCCCAAAAGCCGCGCAAACGAAATGCTAAACAACTTCCTGCGTCCTGGCCTTCAAGATTTGGCTGTCAGCAGGACCTCGTTTAAATGGGGCATACCTATAGATTTTGACGATAAGCACGTGGTATACGTCTGGATAGATGCTCTGTCAAACTATCTTACGGCATTGGGCTATGGTACAGACCATGATGAACTTATGCAGACCTTCTGGCCGGCGGACGTACAGCTTGTCGGTAAAGAAATAGTGCGTTTCCACACAATATATTGGCCAATACTTCTGCATGCTCTGGGACTTCCGTTGCCAAAGCAGGTGTTTGCCCATGGTTGGCTTTTGTTCGGTAATGACAAAATGAGTAAATCAAAGGGCAATGTCGCATACCCACAGCCTATAGTGGCAAGGTATGGCTCAGATGCTTTACGTTATTATTTAATGCGTGAAATGCCCTTCGGCGCGGACGGCAACTACACAAACGAGTCTCTGCTTAACCGCATTAACTCCGATTTAGCTAACGATTTAGGCAACTTGCTAAGCCGTAGCTGCGCTATGATAGAAAAATATTTCGATGGCATTTTACCGCCTGCTTCCGGATACCTTGAAGAAGATAAGGCTTTAATTAATCAAATACTTGCTCTTCCTAAAAAAACAGAGCAGGAGATGGATAAGCTACAGTTCTCACAGGTTTTGGCGGAAATTTGGCGTGTAATAGGGGAATTGAACCGCTATATAGATATAACCCAGCCTTGGATACTTGGCAAAGATCCCGACAAAAAAGAACGTCTGGGTACTGTGCTGTATGTACTTGCGGAAGGCCTGCGTTTTGTTGCGGTGTTGCTTCAGCCCTTTATGCCTAATACCCCCAAAAAGATATTTGAGCAAATAGGTGCAGAAGATGCTTCATTGTGGGTGTGGGATTCTCTTGAAAATTTCGGTGGGCTTAAGGCGGGAAGCCGCGTATACAAAAAAGCGGCCCTTTTCCCTCGTCTTGAAGTTGAAAAAGAGCTTGAAGCCCTTGCAAAAGAAAGCGAAAAACTCTACCCTGTGGAAAAACCGGTTGAAGAACCCAAAGTGGTTCAAAAGCCTATAGTTACTATAGACGATTTTGACAAGCTTGATTTAAAGGTCGCAAGCGTCTTAGACTGCAAAAAAGTACCTAAGAGCGATAAATTGCTGCAATTTACGCTTTCCTTAGGTGGTGAAACACGCACCATTGTATCCGGTATTGCAGAACACTATAAGCCGGAAGAGCTTATAGGCAAAAAACTTGTAATTATAGCTAACTTGGCGCCTAGAAAAATAAGAGGAATAATGTCCGAAGGCATGATATTATCCGCAGCAGAGGAAGATGACAGCCAACTCTCTGTTTTAACGGTATTAGGCGATGTGCCGGACGGCTCTTCAATAAGCTGATGCAGTTATTTGACAGCCATTGCCATCTTGAAGATGCAAAGTTCGATGTCGACAGGCAACAGGTTATTCAAAATATGCAGGAAGCCGGTGTAAAATACTGTACCTGTGCCGGTAGCGATATAGCATCATCAGAAGCTATACAGAATCTTAGCCGCGAATATCCATTTGTGTTTTCAGCCTGCGGCGTACACCCGCACGAAGCTGAAACAGTGGAAGAGGGCTATTTAGAACGCCTCGAAAAACTTGCTGCGTTTGAACGCTGTGTTGCGATAGGCGAAATAGGCTTGGATTTCTATTATGACAATTCTCCAAGAGATATCCAAAAAAAAGTCTTTGAAGAACAAATGGAGCTTGCTTATAGGCTTAATAAACCCACAATACTCCATGTAAGGGACGCCCATGGTGCAGCTATAGAAATGTTGACTGATAGGAAACAGCGTTTATCAGGGGGGATTTTACACTGCTATTCCGGCAGCAAAGAAAGTGCCAAGACATACCTTGACCTGGGTTTTTACATTTCTTTCGCGGGATCTTTAACGTTTAAAAACGCAAAAAATCTTCAGGCGGCGGCGAAGTATATCCCTTCGGACAGGCTTTTAATCGAAACGGATAGCCCTTATTTAACCCCTGTACCTAAAAGAGGGCAGCGGAATGAGCCGGCAAATGTACGCCATGTTTGTGAATTTCTTGCTGAAATACGTGAAACGACTGTGCAGTTTGTGGCGGAGTCTACGTTTGAAAACGCTTGCAGAGTATACGGAATTGCGTATTAAGTTAATAAGATAGAAATAAACAACACAATTTTTTCGCTATTTGTAAAATTTGTGTTATACTATTCATGCATGGGGAGGTGTTTCATGCAGGAGATTATTTTGGCCTCTGCTTCTGAAAGGCGGCATCGCCTTTTAGAAAATATGGGAGTTCCTTTTAAAATAGAAGAAGCGCACGTTGAAGAAGTAAAACTCACTTCACCGGAAGACACTGTAATGCAAAATGCTTGGATTAAAGCAAAAGCAGTTCACGATAAATCTCCAAACAGAATTATACTGTCTGCTGATACTGTTGTTGCTATAGACGGGCAAATACTTGGCAAACCAAAAGATGCCGAAGATGCAAAAAGCATGTTAAGCCGTCTTTCCGGCAGGTGGCATGCCGTATATACGGGCGTTTGCTTGATTTCCCAAACGGGAGAAAAAGATATAAAACTCTGCACCACACGCGTGCATATGGCAGAAATCAGCCAAGAAGAAATAGAGGCCTATGTTTTAACTGGTGAACCCATGGACAAAGCGGGGAGCTATGCCATGCAAGGCATAGCAGGAGCTTTTGTAACAGAAATACAAGGCAACTACGCAAATGTAATAGGGCTTCCTACAAGCATGGTGCGAGATATGCTTAAAGATATTAATTACTATTAAAATATTTACCGGGATGGATTGTAATATATGGCGATAATAGCTCCTTCATTGGGGATTGACTTAGGAACTTCTAATACCTTAGTCTATGTGAGCAAAAAAGCGATATTAATAAATGAACCTACATTGCTGATTGTTTCTTCGGGGCCAAGGCGCACTTTAAAAGCGATTGGATCAGATGCGCGCGCACTACTTGGCAGAACCACCGGAGGAGACTTAGCAATACGCCCATTGCAGGACGGCACCGTCAAAGAATACCGTATGACGGAAACAATTTTAAGGTATTTCATAAGAAAAGCCATAGGAGCTTCGCACATTATAAAACCGCAGGTTTTTATCACAATACCGTGTCACGTATCCCCTGTTGAAAGGCGTGTCGTGCGTGAGGCTGCTATAAGCGCAGGCGCACGTAAAAATGCCGTTCACCTTATAGAAAAACCGTTTGCGTCGGCTTTAGGATCGGGGCTTCCGGTGTTTCAACCGGAGGGCAGCATGGTTGTTGACATAGGCGGGGGAACTACAGAAGTAGCCCTAATATCAACCGGTGGCATGGTGGCTTCTCGCTCCATTAAAATGGGTGGCATTAAAATGGACGAAGCCATAATGGAATTTATAAAAGACGATTATAAAATGCTTATAGGCGACAGAATGGCGGAGGACCTTAAAATAGACTGGGGTTCCGCTCTGCCTGTAAAGGAAGACAGGAAGGTCATGATAAGAGGGAGAGACCTTGTAACAAGCCTCCCACAGACCGCAGAAATATCTTCTTCAAAAATATATGAAGCCCTAAAAGAACCTTGCAATATGATAGTGCAAACCATAATAAACGTGCTTGAAAAGGCACCGCCGGAGCTTTCAGCGGACGTGTTAAAGAAAGGTATTTTCCTTATGGGAGGAGCCTCCCAGCTTTACGGTATGGAAAACTTTATAGCAAAACAGCTTGAACTACCGGTTACAATTGCCAAAAACCCATCTGTATGTGCAGCCATGGGTTTGGGTCATCTTGCGGAAAATCCGGAGCTGTTGGCTCATATGGGCACCTCCAACATGCTGCAAAGCGAGGAAGCATAAAAAATGGCAAAGGATAAAAACCGTCGAAAAAAAAACAAGCGTGAGCGCAAACGCCTTGAGCGTGGGCAGAGCATACGCAAAATTGCCGGTTTGGCAGTAATAGCCATACTTGTAATAACTATTGTAGTTATGATTGCTTCGCAGTTCTTCCCCGAAGTTAAGCTTTTTGATGTGCCAAGACGCTTTGTTTCAAGAATAATAACTCCTGTGCAAAAGTCCTTCTCCGGCGCTACGGACGTTGTTGCAGAGTATTTACGCAAGCTTAAGTACCGTAGCACGCTTGAAGAAGAGTATAATAAACTTTTAGAGCAGGTTGATATATTGACCGACAGGGCTATGCGTGTTGAAGCGCTGGAATACCAACTTTCACAGTTTGCTGATCTAAACGACGAAATAGTTCGCAACCCTAAGCTTGATGGAATAAAGGCAAAAGTTATATCACGCAATTCAGACAACTACAGCTATAATTTAGGCATAGACGTAGGTACAAAGCATGGCGTAGAAAACTATATGGCTGTAGCAGTTCCGGGCGCTTTGATAGGCTACACTTACGATGTAAAGCCGGACAGTTGTTCTGTAAAATGTATAGTTGACGCAGATTCCAGCATTTCTGCCTTAATAGAATCCAGCCGAGATCAAGGTGCTTTGCAGGGCACATTGTCAATCAACGGCAAATACGAATGCCGTATGTATTATTTATCCTACACAACGCTGCCTCGCCCGGGCGATAGGGTAGTTACGTCGGGCGTCGGCATGGAATTCCCAAAGGGTATACCTATAGGCCATGTAAGGGAAAGCACAAGGGGTCTTGATGCTAATAAACAATATGTTGTTGTAGACCCCATAGCGGACTTTGACCATATAGAATATGTAATCGTGTATAGGTATAAGCCTACAATGGCGGAAGCTGCGGATAACCGTGGTTTGGAGTCCAAGTCTACATTTGTACCTCTGCCCACAAAATTCCCGCTGCCTACATTTATAGGTCAACAAACAGCGCTAACACCTACACCCAGTCCGGAGGTTTCGGAAACACCTTTGCCGGAGGAAAAACAGACACCTGTACCGTCAAAAGGCCCCCAAAATACAGAAGAAGTAATATATAACGACTATATAGCCGATAATTCAACCGAAACGCCAGAGCCCACCGAAACGCCAGAACCTACACCCACGCCGACGGCTACATTCTCCGTGGAGCAGATGACTGTGGAGGCGGATTGATGCCAAAAGCATACGCACGAAAAAAAAGCTTTTTCCATTTAAATTTATTGCGCCCTTTAAAACTGCTTTTTCTATTACTGCTTTTTTATCTTCTGCAGACGAGCGTTATGCCGTATTTTAGAGTGGGGGGAGTAATAGGCAATTTAAATTTGGTGCTCATTGCTATTTTTACGGTATCCCTTGGAAAGAAATATGCCTTTGTAAGTTCTGCTATAATAGGCATAATAATGGAATCTATGGAAAGGAATATGCCGTCCTTTTACATTATTATTTATCCTACTTTGGCCTTGATATTTGCACAGCTGTTTTCAGACATGAGCGAAATTAAACGCGAAATGCGGCGCATTCAGTTAAAAAGTGCTGAACAAAATAAAGAGATTAAAGCAAAAGGCAAGCACAAGATTATGCGCCTTTTTAGGCGTTCCAGCGCAGATGATATTAACCCACATATAAGAATATTTTTAAATGCCATGTCGCTGCAGGCTGCGTATGAGATAGTTATGATTATTATCGTAGCGCTAAACGGTGTTTATCTAACGTGGCACCACATATCAAACGTTATATTGGCAACCCTGTATACCGGAGCTCTTACTGTAACCATGTTTCCGGTAAGATATTTTATTGGTATGTACCCTAAAAAAGAAGTTAAAGAAGTAGGGGACGATTACGAACAGTACGAAGAAAGCCTTAGTGCAGAAGCATTACAACAAATAGCAGTGATACCCGAAATGCCGGAAGCGGATGCCTTGGTGGGTTTTGAAATGAGACGAGAATCCGGCGTTGAAAAAATCGAATTATCCAATAATTCTAATAATGTAGCTGAAGAATCGGCAGATGAACAACAAGATACGGGTGACAACCATACTGATCCCGAAGAAAACGCAGAAACTAAAGAAAATACCGAACAGAAAGAAAACACAGAATCCGAAAATAATGTCAAAGCAGCTGATGAACACGAAGAAAATAAAGAACAATCTTTACAAACGGATGCCGATAAAGCAAATACCGAACAGGCTTTGAAAAAGGAGGACGCAAATAATGCAGATTGATAAAAAAACAAGCTTAAGATTTGTGGCGTTCGCCATGTTTGTAATTATAAGCTTTTCTGTATTGATTGGCGGTTTATACAATTTACAGATAGAAAATGCAGACAAATATCAGCAGGACGCTGGAAATAAAAGTGCTAAAACGCTTCGCATAACCGGCAAGCGCGGAATGATAACAGATATTGATTCTGTTGTTCTTGCTATGAGCGAGGATGTTTTTAACGTAACCTTTCAGCGTAACATGACCCAAAACAGCGAGAAAGATTATAAAGCTTTTACTACTTCTATTTTAGAAACAATAAAGATTGTAGAAGAGTACGGGGGAGAGATAAAAAACAAGTTTGTTATCGAAAGAGACCCCAAAACCCAAGAATGGGTGTTTAACTTTGGCAAAGGTATCTCCGAACGTGCTTGGGAAATACGCTCTCAGCAGTGGCACGCTAACCATTTTATATCTGCAGAAAGCGAAAAATTTAACACTGCAGAAAAATGCTATAACCATCTAGTAGACCTTTACGACATAAGAAGCCGTGGTATAGACGAAGAAACTACGCTTAAAGTTTTGGCTATATATTCCGATATGCAGATGAACCTTTTTAACTCTATTCCCATAGTTATAGCAGAAGATATTCCTTTTGCTGCTGTAAGCGAAATAACGGGTCGAAAAATGATGCTGCCCGGCATAGACATAGCCGTAGGAGAAAAAAGGATATACCCAAGGAACAACATGGCTTCGCAGGTTGTAGGTTATGTGGGCAAAATAAGCGATGCAGATAATTATTATGAACAGCTTAAACCCTTAGGCTATGCCCTAAACGATACGATAGGCAAAGAGGGCATAGAAAAAAGCATGGAAAACTGGCTTACGCCAAACATAACAAGCCGACAGGGCAGCCGTCTAATGGAAGTGGACAGAAGTGGAAAACTCACTAGGCAGATTAGCTATACGCCCCCACAGAACGGCAACAATGTAAAGCTTACATTGAACGCCGCATACCAGCAGATTGCAGAGCAGGCTATAGCAAGCAACGTCGCGCACACAAGGGGAGTGCAGGAAAAAAAGCTAGTCAACATGGATTGGCTTGAAAAATACCGCGACCGCCTTGAAACGAGGGACTTTGATAAGTATCCCATGCGTTTGGCGGAAAAAGGTGCCATGATGGTTGTGGACGTAAATACAGGCCGTGTGCTCGCTATGGCACAGTATCCCAATTACGACTCTAACGCCCTTACTGCAGGCGGACAGGCGGCGATCCCTTACCTAATGGACGAAAGAAAAATGATGCGTAACCTGTGCATACAGGAACGTGCGGAGCCCGGTTCCATATTTAAGATGGTAACTGCCTTTGCAGCTCTTACATCGGGAGAGCTTACGGTAAATGAAACCATAAGCGATGAAGGGCCTTATAAACGCTTTACAAATAACGAGGCCGATGCTCCCGTGTGCTGGATTAACAAAAATGCTCGCTGGAAACACGCTAACCAAACAATTATTCAGGGTATAAAAAACTCTTGTAACTATTTCTTCTATGAATTAGCGGGCAGGCTCTACGGAGACACGGGAACAAACCGCCTGTATAAATACGCCGCTCAGATGGGTCTTACTACAAAAACCGGTTTGCAGCTACCTAACGAGTTAAGAAGTATAGTAGGAAACCAAACATCTCTGTACGACCAGAATGTTTCTTTGCAGGAGCAGGAAACCTCGGTACCTATACTGGTTGCAGCTTCTCTTAAGAAGCACTTGAAAAACATAGGTGCAAGCTACGGTATATCTTACCAAGAAGAAAGGCTTGATTCTTGCATTAAAAAACTTATGGATATGGCCGTAAATACACACTCAGACGGCTGGGTTGCAGCTGCAAGGCCTATACTCATGTCAGAACTTAATATGACACGTGACATGGTTTATCAACGCGTAATCATGCAGGATATTTGGGTATATCTTAACGATATTAAGTGGGGTGGCTCTATGGAAGTGCAGATGGGTATAGGGCAGTCCATAACGCTGCTTACACCTGCGGCTGTTGCAAGGTACGCGCTTGCTATAGCCAACGGAGGTAAGGTGTATAACCTGTCAATAATAGATTCCGTAGTATCTCCTGAGGGTGAAATTTTAAACAAATACGAACCAACCCTTTTTGGAGAACTTAAAGATGCCGATCAGTTTTTGCCGTATATTCGTGAAGGTATGAAAGGCGTTGTTGACGCCGATCAAGGCGGTACCGCAGGTCGATACTTCTCCTCCGGTTGGAAATACGTGGATAACCTATGGGCTAAAACCGGTACTTCGCAGATTACAATCGGCGGCGTTCAATTGGACGTTGAAAATAACGGCTGGTTTATAGCCATCACGCCTTTTGAAACGCCTGCGGAGATTGCGGTTGTTACCCTTATACCAAACGGCTTTTCTGGTGGCGAGTCTGTCCTTGCAGCAAAGGACTTTATAACCTGGTGGATGGATAACCGTACAAAACAGGCGAGCGACATACAAGTCGTTCCCGGCAACGAGTTAATGCCCTAAAGGAGGAAATATGGGAAAAATTTGGATGATAGCTTCCGGAAAAGGCGGCGTCGGTAAATCGACCGTTGCAGCAAGCCTTGCGGTTTATTTTGCTAAAAAAGCTTTAAGAACATTGATAGTAGACGCCGATGTGGGGCTGCGTAACTTAGATTTAATTTTAGGGCTTCAAAACAAAGTGCTATACGAATTGGATGACTGTATTTTAAAGCGTTGTACATTGGAAGACGCCATGGTTTCCCATAACCTGTATCCAAATTTATACCTGCTCGTTGGAGGGCAGAACGCCAAACCGTCAGATTTTGGCAAAAGCGAATTAAAAAAGATGTTTTCAACGATTAAAAAATACTTTGATATAGTTATAATAGACTGTCCCGCAGGTATAGGGCGCGGTTTAAAAAACTTTATTGACTTATCGGATGAGAGCATACTTGTGGCAACGCCCGACCCTATATGTATTAGAGATACGGAAAAAACAGCTGACATATTGTTCTCGCTTAAAAGCCAACAGCCATATCTTGTGTTAAACAAGGCTCAAGGAAAGCAAAAGCCTTCGCAAATTGCCATGTCTCTTGATATGAAGCTCTTGGGCGCAATACCTTTGAGCGAGAAACTTCACAAAACTATGGTTGAAGGGAAACCGGTTTTAGAAAGCGGGGATAAAGGAGTTTTGCTTGCCTTTGACAGGCTTGCTTCAAGAATACAGGGTGTTGATATACCGCTTAAATTTGAAGACAACATAGGTAGCTTAAAAGGCTTTTTTGAAACGCTGAAAGGAGATGTAAGCTTTGGAGCATAGCCATGGCAGTACCAGCAGGAGCAAACCGTTTTTTGACTGGATTCTTCTGCTGCTCATGTACTCTATGATGCTTTTAGGGGTCTTGTTTGTGTCGGTTGCGACATATAACCCCGATATAAGCGCAGAATTACCTTTAATAAATAAAATAATGAGCTCACAGTCCGGTCGCTGGCAGGCTATATTTACAATAGCCTCACCTGTTGCTGTATGGTTTATAGTGTCAATACCGTATGAGAAGTTCCGCTCTTATGTAAGGCTCTTTTACTATATTATTATATTTATGCTTGTAATGGTTTTAGGTTCTTCTGCCATAAGAAGCGTCAGCGGTTGGTTTCAGTTGGCTCTTGGAAGAATGTTGCAGCCGAGCGAATTTGCCAAAATCGCACTTATATTGATGCTCGCAAGGGCGTTGTCTTCAAGCGACATTCCTATGAGCACATTTAAAGACTCCATAAGAATTATGGGTATATTCGCGTTGCCTGCTGGAATTACTCTGTTGCAGGGCGAAGCCGGCTCGGTTATAGTTATGGCTGTAATTTTCTACACCATGATATATTTTGGCGGTGTAAACTGGAAATGGCTTTTTGGTATGGCGGTACTCGCAGGTATTGGCGTAGCTATAATATTCGGGTATGGTGTTATAAGTGGATCCGGTAGCTACAGGCTGCTTAGAATACTTTCGTTCTTAGACCCGCAAAAGTACTATAACGATGCAGGCTATCAGATACTAAACTCACAAGAAGCTATTGGCTCCGGAGGAATGAACGGCATAGGTCTTTTTATTACAGGTTCACACAGCCATCTAAACTTTGTACCGGAAGACTGGACGGACTTTGTTTTTGCGACTATTGGCGAAGCAGTTGGCTTTGTAGGCAGCAGCGTTATTATACTTATATACTTTATAATGACGTTTAGAATGCTGTATCTGGCTCGCTATACCATAGATAAATTTGGCCGGCTTATAATAATAGGTGTTATGGCGATGATGTTTTTCCATGTGTTTCAAAATATAGCTATGACCATAGGCATTATGCCTATAACTGGTATACCATTGCCGTTTTTAAGCTACGGCGGCTCTAACCTCTTAACAAATGTTATTGGTGTTTCGCTTGTTTTAAATGTAACCAAAAACAGGAGCGTATCTATGCCGAATATAAGCATAAATGTAGACTTAGCGAACTCTATACCTCGCAAACGCAGAAATAAAAGGAAGAAAATTTTCGTAAACACATCGAAGGAATAATTTTACTATTGCAGAAATAGATTTTGCATAGTATAATCCGTGCGCCCTATGGCGATGGGAAAACTGGAGGAAATGAAATGAGTTTTGTTAAATGCCCAAGATGTGAGCTGAATTACATGAAAGATACAGATAAATACTGTGATGTGTGCCAAAGCGAATTGTTTGGAGATGCATCTGAAGACGAAGTGGAGCTTTGCTCCATATGCGGGGAGTCTCCGGCTCTTCCGGGTAAAGACGTATGTCTTTTCTGCCAAAGAGAGATGAGCGGACACGCAAAAGGCGGCGTTTCAGGCGACGAAGACCTTCGCGCTGACGATGAAGACACAGACGATGAAGACGCCGAAGATGTGGACAGCGAGGACTTGGAAGACATAGAAGACTTAGACGATTTTGAAGAGCTTGACGAATTGGACGATATGATGTCTTTGGACGAAATGGCGGACGATGAACACGAAGATGATGAAGAGGACATAGAGGATCTATAGTGCCACAAGCGGATAACAATAAAATATTTGCTATATCCGACCTGCACCTCCCCGGTAGCAAACAAAAGACCATGGATCTTTTTGGGCTTAACTGGGAAGGGCATTTTGATAAAATAAAGAGTGACTGGTATTCAAAGGTATCAGAAAACGATATTGTTCTTTTGCCTGGGGACATAAGCTGGGCTATGACGCTTGACGAAGCTATGCCAGACATTCTATCAATAGGGGAGTTGCCGGGCAACAAAGTGCTTTTGCGTGGGAATCACGATTATTGGTGGTCATCCATATCAAGGCTTAGGGAAGCGCTACCTACAAAAATGTTTGCAGTACAAAACGATGCCATAAAAATAAACGATACAATAATATGCGGTACCCGTGGCTGGGCGAACACAGAGGGGGAAGAATCTCCTTCGGATAAAAAGATATACGAAAGGGAGATAAAGCGGCTCATGCTCTCCCTAGAAAATGCAAAGGACATTCAAAAAAAAGAAAAAGTGGTGGCGATGATGCATTACCCTCCACTTGATTTAGAAGGGAACGATAGCCCTTTTACGGAACTTTTTGAAAAGTTCAATGTATCCGCTGTGGTATAC
This sequence comes from Eubacteriales bacterium, assembly GCA_030532025.1. Classification (GTDB taxonomy): domain Bacteria; phylum Bacillota; class Clostridia; order Christensenellales; family Aristaeellaceae; genus DTU024. Next base: position 12,211 of record JAUNLY010000046.1, read on the forward strand.
GGACATCTACACGGAGCCGCAAAGTATAGCGCCTTTAATGGAGTAAAAAATGGTGTATTATATCGCTTGGTATCCTGTGATGCGCTTAACTTCTGTTTATCTAAAATAGACATATAACTGGACACTCATATTGATTTAAAACGTCAATGTGGAGAATTGCGTAGGGGTTTTATTATTGAAAACCCCAATGGAAAAGGTTTAGCCCAAGTTAGGCTGACTGAATTAATTAAAGCAAAA
>JAUNLY010000047.1 GCA_030532025.1 Eubacteriales bacterium
GATTTTTTCTTTTTTCATAAAACGAACGAGCAAGAAACCCTAAAAAGACAGACCTATTAAGGCGTTACAGGTAAAATTGGTATAAACAACACTAAAAGTTTTACTTTTTTAGTTTGATGTGTTTAGCCTATACAAACAGGGGGTATACCATATCAACGGGATAATTCCCAGCAATCATTTTTAAGGAGGATTTTCATGGAAAACATTAATAACACACAACCTGTTAATACACTGCCACTCATTGGCGATAAAGCACCAGCATTTAAAGCAAATACCACGCAAGGACCTATAAATTTCCCCGAAGACTTCAAAGGCAAATGGGTAATACTCTTCTCCCACCCGGCAGACTTTACCCCCGTATGTACGACAGAGTTTATGACATTCGCTTCCATGCAGGAAGAGTTTGACGCATTAAACGTACAGCTTATAGGCCTCTCGGTAGACTCCATACATTCCCATATCGCATGGCTTCGCCGCATACAGGAACTGGAATGGAAGAACATCAAAAAACCCGAAGTTAAGTTCCCGCTTATAGACGACGTAAGCATGGAAGTTTCCCACAAGTACGGCATGATACACCCCTCAACAGGCTCCACAACGAGCGCCGTGCGTGCGGTTTTCATTATAGATGACAAGGGCGTAGTACGCACAATACTCTACTACCCCGCGTCCACAGGCAGGAACTTTGACGAAATCAAGCGTATCGTAGTGGCGCTGCAGAAAGCAGACAAGGAAACAATTGCAACCCCCGCCGACTGGAGACCGGGTGACGATGTAATAATGCCCGCCCCCGGCACCTGCGGAGCCGCCAAAGACGCAATACAGAACCAGAGCGACGACAAGTACTGCTTGGATTGGTTCCTCTGCTTCCGTAAGGAGAAGTAATTTCTCCAAGTAGAACCCCTAAAGACGATAAACCGTCAAAAACAGGCTGTCTTCTCAGCGACAGCCTGTTTTTTATTGGGATAATACCAATCCCGCACCTTAATGCTTCGATAAACTTGTTTTTTTGCATTAACGATTTGGATTAGTATAAACAAACATATCCCAAACGCATTGTTAATACATAAGTTTTTAGAAAACGGAGTATATAAGAGCATTTTTGAGAAAAAAGCAGATTTTGCGCCTTTATACGCCTATAAACGCAAATTTAATGCTTGCTTTTTTACGAGAAATAGTCTATAGTACGCATTGTATCTTAGCACTCGCAAACGCAGAGTGCTAACAAAAGGAAGATTATCAGGAGGTATAATATGACCATCAAACCCTTAGGCGACAGAGTCGTCATCAAAAACGCCGAAGTGGAAGAGACCACCAAAAGCGGTATTATATTAACAGGCGCCGCCAAAGAAAAGCCCCAAGTAGCGGAAGTTTTAGCGGTAGGCCCCGGCGGCAATGTAGACGGCAAAGAAATCACCATGAACGTTGAAGTCGGCCAGAAAGTCATCTATTCCAAGTACGCAGGAACCGAAGTAAAGCTTCACGACGAAGAATACATAATAGTACGCCAGAGCGACATTTTGGCTGTTGTAGAATAAATTATTAAGGAGAGAATATAATTATGGCAAAGCAATTAAAATTCGGCGAGGACGCACGCCGCGCGCTCGAAAGCGGCATTAACCAGCTGGCGAATACCGTCAAAATAACATTAGGGCCAAAGGGCCGCAACGTTGTGCTTGACAAGAAGTACGGCGCACCCACAATAACAAACGACGGCGTTACCATCGCCAAAGAAATAGAGCTTGAAGACCCCTTTGAAAACATGGGCGCACAGCTTATAAAAGAAGTTGCAACCAAAACAAACGACGTAGCCGGCGACGGCACCACCACAGCAACCCTTTTAGCACAGGCAATAGTACGCGAAGGCCTTAAGAACTTAGCAGCCGGCGCTAACCCCATGGGCTTAAAACAGGGTATAGAGATGGCGACAGAGACCGCCGTTAAAGCCCTTAAAGATATGTCCCAGCCCATCAAGTCCAAGACTTCTATCGCACAGGTTGCATCCATTTCCGCAGGCGAAGAAGAAATAGGCCACCTTATTTCAGACGCTATGGAAGTAGTAGGCAAGGACGGCGTTATCACCGTTGAAGAAAGCAAGACCTTAAAGACCGACCTTACCACAGTAGAAGGTATGCAGTTTGACCGTGGCTACGTAAGCAGCTACATGGTAACCGATACCGACAAAATGGAAGCCAGCCTTGATGACCCCTACATCTTAATTACCGACAAAAAGATAAGCAATATACAAGAAATTCTCCCCTTGCTTGAAAAAGTTGTACAGCAGGGCAAGAAACTCCTTATTATCGCAGAGGACGTAGAAGGCGAAGCCCTTGCAACACTTGTTGTAAACAAGCTCCGTGGCACATTTACCTGCGTTGCAGTTAAGGCCCCCGGCTTTGGCGACAGGCGCAAAGAAATGCTGCAGGATATAGCTGTACTTACCGGCGGCGAAGTTATAAGCGAAGAGCTTGGCCTTGACCTTAAGGAAACAGAACTCAGCCAGCTCGGCCAAGCCAAGAGCGTTAAGATAGACAAAGAAAACACCACCATTATCGACGGTGCCGGCGAAAAGGAAAACATCGAAGCCAGAGTAAACCAGATTCGCACCCAGATAGAAGAAACCACCAGCGATTACGACCGCGAAAAGCTCCAAGAAAGGCTTGCCAAGCTCGCAGGCGGCGTAGCGGTTATAAACGTAGGCGCAGCCACCGAAGTCGAGATGAAAGAGCGCAAAATGCGTATCGAAGACGCTTTGGCAGCAACACGCGCAGCTGTTGAAGAAGGCATAGTCCCCGGCGGCGGTGTGGCACTATTAAACGCTTCCGACAAGGTTCGCGACCTGCTCACAAAGACCACCGGCGATGTTAAGACAGGCGTTCAGATAGTGTTGCGCGCGGTTGAAGAACCCATTCGCCAGATATCCACCAACGGCGGCATAGAAGGCAGCGTAATTATAGACAGCATCCGCCGTGCACACAAAGCAGGCTACGGCTACGACATCTCCAAGGGCGAATTTGTAGACATGATGGAACAGGGCATCATAGACCCGACCAAGGTAAGCCGCTCTGCACTTCAAAACGCAGCAAGCATAGGCGCCATGGTTCTCACCACAGAAAGCCTTGTAACAGACATACCTGAGCCAGAACCCGCAGTTCCCGCAGCCCCCGCAGGCGGAATGTACTAATATAAAAGCAACACATAAGTGTAGCTGATATAAAGAGCCCCCGATACCAAGGTGTCGGGGGTTTTACTTATATTTTACGATTATTTTACAGTAATTTAGCTACAATTTCATATCATTGTTTTTAGCCGCAAGATGCGGCTTAAAGCGCAAAAAAACAACAAACTCTTATATTTCAAAGCTTTTTTCAGTTTTATAGGTATTTTTTTCGCAAACGCCAACTCTTTACTGCGTTTGCTACTGTTGCTTTATCGGCGTATACTATTATTGCATTGTGAAACGGCAATGCAATAATAGTATGCGAAGGAGGAACCACATAATGCTTCGCCATTCGCTTGAACGGTTCGCAAGTTTGTGCAAGAATAATAAAGCTTTTTTTGCAATATGCTTCTTGTGTCTTATATTTGCGTTTGTAAGCTTTTTATATATTCAGGAAATGGCATACACCCGATATTTGGAAGCCGTAAACAGAAAAGCCGAAACGCAATTATTTTTTGTTTCTTCCCAAAAAAGCGATGCTTTATATGAAATACTCAAGCAAGTTGAGGAAAACCCTTCCCTTCCGCCGCTTGGCGTTGTAAGCCTGTCAAACTTCGAATATTCCGGAATATATTGGAATCGCTCTTATAAAAGCGATGTTTATTACACACCGTACGGCCGCTTTTTTACGGACGAAGAAATGTCTTCAGGGGATAATGTGGCTTTGTTAAGCATGGCATATCTAAGGAGCCTGCCCAAAAATATTACAGGGACCCTGTGGGACAAAGGGATTACAATTTATGGCAATCATTTTGAAGCCACAGGCAATTACGAAGGCTTGTCCGATTATCCGCTTGAAAATTCAGGCTATCAAACAGAGGTGATACCCACGGCGGTCGCTATGCCACTTAAAACCTATTTAAATTTAAATATCCCCGCCATGTATTTGCGTATAGAGTTTGCAAAGAGCTTAAGCCCTTTGCAGATTGCGGAGCTTAAAAATACAGTATCCGCTTATTTAGATGTGTCTTACGTTTCGTTTCCTAATATCGAAAACCAAAGTGCAAAGCGCATATATATGGCGACCAGCGCAAGGTTTGCGCTAATACTTGTTTTTGCGCTTATAAGCATTATAAATATAATTGTGTATTGGGTAAGTGCGGAATTTAAAAGGTACAGAGTTTATATTCTTTGCGGTGCGCAAAAGAAACAAATTATTTTTCTTTTAGCTATGAATACAATATATATTGTGTCTTTTGCTTATATAGCGGCTGTTTTTATATCGTGGTTTTTAACAAGCAATGTACCTGAAGGCTTGGTAAATATGCTCCCCGTAAAAACATATTTTTTAATTTACATATCTTCTCTCATTTTCCTACTCATTACAGTAAATATTAAAGCGGCGGTTTCTGTTTTCGACAAGAGAAGAAAGGGTAATGCAATATCATGAAAACACTTTACATTGCTCTCACGCTTTTGTGGAAAAGGAAATTCTCAAATGCCATATTGGCTTTAGAAATACTTTTATCCGTTTTTATGCTCGCACAGACGTTTGTGTTTATAACAGACTATATCGATAATTCAAAAGCCATGAATGAACTTCCAAAGGACAATGTGTTTATTTTTAGCACATTCAGCTATTGCGACAAAGAAGAAGTTAAAGAAAAAATAAACCGTTCTCCCATAGTAGAATCAGCCGACCGTGTATATATGGGGGGTGCTTCATTTAATGGCGTTGACTGTAACCTTGTTGTGTATCCGCAAAACATAATCGCACACTATAAGCCCTCTTTAAAAAAGGGAGCCTGGTTTTCTTCTTTTAAAAAGACTGATATGGGCATTTTGCCCGCCGTAATATCATCGGAATTTGGTGCCTCGGTCGGTGAAACACGGAGCATTTATTTACCCGATAAAGGCGACACAAAAATATATGTGACAGGTATACTTGCTTCGCCTACGCAATATCTTTACCCGTCGGGCGGGGCAAGCAGCGGGCAGTTTGCCGTAAGCTCCATAATAGATCAACGCCCTGTAATAATATTGCGCGAGGTCGATTATGGCGACATGTCGGCTTTGGAACCGCCGAGCGATTTGCCGCTACCGGAAAATATGTTTGTTTTTATAAAGCCTTCTGCCACACAGGAAGAAATAATTACATTTAAGAAAAATTATGGTATGTATGGCGAAATTACAGATATGAACACGCTTGTCGTAAACTTCCTAAGTCAGTCCTCTTTGATGATTAACAACGGCATAGCGTTTTTTGCGGTATTTTTTCTGCTTGCCGTGACGAGCATATTAAGCGGAAGCATTATGCAAACGGTTTATAATAAAAAGCTATTTACGGTCTATTTTATGCTCGGAATGAACCCCAAAAAAGGTGCCGTTGTAGAATTGATACGCATTTTTGTAATAGCAATTTTAGTAATATTCCTTACATTTTTTGCAGGAAGACAAGGCTGGCTTATGCTTGAATGGCTGAGCGAAACCCGCGTCCGTCTGTTTTATATTATTGCTGTTTCATATTCTATATTAATACTTTTTGCAGTAAGTGCTTATTCTGTAATAAAAGGCGCGCGTACGGACATATCCGCTTCTTTAAAAAATTTAAAAACATACGACTAAGGAGCTTAATATGCTTATTGAAATGACTGGAATAAAAAAATCATTCAGAAACACCATAAACGGTAAGTCAATCGAAGTGCTTAAAGGGATAGATTTAACGGTCGCCAAAGGTGAAATGCTCGCAATAAAAGGTTCTTCCGGCGCAGGCAAATCGACACTTTTACATATTATAGGCTGTCTTGACAAGGCAAGTGAAGGCGAGTACATGCTTGAAGGAGAAAATGTATCAAACCTGTCTTCCAAAAAACTCGCCTTATTGCGTAACAGCAAAATAGGATTCGTTATGCAACACTTTGCCCTTATAGAAGAAGACAGCGTTTTAAAAAACGTGGGCGCACCGTTGCTTTTCTCAAAAACAAAGCTTTCCCATATCGACTTTAAAGCTCAAGAGCAATTGGATAAATTAGGCATTTTAAAGCTTGCCAAGCAAAAGGCGGGCAAGCTCTCGGGCGGTGAAAAGCAGCGTGTTGCCATAGCGCGTGCGCTTGTTAACCAACCTGATATTATATTGGCGGACGAACCCACAGGCTCTTTAGACCGCAAAAACGCCATGACGGTAATGGATATTTTTTCACAGCTTCACGCCGAAGGAAAGACGATTATTATAGTAACACACGAAGATTTTGTCGCCAGCCTGTGCGATCGCACTTTAACTATATTAGACGGACAAATAAGTTGATGTACTAACGGTTTACAGCCCCGCAATTCCATAGACCACTACGCCTATTACGCCGCTTATCATCATAGTTTTAATGGGGCTGAATTTAAATTTCCTAAGCATTATAATTGCCAATACAAATATCGCAAGGCCAAAGAAGTTTATGTTTTGGGTGGCAAAATTCGCCATGCCGTCTTTAAAAATGGCAAATAACATCAACCCAACGGCGGCGGAAGCTATCATACCTATCACCGCCGGACGCAGGCCTGCCAATATCTCTTGGAAAAGAGCAAGGTCGTGGTTCTTTTGGTATATCTTTGCAAGTATAACTATAATAATACAGCTTGGGAGCACACAGCCAAGCGTAGCTATTATAGCTCCTAAAATTTCGCTAACCTGCAAACCTACAAACGTTGAAGCGTTTACGGCTATTGGCCCCGGAGTGATTTCTGAAATCGTAAGCAAATCCGCAAAACCGCTCTTTGTAAGCCAACCGCGGTACTCCACTATCTCCTGCTGTATTAAGGGGAGGGCGACATAGCCGCCGCCTATGCTCATAGCGCCTATTTTTGCCATGCTTATAAACAGCTGTAAATAAATCATAACTTTTTACACCCCTTTGACGGTATATTGCTTTTTATAACGGACAATAGTGCGCACACCAAAAATATTATAAGCACGTGCACCTTAAAGAAATATACCGCAACAAAAGCCAGCAATGTTAATATTGATGAAAACAGCCCGCCAAACTCTTTTTCTCCCAGAAACAAATCCACAACGGTGCTTGCTATAACCGCCGCAACACCCGCCTGCATGCCCTTCATGGCGGCGGAAACATATGTGTTTGAGCGGAAAATATCGTAAAAATAAGATACGACGGATATTATCAAAAACGGAGGCAGTATAGAGCCAAGCGCTGCAGTTAAAGCCCCCTTAAGCTGAGCCAAATGGTAGCCCACCATAAGGGAAGTATTTACCGCAATAGGCCCCGGGGAAGACTGGGATATACATATTAAATCCATCATTTCTTTTTCTGTTATCCATTTAAGCTCCTCCACGAAGCGCTTGCGCATAAGCGGCACTATTACAAAACCACCGCCAAAAGTAAAAGCGCTCAGTTTAAGCGTGCTTAAAAAGAGCGTTTTATAAAAGCCTTTTTTATTTTTATCTTTCGTAGACATAAGCAACACCTCCGTTAATAGCAACTTAATATTAGCAATTTAACATAAAAGTGTTAAATTTTCAATTGCTACAAGTAGGGGTTAAAGCTTAGGACAGAGTGTGACTTATTAAATATTAAAAGCGATTAAACATGGGGCAAGGCACGCGTAATTGCTAAGGTTAAAATGCCCCCGTTAAATGCACGCAGATGTTTTTATATATCATCGTTCCGTCTGCTCTTCCACCAAATACTGCACGCCGTAGCGCTTGCGCAGCAGCGGCTTTTCTATCTTGCCCGTCTGGTTGCGCGGTACTTCATCGAATATATAGCGCCTTGGGCGTTTGTAGCGCGGAAGGCCTTTGGCAAATTCCGAAAGCTCGGCTTCGGATACATCGGCATCCGGTTTAAGCGATACAACTGCTGCCGCTATTTCGCCCAGACGTTCTTCCGGCAAGCCTATAACCGCAACGTCGCGTATGGCGGGGTGCCGCCTCAGGAAGGATTCTATCTCCACAGGGTACAGGTTTTCACCGCCTGTAATTATAACGTCCTTCTTGCGGTCAACAAGGTATATAAAGCCGTCCGCGTCTTCCCTTGCCATATCCCCAGACAAAAGCCAGCCGTCTTCCATAAGCACTTTTTTGGTAGCCTTTTGGTTTTTATAATATTCAACCATAACGCCGGGGCCTTTTAATGCAAGCTCCCCTATCTGCCCTTTTTGAACAATGTTGCCATCGTTATCCACTATTTTAACCTGCCAATTATATCCCGCCTTGCCTATGGCACCTACCTTGTCTATGTTTTCAACCCCCAAATGTACGCAACCGGGGCCGCCTGATTCGCTTAGACCATAGTTGGTATCGTAAAGCTGTTCCGGAAAATAATTTTTCCAGCGCCTGATAAGAGAGGGCGGTACGGGCTGAGCGCCTATGTGCATAAGCCTCCACTGTTTGAAGGAATAATCTTTATTTACGTCTATGTTGTTTTCGTCAAGGTAGTCTAATATATCCTGCGCCCACGGCACAAGCAACCACACTATGCTGCACTTTTCTTCAGATACGGTGCGCAGTATCCATTCCGGCTTAACGCCCCTAAGAAGTATGGTTCTTGATGCTGTGTAAAGGCTACCAAACCAATGCATTTTAGCGCCCGTGTGGTACAGGGGCGGCATAAGCAAAAACACATCGTCATGCGTTTGGCGGTGGTGGTTTTGCTCGGTAAGGGTAGCATTTGTAAGCATCTTATGCTTATGCAGTATAGCCTTTGGGAAACCCGTTGTACCGGAGGAAAAATATATGGCGGCATAGTCCTCCTCGGTAAAATTTTGCGGTGGCTCGCTTGAAGGGCAACTGCCGGTAAGCCTGTCATAGCTTTCTGCAAAACAGGGCCTATCCTCCCCGCAGAAAAGCAGCAGCTTAACCTGATCCATATTCTGGTATATATCCTGAAGGCGGCTTGTAAACTCCGGCCCAAACACAAGCCCTACCGAGTCTGAAAGGTTAAGGCAGTAGCGTATCTCTTCCTCGCTGTAGCGATAGTTTAGCGGCACTACTATTGCGCCGGCTTTTAATATACCGAAGTAAACAGGCAGCCACTCGAGTGAGTTCATCATAAGGATTGCGATTTTATCGCCCTTTTTGATGCCCCGCTTTATCAAAAGGTGCGCAAAGCGGTTGGCCTTTTCGTTGAATACTTGCCAGCTCATCTCTCTGCGGTATTCGCCTGCGGGGTTGTTTTCTATAAGCTCATACTCGCTCCAAATGACGTGGTGTTCGTTTTGCAAATCCAAGTTTATCTCTATAAGAGCGGTTTCGGTAGGATACAGCTCTGCGTTTTTTACAAGCATTTCGGTTATCAGCATACATACCTCCTTGGCTTGTTATTATAGCATCTTAATAAAACAATTGTTGTTTTCCCTTTGCACTTTTTGCCATGCGGGCGTTTTTTGGTTTTTGTGATATAATTATTTAAGGAGGTATTTATGGATACTTTAACAAGGGAACACATAATAAAGGCCGCGCAGTGCGACCGCTTTGGAAGGCTTAGCCCACACGATATGTTATTGCTTATGCAGGAAACCGTGGGCGAGCATACAGCGCTTTTAAATTTAGGCAGAGAAACTTTAGCAAAAGAAAACGCCGTTTGGGTGCTTGTAAGCCAAGAATTGCAGGTGCTTAAATACCCAAAATATATGGATAAAATAAGCATCACCGTATACCCCACAGCCCCAAGGCGCACATTATTCCCCCGCTATGTTATGTTTGATAGCGATAAAGGCGAGCGACTTATAAACGCCGTAAGCCTTTGGACACTTATGGATATAGATACTCTTTCCATGGTGAAAATACCATGGGTCGAAAGCGCAATACCCAAAAACAAGGATAAAACCCCGCCCATGCGTTACCCCTCCCGTGCAAACAGCTTTAGCGAAAACACACAAGAAATAATTTACAGCCCTAAGTTTTCCGACTTTGACCTAAACGGCCACATAAACAACACCCGCTGTGTGCTTTGGCTTACGGATATTTTAGGCGAGGATATTTTATATAAGCACCCCTTAGAGCGCATTACAATAAACTACAACAGAGAGATACGCGGCAAAGAAGATATTACCCTGCGCCTTGCACAACTTGCACAAAGCGAAAATAAATTTTCGCTAAGCTGCACGCGTGGAGACTTATCCCATATAGATATAGAAGCTCAATGTATGCAGGACAACAAAGATACCGTATCAAGCTTGGCGTTTGGGGTTTAGACTTAAATTTACACCGCATAAATCGGCTAATATTTAGCTCTATACAAGAATATAATATAAAAATATGGTTTTCTTGACAGCACAGCTTTAATGTGATATATTTATTACGAACATATTAAGTTTTGTAACAGTAAAGGAGGACAATATGAAAAAACAGTCCTTAAAAGCATTTAGCCTTTTTATGGCTTTGTTGCTTTTGTTATCACTAAGCCCCGTTTTGGCAGAGAAAAAGGCAGATGAAGCAGCGAAAGAGGAAGTGCTCCCCTCAATAAAAGCCACCCTCGTTTCGGACGCTTCCATATTGCTCGAGCCCCGTGCAGACGCCGCATTTGTTGCAGGCCTTATGGCAGACACAAGCGTAGACGTTGTAAGCTTGGGACTCACATGGTGCAAGGTAGACGCAGGATTAGCTAAGGGCTATATCGCAAGCCGCTTTCTTAAATTCGCAGACACTCCGGAGGATAAGGTTTTTGCGGTCGTTTCAGCAAATAACGGCAGGCTCACTCTGCGTGAAAAACCCAGTACTAAGTCTAAAAGCTTAGGCAAACTGCAAAACGGCACAGTAACCGTATTTCTTGAAGAAGGCGACAATAATTTTACAAAGGTAGCCGTTAACGGCAAAGAGGGCTATTTGCTCACAAATCACCTTGAATTTTCCACCGCTAAAGAATCCGTCGGCACAGGCGTTGTGTTCCACCCCGATCACCCAGGCAAGCTGCGCAAAATTAAAATGCGCTGGGAAGACAAGACCGGCTCAAACGTTATAGGCGACATCAAAACGAGTACGCCCGTTGTAATAGTAAGCAAGGGCGACAACTGGTACGAGATAGAAACCCTCGGCAAAATAGGCTACATGATGAAAAAATACATACAGGAGGACGAAGCACCCACAGCAACGGCACAGCCTGCTGCACCTGTTCAGCCAGCACCTGTTCAGCCTGTGGCACCGGCACAACCCGAAGTACCCGCTCAGCCTGTTTCCCCCGCAGTTCCGGCACCTGAAGCGCCCGAACAGCCTGTTGTACCAGTAATTCCGGCACCTGAAACACCCTAACACATATAAACACTCCGTATATACTATATGGCTGCGTCTTAAAAACGCAGCCTCTTTTATTGCAAGTAAAACCAACATAATATCAGTATAAATATCACAGTCTGAACTCACTTTAATTTTAAACAAGCATAAAATAATGTTTAAGCGGATATTTTACATTCCATTTTGCAAAACACATTGACATATTCAACAGTCTGTAATAGAATTGTAATGAATTAATGCAATTTTAAGGAGGCTCGGCATTTTGAAAAACCGCAGAACCCATTTTATTTCTATCTTAATTATTGTAAGCCTTTTACTTGGCTTATTCGTCGGCGCATCAGCGCAGCAGGCTTTGCCACAGGTGGGCATTACAGCCTCTTGGTCAGATGAGCAAGGCAATGTGCAGCAGCTTATGGCGCAACCCGTCGGCTTTTCAGGATATGAGAACGCCTATTGGCTGTATCTCCCGCCTGATGCCGTACAGGCGGACGCCACGCTCGATTTTGTAGATAACTACGGGCAATACCCCGGCGGTTTCACCCAGCCAAGCGGAACGCCGCTTAGCATGCTGGGCTTTGTAGACGCCGGTGCGGATTTATCGCAGCAGCCTGTATACTTCCAAGCCTTGGACGCAAACGGCATGCCCGTGGCGGACTTTATGCTCTACATATCAACACAGGCGCAGATGCCCGCTCCTCCGGCCGTGCAAAACGCCTTCGTTACGGTGTACTATGTGGACAGAACCACAAATGCAGAGCTTTTGCAAGCACAGACGGTTGAAATTGCCCCCGAAACTTCGCAGACAATACAGGCACAACAAATAGAAAACTATGCTCCGGAAA
>JAUNLY010000048.1:0-5413 GCA_030532025.1 Eubacteriales bacterium
AGCGCCGCTACTTTTCCTTCATTCGGCTTTGCAAAAAAGAAAAAATCCTACGTTTTTCTTTGCATTAACGGTTTAAATTAGTATAACACATAGATAATTTACCATCAAATTAAATTTTTTTTAAGTAATCTTAACTTACTTGATTAAATCCGCCTTATTGATCCTTAATCTTTCTTGCTATATCCTCCGCCGCCAATATGCCCCCCGCGAATGCAAACATAAGGTTATAGCCGCCGCAGTCGCCTAAAACATTTAGTATTTCCCCCGCTAAATACAGGTTTTTATAATAGCTTTCCATGGTGGCGGGGTTTATGTTTTGCGTTTTTATGCCACCCTTTGCCGCCTGTGAAAAATCGATCCCCCTAAGGGATAAAACCGGGAAGTGGAGTTGAGTTAAATTAATGGCGGTTTGTTTTATTGATTTGCCTAATAAAAGCTTGGCTAAATTGTTTGGCAGCGCTCCAAACAAAAGCTCGTCCGGCTCTAAAAAAGCGCTGCGTTTGTTTAGTAAACGCTCAATAAAAGTTGTGTTTTTATCTATGCTTTCGGGGTTTATAAGGCCCATCTGCGGCGCCGTGCTTTCAAGTGAGGGGCTTAAATCCAAACATATTTCGTAATTTTTTTCTTGCTCAACAAAGCCCGCAAGCTGCATTATGCATACACCGCTCAAGCCGTACTCTGTAAACAAAACTTCGCCTACCGATGCGGCGCGGGCGGTTTTTTTGTTCCCGTTAATTTCAAGCAATGTGCATATGGCAAAAAGCCTTAAGCCCTTAAGGCTCTTAAATTTGCCTAACTTACATTCTATTGGGCAAAGTGCGGGTTTAAAGGGTGCAAACTTAAAGCCTAATGGCAAAAGGCAATCAACCGCTGTGGCGCTGCCGCCTAATTTTGGCGAAGCCGTGCTACCGCCTGCAACAAGCAGATAATTACAAGTATATATGCCCTTATCCGTCTTTACCTGCCACAAATCCCCTGATTTTGAAATTTGAACAAGGCTTTCATCAAGCTGTATTGTAATAGGGCCGTTTTCCGCTTTTCTAACAAGGCAACCGAGCACAACATCGCTCCTGTTTGCGGCGGGGTATATGCGCCCGCCGTCTTCCTGCCTAAGCACCAGCCCCAACTTTTCAAAAAAAGTAGTAAGCCTGTTAAAATTACAATGCTTTAATACATCTTCTGCAAAAGCCTTATCCCCAAAGTACAGGGGTTTCCCGCTGTTTAATATATTGCAACGGCCGTTGCCGGTAGCCAACAGCTTTTTGCCGAGCTTGTTGTTTTTTTCTATGAGCAGAGTTTTAATGTTGTTTTCCGCTGCAATACAAGAGGCGGCAAGGCCCGAAGCCCCGCCGCCGATTATTATAAGTGTGTATTGGTTATTTTTTTGAAGGTGCCTTGTCATAAGCCTCTCTTATAGCCTTCATATGGTTTTCGTCTATACGGTTGCTCGTGTGCGTACGGCTGTTTAGGAAGTGTACGCAGAACTGGCCGTTGAAGTTGTTGTTGGGTATGGTGTCGCCCGCCGGATAGTTGTGCGGTACGCCGTACATGGAGGCCGCAAATGTCCTACCCTTTAGGGTTACCCACAGGGGCCTTCTCTGCCACATGTTCTTTTCGGAAATCTCCTGTGCGTCCTTTACGCCGTATATACGGCAGAGAACTTCGGTGTCGGCCGCGGTCAAGGGTTCAACGTCTGCGTGGTAACCGCCGCTCCAACGCTTAGAGCGGAACGACAAGCCCGTGCGTACATCTGTGATGACCGCTATATCGCCCTTGCGCCATACGGATTGTATGTCGCCGGTGTACCAGTCTACAACTTCGACAGGGTAGAGCGTGGTATCCACCGTGCCTTCCGGAGGTACTACTACCGGTGGCTTGGTGTTGTAAAGTGCGTTTTGCGTGTTTTGACCCGCAACGCCGTCAACGAACAGGCCTTCAAGCTTCTGGTATTCACGAACGGCTTGCTCGGTTCTGCTGTCGTATATGCCGCTTGCACTGCCGTTTGGCATAAGCCCTAAGGCTATAAGCATGTTCTGAAGCTTTGTAACGTCTGCCCCTGTTGCACCAAGGCGCAGTGTGCGGTAGGTGGCTGTGGGCTTATCGTCGGGAGCTATGGGTGCTTCCGTGTCGACACCCGCTTCTTCCTTGGATAATATGCGTATCATGTCGGAACGTATCCAGCCCTCTATATTGCTAAGGGCTGCGCTGTACCAGAAGTAGCCGTCCTGTGTGGCGTTTGTCTTGCCGGTTAAGGTTATTTTTGTTCCTTCTTTGTATATAATGGTCTTTGTGCCAGACGTCATATTTGGGGCATTGCGAAGCTTTACTCTGTCCATTACAGTAACGGCTATGTTCGAACGGTCTTCGGGGCTTAGAGTTGCAGATGGCGTAGCTGTGGGGGTAGGTTTAAGTATACCCATGTTCTCCTGCTCTTCTAAGCTTAATATGCGGGCGTAGCGTGCCATTACATAGGCGCGTCTGCCTGCGTACTGCACATAGAACCAGCTGTTGCCGCCGGAGCTTACAGTGTTAAAGTAAGGCAACACCGCACCCTTATTTACTTGGCCGAGCTTCTGCGCGTCAAGCGCTGGTGAAACACGTATGTTTACATAATTCTCAAGCAGTATTATGTTGCCGGACGCTTGGTAGTTGGGGTCCGGGCCAGAGGGTGCCTGTATGTTTGGCATTATGCCTTTTAGGTAGTTGTCTATCTCTGTCTTGGACAGGTGGCGCACGCAGTCTGAGCGCAGGTAGCCGGTATGGCCTTCGGCTTCTACAAAGCTCCAGTTATAACCGCCTTGGGACACTATGGGACCTGTTATCGGGTAAACCTTGCCTTTGGGTACCCTTACAGTCCAGTTGCCACCGGGCGTTACACGCAGGTTTACATTGCCCTTGGTTGTTATTAAATAGCCGTTTACGCCTGTTTGGTTGGGTGTCTGTGTGGGCGTTGGGTCTTGAGGTTTGGAGATTATTTTTACCATATCGGCACGCAGGTAGCCAAGGCCTAAATTGCTTGAGCAGTAATACCATGTGTAGCCGCCAAGCTGTGTTGTGCCGTAGTATTTAAGACGGGTGCCTTTGTCAAGCCTGCCTATAATGCGGCCGCCTGCAGTTTCCCTAAAGTTTACACCGCCTTTTATAAGCTCCAATTCGCCTGTGTTTTGCTGCGGGAAAGGCACATCTGTTACAGGCGGTAATATGGGTGCTGTGGTAGCGCCTAAATCCTGACCTGTGCTGTCGGTAAATTTATAGCAGTCGCTTCTTACATAACCTCTGATCCGCGTTGTGGGGTCGGTTACATATACCCAGCGGTAACCGCCGTAGTATTGTTCTGCCCCGCTGTAGGGAAGCACCGTGCCCAAGGCGAGCTGTGTTTGGCTCCTGCCGCCGGGGGTCTCCCTAAGGTTTACACCGGGCAGTATTAGCTTTACATACCCGCCTGTTATAGGCGTTGTGGGGTAAGGGTTTGGTGTAGGCGTTGCAAATTGAGACGGGTTTGTGGGGTTGCCGGCATAGTCGGAATAACGGAAAAAGTCTTCATGTACATAGCCGAACAGGTTTGCCGGCGGGTAGTAAACATAAAGCCAGTTTACGCCACCTGCGTACTGCGGTGTGCCGAAATAGGGCAATACGGAGTTCTTTTCCATCTTGAGCATGGAACTGCCGTTTGGGTTATCCCTTAAATTTACAAGTGATGCTGTAATAGTAACATAGCCGTCGCCAAATGTGCTTGTGCCACCGGGCGGGTTTGTGGGCATTTGCGGCAGCGAGTTGCCGGATAAGTACTCTGCTATTTCTGCGCCTGTCATCATGCGTATGTATTCTTTTTGTATGTATCCGGAATAGCCGTCATAGCTCACGGGGTACCAGCCG
Organism: Eubacteriales bacterium; assembly: GCA_030532025.1. GTDB lineage: Bacteria > Bacillota > Clostridia > Christensenellales > Aristaeellaceae > DTU024. The sequence continues at coordinate 3,877 of JAUNLY010000048.1, forward strand.
GAAGTTTCGGGGCCGAGTACTTTAAGAACGGCGTCCTGAGGTACAATTGTTAAAGCATAGCCGTTTGGCACCTGACGCAGGTTTGCAGCGGGGGTCGTGCACATGGCGTAAGAGCCTGCTGTTATGGGGCCATCGGGTGTATAGGGTGGCGGTGTCTGCCAGCCGGGGCCTTCTGTTACCGTGCCGTCTTGTGTTACAAATTTATAGCAGTCGTTGCGCACATAGCCGTATTGCTGGCTTTGTGTGTCAAGCGCATATATCCATTTATATTTGCCCTTTACTATTTCGACACCGTAATATGGAAGTATGGTGCCCTTGTCAAGCTGACCTGTGGAGCTGCCTTCCACTGCGTCTCTAAAGTTTACACGGGCCTTTGTTATAAGTATAAAGCCTGTTTTATAGTCTTCGCCGGGGCCGTCTTCCCCGGGTGCATAGGTTTGGGAAGGGGTTGTAGGTTCTGGGCTTGGGGTTTCTACGGGTTTAACTGTGGGTGAAGGCGTAGGGTCGGTTAAAGCCGCAAGCCATAGGAGCTGTACGGGGTTTTTGCTCCATGCTTCTGTTTCTTCCGTCGTTAATTCACGGAAAAAATCCGCATGTATATAGCCGCCTTTAACGGCGTTTGGGTCCTTTGTGGTGGTTGTTTCCACATGGTACCATTTGGCGCCGTTTTTTTCGGTAGTGCCGAGTATTTTGGCTACCCAATTTTGAGGAAGTTTGTCGTACCAAACTACATTGGAAGCCGTGCTCGGGTAGGCGCGGAAAAATACGTCCTTTGCGGTCGTCATGCCGTAATTGACGCTCTCCGTAGCCGATACCGTAAATACAGACGTAAAAAGACATAAGGCGATTAAAAAGGATAAAAGATGTTTTGCCCTAATGCCCGTACGGTTTCTTTTTTTAAACATATGAACCTCTCCCTATCGCTATCACAGCAGACTTTATAGCATTTCAAACTAAGCTGTGCCTAATTCCGCAAACATTATATTACAAATATTTTACAGGGTCAAGAAAAAACAAGTTTTTATATGCCTTTTTGGCTTATTTTTTACAAATTTCACTTAAAATTTTAAGAAAAACACAAAAAAGAGATTTAATGTTAAATTATTATGTGCATAAATCCCGTTTAGCTTGAAGAACATAAGGATACACGGCACTAAGCGAAATAAATATAAAGAGAGATATTATACTGATTTGAATTATAGTAAAGACATAAGTTTATTTATATTATATCGCTTTGCATAGCCATAACCACAAATTGGTTAAGTTCTACAATGTTAACCACAACAACTATAAACTCATCTATATTTTACTGCGTTGAGTTGCAGTCAATAAAAATCTATCTATATCGTATCGTTTTGCATAGCCATAACCACAAATTGGTTAAGTTCTACAATGTTAACCACAACAACTATAAACCCATCTATATTTTACTGCGTTGAGTTGTGGTCGATAAAAATCTATATATATCGTATCGTTTTACCTAGCCGTAACCACAAATTGGTTAAGTTCTACAATGTTAACCATAATAACTATAAAC
>JAUNLY010000048.1:5513-11963 GCA_030532025.1 Eubacteriales bacterium
AGCCGTAACCACAAATTGGTTAAGTTCTACAATGTTAACCATAATAACTATAAACCCATATATATTTTACTATTTCGAATTATAATCAATAAAAACTTATCTATATTATTTCTTCTTTATCAAAGCCGAGCGATAAATACAGCTCCTTCATAAGCGGTATTTTATCTTCGGAGCTGTTTAAAAACAGTGTTTTACCAGGGGTTTTATCCTGCGTTAAAAGGCCTTGCTTTTCTAAAAGCGCCTTTAGCGTGCGTGCGCTTTCATCGCCACCGTTTATAAATGCGGTATCCTTATCGAAAAAATTGCGTATTTCTTCCGTCAAAAAAGGGTAGTGCGTACAGCCCAAGGCGACCACATCTATTTTTTTATTTATGTAGGGATTGAGCAATGTTTCAAGCTTTTTGTGTAAGTTTTCTCCCTTTAACTCTCCCCGCTCAACAAATTCCATAAGGCCGGGGCAGGGCAAAATATTCGTATTTTCCCCGTAGTGCCTTAGCATGTTTTGAATAGTGTGGGATTTTGCCGCAGCGGGGGTAAGCATGACGAGTATTTCGCCCTCTTTTTTTAAGCCTTGCGCCTGTTTTAGGGGCGGCACTATGCCTACAATGGGAATTGGCATCTTAGTGTAAAGCTTTTTCCCCGCTATACTTGTTGCGGTGTTGCAGGCTATAACGAGCGCTTTTATGTTATATTCGAGCAGTTTTTTTGCGGCATTTATAGTAAGGCGCGTAACCTCGCCATCGGTCTTTTCTCCGTAGGGGGCGTTTTTGCTGTCGCCGTACATTATGAAGTTTTCGTATGGGAGCAGCTTTCTCGCCTCCGCCATAACGCTTATACCGCCAAGCCCGCTGTCCATAAAAGCAATAGCCTTTTTCAAAACACCCCTCCTTGTGAACAAATATTATACTACACAGAGAAATATTATACCAGAAGCGGGACGGAAAACCCCCGCAAGTATTAAAAATAAACAAAGTTAAGACCTTTTTGGATTGAACTAAACACTAAAAGTTGCTATAATACTTTGACAACAAATAAAGAGGAGAACATCTTGATAACAGGACAGACTTTTGACTTTGGATATTTTAACGAAACATCGGCAGACCGTATGCACGCCATTAAACAGGCCGGCTTTGACGAGGTTATGCTCTGGTGCGATGACGATATTAAAAAGGTCGAAAGGCGCTTTTACGAAGAGCTTAATTTAGCGCAAAAAAATAACTTAAATGTAAATGCGGTGCATTTCCCGCAAACTTATGTGCAGGATATTTGGCGTGACGGGGATTCCGGCGAAGCCTTTGTGTATTCCCTAAAAAATGCCATACGCATATGCGGGGAACAAGGGGTCGAAAACATAGTAATACACACTACAAGACGGCTTAATACCCCACCGCCTAATATGATAGGTGTCAACAACATAAGGCGTGCGCTTGACGAGGCTGAGAAATACAACCTAAACATAGCGGTTGAAAACACGCGCTTTCTTACATACAACCTGTATTTGTACGACCGCATAGACTCAAAAAGGCTTACATTCTGCTTTGACAGCGGACACGCAAACTGCTTTACCCCGCACGAGGACCCGCTTGCCCTGTTTGGGGATAAGCTAAGCCTCATGCACCTGCACGACAACAACGGTTTTTCCGCGGGTGATGAGCACCTTTTGCCGGGCGAAGGCAATATAGATTTTGTTAATGTATTAAAGCGGCTTAAAGCCTTGGGCGCAAAAAGGTATTACCTTGAAACACAGTGTTCAAGGGATATAGCTTCCACTTTACCCATGCAGGAATACCTTATAAACGCCGCGCAGGCACTTAATAATAATTTAAAGATTGCCGGAATAATATAGATAACTTTATTATTGTAATAATATAAAAACCTATCCTTTGGGTTAGCTTGTTTATAGTTTAGGTAATTTGCGCAAAGAAGCGCAAAAATATAAAATTGGGGGAACTACTATGAAAAAAATCCTAACACTCTTACTCGCCTTGAGCCTTGTGCTTACATCTGTTGCGGCGCTTGCAGATGTAAAGCAGACCGTTGTAGATGCTAAAGACATAAGCCACGAAGAGCTTGTGGAAAAAGCAAAGGCAGAAGAAGGCACATTTATAGTCTACGGCAACACAAGCCGTATTGCCACCGCTGCCGAAGACTTTGCAGCCCTTTACGGCATAACGGTAGAGAGCAGCAACTTAAAAGACGGCGAGATCTACACTAAGCTGGATAACGAGATAGCTGCAAAACAGGGAGCCGACATGGTTATGATACAGGACGGCGCAAACCTTACCTATTATGTTGAGGACGGTAGCCTTATAAACTACGTTCCTGCGTCTGTTAAAGCTAATGTAAACGAAAAAGACGCCATGCCCTTGGTACACCAGTACACGAACAAACTTTTCATATACAACAACGGTGGCGATAATGTGCCCGCGATTAAAAACGTGTGGGAGCTTACCGACCCCTCAATGAAGGGCAACATAATATTCAAAAATCCGGAGCTTGAAAAAGTAAACATGAACTTCCTTGTTATGCTTACAAGCGACGAATGGTCAGAAAAATTAGCCAAAGCATATGAAGAGCTTAAGGGCGAAAAAATAGAGCTTGGCGAATACAAAAACGCCGGCTACAAATGGATAGCGGAATTCCTGCCAAACTGCAGCTTTGGATCTTCCGACACTAAGATAGCAGAAGAAGTAAGCCAAGAAACCGCAACAGGCAAGATAGGGCTTTTTGTACTTTCAAAGCTCCGCTCATCTTCTGTACTTACAGAAAACCTAACCGTGGCGCAGTATGACGCGACGGAAAAAGGCTATGTGGTAGAGCCTTTTGCAGGCTTTATGTACCCGATATATACCCTTATATCCTCCGCCGCAGGCCGCCCCTATACCGCGATGCTGTTTATAGAATACCTTATGTCGCAAGAGGGCTTTAAGCCTTGGGGTAAGAGCATAGGTGCATATTCTTCAAACACGGCTATACTGCCGCTTGAAGGCGACTTAGGCCTTGATGTATGGCGCGAAACGCTCGTAATAGAAGACCCGGAATTTGTTTTAGACGCCGGTGATGACGTGCGCACGTTTGTATCCAAATTCCTACAATAAAATACAATATTTACATGGGAGGGCTTGCCCTCCCATGAGATACTAATTTTATATCAACTTATAATAGCTTTATTTTGTGTACCTTTTTTGATTTGTTTAATCTTCGTAACATCAAAAAAGCCACAAAAGTATTATTTATTAAGTAAGGAGCATAGAAATGCTTGAGACTAAGTCCTTCACCCAAAAAGGGGATACGGGCAAACAAAACCGCATATGTTTAAGCCGCCTGTTAGGTTTGATGCGCAGCTGGTTTTCAAAGCCCGCAAACATAATATTGCTTTTTTTTCTGATAGCATTGGTGCTTTTAACGCTCTACCCGCTTGTTACAATGCTTGGGGAGATGTTTATAGTGCACAACAACGAGCGCTCTGCCGTGCGCTCCTTGGGGCTAAAAAAGGGAGATTTTACATTTTTCCATTTCGAAAGGCTTTTGCTTATGCTAAGCGACGGCGGTTCTATGGGCATAACAAGGTCAAACAGCTGGATACAGTTTTATCAGCCGCTGTTTAACACGCTTATAGTGTCGCTTGCATCATCGTTTATTGCAATATTCTTTGGCGGTGTGGTGTCGTTTTTAGTAACACGCACCAACATAAAGTGCAAGCGCTTTATATCCGGCGTGTTCGTGTTCCCATATATAATGCCCGCATGGACGCTTGCGCTGTTTTGGCAGAACTTCTTTAAAAACGTTGAGATAGGGCTTGGCACATCAAACGGCATATTGGCTTCTGTTTTCGGTATATTTATGCCGGAGTGGTTTGTGTACGGCGCATTTCCTATATCCGTGGTGCTGGGGCTTCACTATGCGCCTTTTGCCTATATATTAATAGGCGGCATATTGCGCAACATGGACGCAAACCTTGAAGAAGCGGCAACCATGCTAAAAACACCGCGCAGCCGCATAATATGGCGTATAACACTGCCTATTGTAAAGCCCGCTATGCTGTCCACATTCCTTTTGGTGTTGGCATCATCCATGAGCGCCTATTCGGTACCCGTGTTTTTAGGCTCTCCGGTTAAATTTTATATGCTGTCCACCAAGATGAAATCCCTTATGGATACTGCAAGCGGACAGGCCTATATAATAGCAACCGTTATGATACTTTTTGGCGTAAGCATATTGATGCTAAACCAAAAGGTAACAAACTCCCGCAAGCAGTTTACGACTGTTACCGGTAAATCAGGGCAGGTGTCTCTTATAGATTTAAAGGGCGCACGCTATGTATTAGCTGGCATATTAGTGGTAGTGCTTCTGTTTGTTGCGGTGGTACCGCTTATAACATTTGCGCTTGAAAGCTTTATTATAAAAGCGGGCGATTATTCTATATCCAATATGACATTGGATTTTTGGATAGGCAGAGATTTACAGTACTTAGAGCAGGGCGACAATAGCGGTATATTGCTGTCCCCCAAGGTGTGGAACGCATTAGGAAACAGCCTTTTACTCGCTATAAGCTGTTCTGTTGTTGCTGGCACCTGCGGAATACTCGTAGGTTACGGTGTAGCAAGGAGGAGAGGCAGCAAGCTTGCCAACTGGGTAAACAGCCTGTCGTTTTTCCCCTACCTTATGCCTTCCTTGGCGTTTGGCGCCATATATTTAGCGCTTTCCTACCGTGTGCCGTGGCTTAGAGGTTTTTTACTGCTTGCGATAGCCGGAAGCATAAAATACCTGCCATTTGCATCACGCTCCGGCATAAGCACCATGCTGCAGCTTTCGGGAGAAATAGAGGAAGCCGCACTCATCATGGGCGTGCCGTGGTGGAAGCGCATGTTGAAAATTATATTCCCCATACAAAAGAGCAGTTTTTTATCGGGCTACCTTCTGCCCATGGTGTCCTGCATGAGGGAGCTGTCGCTTTTCGTGCTTCTCGTTCCCACAAGCAACGCCCTTTTGACGACAATGCTTATGCAGTATTCAGAAAAAGGCTGGGCGCAGTTTGGCAACGCCATAAATCTGCTTATCATATTCGTGGTTACATTAATTACCGTGCTTGTAAACAAATTGACAGGCGCATCAATAGACAAAGGAGTAGGTGCTTGATATGCCGGAAATCATATTAGAAAATATTTCAAAACGCTTTGGAAAATTCGTCGCAATAGAAAACTTAAACCTAAAGATGTCAAATAATTCTTTTATTACGCTTTTAGGGCCATCAGGTTGCGGGAAAACCACCACCCTGCGCATGATAGCGGGGCTTGAAACCCCCACCGAGGGAAGAATTACAATAGATAACGAAACGGTGTTTGACTCCGAAAAGGGCATAAATATGCCGCCCATTAAGCGCAATGTGGGTTTCCTGTTTCAAAACTATGCGCTCTGGCCGCATATGACCGTGTTTGAAAACATAGCATTTGGGCTTCAAAACCTAAAATGGGATAAGGAAAAAATACGCTCAAGGGTTAGAGAACTGCTTGTAATGCTGCATATAGAGGAGTTTGAGCACCGCTACCCGTCGGAGCTTTCGGGCGGTCAGCAACAGCGTGTTGCAATTGCAAGAACGCTTGCCCCAAGCCCTAAGGCGCTCTTTATGGACGAGCCTTTGTCAAACTTAGATGCCAAACTGCGCATGGAAATGCGGGCGGAATTAAAGCGTCTGCACAGGAGCACAGACTCCACATTCGTATATGTAACGCACGACCAGCTTGAAGCTATGACACTGTCGACTGCTATATGTATCATGAAAGAGGGTGTCTTACAGCAGTACGATAAGCCGCTTAATATGTATAATAACCCCTCAAACCTTTTCGTGGCGGATTTTATGGGTAACCCTACGATGAACTTCCTAAACTGCGAAGTAAAAAACATTGAAAACGGCATGATAAAACTACAAGCCGACGGGAACATAAACGGCACAGTGGAATTTAAAAATCCCTTGGAAGAAAAAGAATACACCATGGGTATAAGGCCTGAATACATAAATATAAACAGTTCCGGTCGCTATGAAGGCACTGTATATGCAACACTCCCTTCCGGAATGGAAACCACGGTAAAGCTTGATGTAAACGGCACTACCCTTACAGCTGTTGTCTTTGGGGACCGCGATTACAGCATAGACAGCAAGGTAAAATTTGATATATCACGAGAGATAATACTGTTTGACAAACAAACAGGTCAAAATGTGCTAAGGGCCTTGTTAAATCCGCTTGATAATTAAGCGCATTTCAACCCCTAATGCTTTTATAAACCGGCCTTTTTGATTTTGCTTTGCTATGTTCGGTAGGAGTAGCTTTTGTTATGCTTGCATCGTTTAGTCGGCGTAGCTTTTTCTGTGCCTACGTCGTTTATTTCGAGTAGCTTTTGCTACATTTAAATCGTTTATTCGGCGTAACTTCTGTTATGCTTACCTCGTTT
>JAUNLY010000150.1 GCA_030532025.1 Eubacteriales bacterium
ATAGCGGTGCTAAGCATAAAAGGTCAGAAAAACACTGCACCGCCAATTAAAGTAAACAAGCAAACAAAAGAAAGTTTTGAAAACCTTTTACCTTTTGCTTTAACTAAAGAGCAACAAAAAGCTGTTTTGGATATAGAAAAGGATTTATATGTGGGTTTTGCAATGAACCGCATTTTACAAGGCGATGTAGGCTCCGGCAAAACCGCCGTAGCGCTTGCGGCAGCTTATTATATGTATGCAGCGGGCTATCAAACGGCGCTTATGGCGCCTACGGAAACGCTTGCTATGCAACACCTACAAACAGCGCAGAAAATATTTGCAAAATCCCCCGTAAAATGCGGGCTACTTACAGGCGGCATGAAAGCAAAAGACAGGCGCGAAGCCCTTCAAAACATACAGAACGGCGAATGGGATATAGTAATAGGCACGCATGCGCTTATATCGGAGGGGGTTATATATAACAAGCTTGGCCTTGTAATAACAGATGAGCAACACCGCTTTGGCGTTAGACAAAGAAAAAAATTAAGCGATAAGGGAGAATCTCCGCATGTATTGGTGCTTTCCGCAACACCTATTCCAAGGACGCTTGCTCTTGTTTTATATGGGGATTTAGAGGTGTCCACCATACGCTCAAGCCCACCCGGCAGGCTTCCTGTTAAAACCGGCATTGTGCCAGAAAACAGGCGTGAAAAAATGTACCAATTTATTGTAGAATCCGTTCAAAAAGGCGAACAGGTTTACTATATATGCCCATTGGTTGAGGATAGCGAAACAAGTGAAGCCAAAAGCGCACAGGATATGTACAGGCAGCTTTCAAAGGGGCCGTTTAATAAACTGCGCTTAGGACTAACCTATGGCTCCCAAAACGCTGAAGAAAAATCCAAGGCAATAGGCGATTTTTCTAAAGGTATAACTGATGTGCTTGTCGCAACAACCGTGGTAGAAGTGGGTATAGATGTACCAAATGCCAATATAATTGTAATAGAAGACGCAGACCGCTTCGGCCTATCACAGCTCCACCAGTTAAGGGGGCGCGTGGGCAGAGGAAGCAGGCAAAGTTGGTGTTTCCTTATGGGTAAGCCTAATGAACGCCTAAAAGCCCTTTGCGAAACAAACGACGGTTTTGAAATAGCCAAGAAAGACTTGGAACTCAGGGGACCCGGACAGTTTTTGGGCACCATGCAGCACGGAAAAAACAATGCGGAAATGTTTTACGATGCTCTTTTGCTTGAAGATGCACAAAAATGCGCCATAGAAATAAACGAAAATAAAAGCCCCGACAACCAAAAAATAATAGATGCAGCAATGCGGCGTTTTTCTTATGCCACAAGCGATATAGCCCTTAATTAGCTTGACTTTAATTAAAAACAAGGGTAGTATAAAACCGTTCCCGCAAGGGGTTAATACTAATCCCGCACCTTAATGCTTTGATAAACTTGTCTTTTTCCATTTTTGCTTTGCCTCCCTCAGTCAGCTTTGCAAAAAAGAAAAAATCCGGCGTAACTCTTTGCATTAACGATTTGGATTAGTATAAGGCTAATATTTATCCGGTCTAAATCAGCT
>JAUNLY010000049.1 GCA_030532025.1 Eubacteriales bacterium
GGTGTATTCCAACTTGAAGGAAGCGGTATGAGGAGTTTCCTTATGAGCATGCAACCCCACAGCTTTGAAGACATAATAGCCGCAATTTCGCTTTACCGCCCAGGCCCTATGGACTTTATCCCCCGCTATTTAAAGGGCAGGCAAAACCCACAGAAAATAGACTACTCATGCGATGACCTTGAACCCATACTTTCTGTAACATACGGCTGTATAGTATACCAAGAGCAAGTTATGCAGATAGTACGCCGCCTTGCCGGCTATTCCTTAGGCCGTGCCGACCTTATGCGCCGTGCCATGGCCAAGAAAAAGCACGATGTTATGGAAAAAGAACGGCTTAACTTCTTATACGGCATAGAAGAAGAAAACATACCGGGAGCTATAAGCCATGGCATAAAAAAAGAAGTAGCCGAGCATATATTTGATGAAATGGCGGGCTTTGCAAGCTACGCATTCAACAAAAGCCATGCCGCCGCATATGGCGTTATAAGCGTGCAGACGGGTTATCTTAAATGCCATTACCCCGCGCAATACCTTGCCGCAGTAATGAGCAGTTTTTTAAATAATTCGGGTAAAATAGCAAGCTATATACAGTATTGCAGGAAAAACGGTATAGAGGTATTGCCTCCGCATGTAAACGAATCCCAAGGCACATTTACAGTAGAAAAAAAAGACGGTATAGAGTGCATACGCTTTGGGCTTTCCGCTATAAAGGGCTTAGGCGAAAAAGCCGTGCAGAGCATAATAGAAGAAAGAAATGCCGGCGGCCCTTACCGAAGCATTTACGATTTCTGTCGCAGGCAGAAAAGCGAACAGATTACAAAGCGTGCGGTCGAGGGGCTTGTAAAGGCGGGCTGCTTTAAGGACCTTGGGGCCAACCGTAACCAGCAGATTCTTGTATACGAACAGGCAATGGCTTGGCAAAGCCAAAGGCGCCGCAACAACATAAAAGGCCAGATGTCCATGTTTGATATGGCGATGGATACAGACATAGCCCCCAAGGAAGAATATCCCGATGTAGATGAATGCCCCTACGAAGTTCTTTTGCAGATGGAAAAAGAAATGACGGGCGTTTATATATCCGGCCACCCCTTGGAAAACTACGCAGAATTGCTCGATACACTGGACTTTTCCACGCAAGCCTTGGAAGAAATAAACGACAGGGGCGAGGAAGCCTTAAACTTTGACGGAAAAAATGTTACAATAGGCGGGCTGGTGTCAGCAATACGCACGCAAACCACAAAAAAAGGCCAGCTTATGAGCTTTTTGACGCTTGAGGATCTATATGGACAGGTTGAGTGCATATTGTTCCCCCGCATACACGATAGGTTTTACAGTTTGCTTAACAAGGACGAGGCTGTGCTGGTTAATGGCAAGCTCTCCATACAGGAGGACGAGGACAGCAAAATACTTGTGGACAGCATAAGCCCACTTAAAGATAGTATTTCTTCAAATAATAATTTAAAACAGGAAACTCCCAAGGGCTTAAACGATGTACAGCTTGCCAAAGCTTCCAAAGAAAAACTGTTTTTAAAGACAAAACGCCCTGATATGCAAAATATTATGGATAGACTTAAGGCTAATTCCGGCGATGTGCCCGTATACATAAATTTGGAGGACGAAAAAATAACGCTGCTTACCCCGCGCGAATACTGGTGCTCAAGCGGCGAAAAAGCGAGGGAAACTCTTTTAGAAATACTCCCCGACGAAAATATAAAGGTGGTTATTAACAATGAATGATTTGACTATTACAGTACCTGCAGAGCGCAAATGGATACTTGCACTGCGCACAACAATAGGCGCTTGCGGGAGCATTGCGGGTCTTTCCTTAGACACTATAAGCGACTTGCGCTTGGCTATTGACGAGGGTTTTGACCTTTTGTCCCACCAGCCACGCAAGTTAGAAAAAATAAGAATGGACTGCTCCATAGACCAAGGCATGCTTCATATAAAGCTTCAGGGCATCAGGAGCGAAAAAGCGCAAACCTGCGCCCCGCAGGATCCACAGACCGCAAAGCTTATAATAGGCACGCTGGTTACCGACATACACCTTGAAGGCGACAGCTGCGGCATACACAGCATGTGCCTTTCCATAAGCACCGGTGAGGAAGTAAATGAGCGCGGATGATTTACATGTAAAAGCAACCCAATATGTGCAAAGCCCCACAGAAGAGAGCTTGGACACCGCAGTAAAGGCCGGCCTGCCGCTTGCCTATGCCATCGCCGTGCGCTTTAGGGGGCGCGGCATAGAGCTTGAAGATTTAAAGCAAGTTGCGGCAATGGCTCTGGTCGAAGCCCTAAAGCGCTTTGAGCCAGAAAGGGGGCTTAGGTTTTCCACATTTGCCATGCCAACAATAACCGGCAAGGTGCGCAACTACATACGCGACAAGGCTAATATTTTGCGTTCCCCCAGAACATTGCGAGAAAACGGCATCAAGATGGACAGGGCAAACGCCGAGCTTACACAGCGTTTAAGGCGGGAACCCTCGGTGCAGGAGCTTGCGGAATACTTAGGCTGGGAAGTAGAGCAGGTTTTAGATATTGAGACCATGCGAGACAGAACGAGCGTTGCATCTTTAGATACGCCTGACGAAGACGGCATGTATCTCTACGACCGTGTGGGCGAAGAGGATATAAGCTTTAAAGCACTGGAAGCGCGAGAAGACCTAAAAAAAGCGCTCACAATATTAAGCCCGCAGGAGAAGGCGCTTTTATCATACCGCTATTCATCAAGGCTTTCGCAAAACGAAACCGGTAAAAAATTAGGCATGAGCCAGATGCAGGTAAGCCGCATGGAAAGGCGTATACTTTCCACACTAAGAGAAAGATTACAAAACGGATAAAGAAAGGAAAAGCATGCTTAAAAAAGACGACTCCTTACGGATATTTGGCGTTACGAGTGTAGAAAATTTATTTTTTTCACAGTATATGTCGGATGCCGATGGGGATTTTGTAAAAGTATATTTAAGCTGCCTTTACCACTGCCAATTGGGGGACGAGAGCTTTGGCCCCACAGAAATCGCCAACGAATTGCAGCTTGAAAGGGCAAAGGTTGAAGCCGCTTTGCGCTATTGGGAAAGACGGCGTCTTTTGACGCGCAAAAGTGACGATCCACCTACATATATTATGCACTCCTTAAGCGCCAATATGTTGACCGGCAGGGATTCCTTTAAGGCTAACGATGATTACCTGCATTTTACGGAATCCGTATATGCTCTTTTTGGCGACAGGCGCAAAATACGGCCGTCTGAAATCGCCTCAGCTTACGAATGGGTGCAGGACTTAGGCTTGCCTGAGCCTGTGGTGCTAATGCTTTTAAGCTACTGCATTTCTTTGCGCGGCATAAATTTTAGCTTTAATTACGCAGGTAAGGTCGCCGTTAAAATAAAAGAAGAGAATATTTCAACCCCTGACGAAGCCGAGCGGTATTTTTCAAAATCCGAATCCGTCCGCAAAGGCGCGCAGAAAGTTTTAAGCCGTTTCGGCTTGAGGCGCAGACCCACCGATGACGAAATTACGCTTTACGAAAGCTGGCTGTACGAACTTAACTACAGCGAGGAAGAAATTCTCGAAGCCTGCAAGGAAACCGTTAAGGCAACAAACCCTTCTTTTGCATACCTAAACGGCATATTGACAGGGCTTAAAAAGCGCTCAGGCGGAGAAAACCTCTCAAAGCAGCTGCAGGAAGACAAGGATTTATTTGAAAAAACCAAAGAAATATTAAATATACTTGGCGTTCGCGCCGCCCCCTCCGCCGTTCAAAACGCGTATAGGGCAATGCTAAAACAAAACCCGCACGATATTTACGTTTTGGCAGCCACGGAGGCCGCAAGAAGTGGCCTTATGTTTGAAGACCTTTTGCCGATAGTTGCCACTTGGCAAAAGCAAAGCCTTGACGATAAAGATAAAATAATTAAGTACTTGGAAGTTCAAGGGAATATATTGCCCTTGGTAAAACAGGTACTTGCAGAAAGCGGGCAAAAAGTCACGCCCACGCAGAGCGACATTTTACAGGTTTTACGCTGGAAGGAGCATTTTAGCGAAGCGCTTATATTGTATGCGGCATCGCTCTCCCGCTCCGCAAAACAAAAAATGCCCTATATTGCCAAGGTGCTTGATAATTTTAAGCAAAAGGGTATAGACAGCGTCGACAAAGCCCAAAGCTATGGCATACAACAGGGCAACACAAAAAAGGTAAGTGCCCAACAGTACGAGCAGCGCAGCTATACCGAAGATGAGCTGTCCTCAAACGCACAGGAGCTCTTAAAGGAGGCCGAGAAAAACATTGGATCGTGAGGTACTTAAGCAGGCCCTTAACGAATGCAAGGCCGAACAGCTTAAAAATAGACAGCTTGAAATACAAAAGCAACAGGAAGCCTTTGATAAAATTCCTGAGATAATAGAGCTTGTCGAAAAGCGGCACAGTCTTATTTTTGATAGCCTAAAAACCGCCTTTGCGACCACCCCCGCAGAGAACATACACGAACAAATGCAGGAGATTAACAAGCTTATAAAAGATGCGCTAAATAAAGCGGGACTTCCGGAAAACCAGTTTGAAGCCGTATATACCTGCGCAATGTGCAGGGACACAGGATTTGTAGGGGAACATAAAAAGGAATTTTGCTCCTGCGTATACGAGCGCTACCGCCTTATAACAGCCTCCCGCTTTAAAGACTTAAATAGCGCAGAAACATTTGAAAGCTACGACGAAAGCGTTTTTTCCGACAAAAATCTTCCAAACAGCAGGGTTTCACAAAGAGCCTATATGCAGCTTATAAAGGAAATATGCGAAAACTATGCAAACAGCTTGCCCACCCCCTCCCCCTTAAATATGCTTTTTTACGGTAAAAGCGGGCTTGGCAAAACCTATCTTTTAAACAGCATAGCAATGCGTGCAAAGCAGAACAATATAGCCTGTATAAGCCTTACGGCAAACAGCCTTTTAAACGAAATAAGAAGCGCTTACTTTGGGCGTGATGACAGCCCCCTTAAATCCCTTTATGATGTACAGCTACTACTTATAGACGACTTAGGTACCGAGCCGCTATGGGAAAACATAACGGTGGAGCAGCTTTTTGCGCTTATAAACCACCGCTTTTCAAACGGCAAAAATACCGTTATAAGTACAAATTTATCGCTTACGGAGTTGCAGCAGCGCTATACGGAACGCATAACATCTCGCCTTTTAGACCCACGTGTATGCAAGACCATACAGTTTTTAGGCGACGATATAAGAAAAAGAAAATAACTATATATTTTACGCAAACATTTAAATAAACTTCGTATAAATTTGAATGTACCTATGGGTTTAGTTTTCATCAGACGCAAGCATAAAAAGTTTGTCTTGCGTTAAAGTATTTTCATAAGCATATAGCGGAACATTCACAGCCAACATAACTACATAGTTGTGTTGGTTCTTTCTAAAGATTTCCCATTTTATGGCAACAAAAAGACCGACTAAATGATATATACCCCCTTGACTGGTTTGTCCAGTATAGGGGGTACACATCAAAATGCCGGTCTTTTAATTATAGTGTTTGAATTTAACTGTGGTGTTTAGTCGTCTTCTTCTTCGTCTTCGAAGTCCTCGTCCGACAGCTCCGGAAAAAGAGATTTACCACAGAAGGGGCAGAGAATGTCTTCGTCAGTGTCAAAGTCGTCCTCTTCAAGCACGACGGATTTGCCGCAGTTGGGGCAATCCATATCTATGGAGCCGTGGAAGTCGTCATCGTCATCGCCATGGTGCAGGTGCAGGCCACAGCTTTCGCATTCGTCCTCGTACTCATCGGAGAAAAGCTCTTCAATGTCCTGAAGGTCTTCGTCTATTTCTTCGATATAGTCGTCAAGCTCGTCCACCTGGTCTGCAAGCTCGTCATGAGAATGGGCAAATTCGTCCAAAACATCTACCATGCTCAGCAGCAATTTGTTAGCAGGGTTTTCTTCGGAAAGATTCATGCCCTCTGCCAAGCCCTTTAGATATGCTACTTTTTCTGATAAGTTACTCATTTCTACCTCCTTGTAATTTAGTTATACCCTTGATAAATACTCACCTGTGCGTGTATCTATTTTGATTACATCGCCTATGTTTATAAACAGCGGAACCATTAAGGAATAGCCGGTTTCGACGGTTGCGGGCTTGTAGGTGTTTGAAGCCGTATCGCCTTTAAAGCCGGGTTCTGTTTCAGTTACTTCAAGGTCTACAAAGTTCGGGGCTTCTACCGAGAAAGCCTCGCCTTTGAAGAAGCGTATGTTTACGTTGGAGTTTTCCTTTACGAACTGTGTCGCCTCTTCAACCTGTGATTCGTTGAGCGGGATTTGTTCATAAGTTTCTAAATCCATAAAGTAGTATAGGTTTCCATCGTTGTAGAGGTACTGCATTTCCTTGCTTTCGACAATGGCCTTTGGCATTTTGTCGGTGGGGTTAAATGTGCGCTCTATAACAGCACCTGTCATAATGTTTTTTATTTTGGTGCGCACAAATGCAGCACCCTTGCCAGGCTTAACGTGCTGGAAGTCAACGATTGTCCATACGTCTCCGTCCAGCTCTATTGTAATGCCTTTTCTGAAATCTCCAGCGGTAATCATAGTTTTTCCTCCAATTAATTATAAAATTATAAGTTCTTTAGGTGAAGTAATAAGCGATTCAAAGCCGTCTTCCGTTATAAGGCATGTGTTTTCTATACGCACACCGCCTATGCTGGGCAGATAGATGCCGGGTTCCACCGTTACTACATGTCCGGGCTGTAGTGTAGCTTCTGAAGTTTGGCTTAGACGCGGTTCTTCGTGTATATCTATACCGACAGCGTGTCCCAAACCGTGGCCAAAGTATTCGCCATAGCCGGCGTCGCCTATTATCTTACGGGCAAGCCCGTCAACCTCTTTACAGCTTTTTCCGGGCCTTAATTCCTTTTGACAGGCTTCCTGTGCTTGAAGAACTATGTTGTATATTTCCCTAAGCTTTTCGGAAGGCTCGCCCACGGCAAGCGTGCGCGTCATGTCAGAGCAATAACCCGCGTATTTTGCACCAAAGTCTAAGGTGATAAAATCGCCCTGACCAAGAACTCTGTCTGACGGCACGGCATGTGGCAAAGAGCCGTTTGCGCCGGAAGCCGCGATGGTGCTGAAGGAAACATCTTCCGCGCCAAGCTCGTACATTTTAAAGTCGAGCGCTAAGGCTATTTCTCTCTCCGTTTTGCCCTCTGCGACAAATTTAAGCATATAGTCAAAGGCTTCGCAGGATATTGCACAGGCTTTTTTAATTATAGCAATTTCCTTTTCGTCCTTAATTGCGCGCATTTTTTCGGGTGCTTGGTTGAGCGATACAAACTCCGCTCCCTTAAAGCTTGCTTCAAGGCGTTTGAATTGCCTTAGGGTAACAAAATCGTCCTCGATATACAGCTTTTTAATGCCGCTTTCAAGCATAGATGCAAGCTTTATGTGATCCACACCTGCGGATATGGATTCCACGCTCCATTTGGGGGATTCCTTTTCCGCCTGCTCTACATAGCGAAAGTCCGTAACGACGGCGGCTTTTGCGTTTGATATGTATAAAAGCCCTTCGCCCTTAAAGCCGCTTATATAGAACATATTTGACGGCTTGTGAATAATTATCGCTTCGCCCTGTTGCAGAGATATTAATTTTTTAAGTTGCTCTGTTCTGTGCATTCCGACTCTCCCTTTCATTGATTGAAAATATATTATCACAAATCGTCCGAATTGACTATATTTTTTTTAGGAATATACCACACAAATGAAGCTGGGAGCTTAAAGGTGGAGTTTTTATAATAAGCAACTGCAAAATTTGAATGTTTAAATCGAACTCTTTGCAGATAGAAGTTTACGGAAAACCTGCCTTTAATAGCACCGCTTAATTGTACGGTATAGCATTAGTTTTGCTCGTTTAAACGCCTTTCGTCAAAGGCCTGCCACAAGGGGCTGTATATTTTAACAGCCTGTTCGTGCTCTGCAAGCGTCCTTGAAAAATGAAGTTCACCCGTGTCCGGATTTTTGCTACAGAAATAGAGCATATTGTTCTTTAAAAATTCCTCGTCCGGATAGAGCGCTGCGCGTACAGCGTCCTGCGAGGGGTTGCATATGGGCCCCGGCGGCAAACCCTTATTAGTGTAAGTGTTGTAGTAAGACTTAACGGATAAATCCTCTTTTGTAAGCACCATACGCTTTGTGCCTAAAACATATTTTATTGTAACGTCGCTTCCAAGCGTCATATTTTTTTGTAATCTGTTGTGGAACACCGCCGATACCTTTGCAAAATCCTGAGTCTTGGCTTCTTTTTCTATTAAAGAGGCCAATGTAAACACATCGTCCATGCTTAGGTTTAGCTCTTCCGCACGTTCTTGGAAATTGCTTGGGAAAACCGCCTCCGTCTGGCTTATGAGCTTGCGGATTATAGTTTCCTCGTCTGACGAAATATATATTTCGTATGTATCGGGCGCCAAATAGCCTTCTAAAACATATTTTCTGTTTGATTTATCGCGGCTGTTTAGCACATCGTGTATATAATAGTAGGCAGAAAAATCCTGCCCGCTTTTGCAAAGCGAAAGGAATTTATCTGTGTTCTTTAATATGTTTTCTTTTACAAGGTAATTTGCTATGTCTTCAACAGTCCAGCCGGGGATTATTGTTATATCGGTTACGGTGGGTTTGCCATCGCCCGACGAAAGCCTGTCCAGTATTTCGTTTACGGTCATGGAGCGCTTTAACGTATATTCCCCCGCCTGTATTTTTTGGCCGAAGCCGCTAAAGTCCGCAAAGTATTTAAAGAAAGTGCCGCTCCTTATAAGCTTTTGCTTTTCAAGGTTTTTTGACACCCTGTTTAAGCTGTCCCCGCTTGCGACTACAAAGCCTATATCGCTATTGTCTTTTATATTTACGGGGTCTATCCATTTCTGGCGAACTAAGGAAACCGCAGTGCTTACTATGCCATATAGCAAAAGCATGGCGCACAAAAGCATGGCTATGGGGCGTATTAAGTTCCATATGCCGGTATATTTTTGGTTTTCCTCGTGGTCAAACAGGTTCAAAATACCTCCTATTCCTCACTTAAGGGTAGCTCCGCAGCCTTTGTAATAATTTGCAGTATATCCCCCACTATTTTTTGTAGACGGAGCTGAGCCAATAAATAGGCACTCCCTTCTTCCGTATCATAAAGAAGGGAGGATAGTCGGGAAAACTGCTGTACTTGGGTTTCGTCCGGCTCTGTGCCGTTTAAGCTCTGCATCTGCAGAGATGATTGCAAAACCCCAAACGCCTTTATAAGTCCCGCCACGTATTCATTTGACATGGCTTTCTTTTCTGCCTTTTTAAACGCCGTAAATTCTTCACTTTCCCGTATTTCGAGGGCTAATTTACGGGCGGTGTCAAGTTTCATCAGCCCAAGTCCACTATTACGGGGAGTATCATGGGGCTGCGCTTAATTTTATCGTATATGTAGCGGCGCAGCTCGTCTTTTATGCGGTTTTTAATGCTGGGCCAATCGCTGCCCTCTATTTTGTCGTAAGACGTTATCATATTGCGTACGGTATCTCTTATGCCGTCTATTAAGTCTTCGTTTTCGCGCACATAGACAAAGCCGCGGGATATAACCTCAGGCCCTGATACAAGCACGCCGTTTGTTCTGTCGTAGGCTATGGCGACTATTATAAGGCCGTCCTGCGACAGGTGCTTGCGGTCGCGAAGCACTACATTGCCGACATCACCTATACCTAAGCCGTCTACAAGCACAGTGCCGTTTGGCACAACGCCTGCTATAGAAATGCTGTCTTCGCCTATTTCAAGCACCTGACCCATTTCGGGTATTACTATGTTTTTGCGGCTCATGCCCATGGATTCCGCAAGCTCCGCATGGCGCCAGAGCATTCTGTATTCGCCGTGAACAGGTATAAAATATTTGGGTTTTACAAGGGAATGTATTATTTTAAGCTCTTCCTGACAGGCGTGACCGGAGACGTGCACGTCCGCCATGGCGGAATAAATCACCTCTGCCCCGCAACGGTAAAGCTGGTTTATAACTCTTGACACATATACTTCGTTACCGGGTATCGGGGTTGCCGAAATTATAATTTTATCCGTAGGCTTTATCTGTAACTTGCGGTGTTCGGCAAATGCCATTCTGGTAAGGCCACTCATAGGTTCGCCTTGGCTACCCGTTGTAATTACAAGCACTTGGTCGTCCCTGTAACGGTTTATATCGTCTATCGGGATAATATTGTCCCTTGGTACATTAAGCTCGCCAAGCTCCATAGCTACCGAGCTTGTGCTTATCATACTGCGTCCCACAAAGCAAATTTTTCTTCCGAAAGCCGCAGCAATCTCCGTAACCTGCTGTATACGGCTTATATTGCTTGAGAACATAGCTATTATTACACGCCCACGTGCAGAGCCTATATGGTGGTTGAATGTTTCCGCCACCTTGCGCTCAGACATGGTGTAGCCCGCACGCTCTACGTTTGTACTGTCGGCTAACAGCGCTAAAACGCCCCGCTCGCCATAGGCGGCAAACATATTAAGGTCTGTCGGTACATTGTCAAATGGTGTAAAATCTATTTTAAAGTCGCCGGTGAATAAAACAGTGCCTGCGGCAGTGGTTATCGCAAGAGCATATGCTCCGCTTATTGAGTGGTTAACCCTTATAAATTGCACTGTAAATGGGCCTATATGGACTATTTGTCTTGCTTCCACACGGTTGAACTGTATGTTTCTTATACCGTGCTCACGCAGTTTGTTTTCTACCAATGCAACCGTAAGCTTTGAACCATAGACGGGAGCCGGCGCCCTATCCAACACGTAGGGCGTTGCACCTATATGGTCCTCATGCCCGTGGGTAAATACGTAGGCCCTTATCCTGTCTTTATTTGCTATAAGATAGCTTACATCGGGTATTACAAGGTCTATTCCCAGCATGTCTTCCTTTGGGAATATAGAACCACAGTCTACAACCAGTATGTCTTCACCGTATTCGAGGACTGTAACGTTCTTGCCTATCTCGTCTACGCCCCCTAAGGGAATAAGTCTTATTTTATTTTTTTCTGACACGCTAAAACTCCTTTTCTTCAATTTGTGAAATAGTTTGTTATAATATTAAATTAAATTAGTGCTCGGTTTGTATTTTTACTATATGCGGCTGCCACCTGCGCTGGTTCTGCAGCCAGTTGTCAAATATTTTGACGCCTAAAAAGCAAAGTCCAAGGCCTGCAAGGCCTGTTAAAAATGCAAGACCTTCCTCCGCCAAAAAACGGTTGCCGAGGAAAAGTCCTATAAGTAAACCCACCAAGGGTAATATATACATCATAGCCGATAATGCGAGTATCTTTTTGTCGGGAAGCTCTACTTCTACTATGTCTCCTATTTCGGCTTCTCCCAGCACGCGCACTAATGTCTGTTTATTGCTGTCAAAGCACTGCCCACAGCTCTCGCAAGCCTGCAGCCTGTCGAAGCACACCATGGGACGGTTTTTTTCAAATTTAACTACTACACCTGTTCTAATCATATCTTACCTCTCTGCAATAAGCTTACACAGTATAACATAAGCTCAAAAAACTGTACAGGAAAACTGAAAAATTTACACAAATTTAATTTTGTGCTTACCCATGTGGTGCATTCTGCTTTCTTCTGGACATATTATACAAAATATGTTA
>JAUNLY010000050.1 GCA_030532025.1 Eubacteriales bacterium
AGCGAGGGGAGTGGGATAGATAAGGAACTGTTGCCACTCTGCACCGACAAGGTGCTTATTCCTATGCACGGTAAGGCGGAATCTTTAAACGCCGCCATAGCCGCAGCCCTTATGATGTATAAGATAAGCGGGCTTATGGACGGGGAGTGTAATGCTTAATTCACCTAAACCGTAACAGTTCGAATGCGTTTTTATGCTACGGTTTTAAGGGGACATGACCGTTGGATATAAAGGCGTGTTATCTGGGTTCTTCGATTATTTTCGAAACGTATCATAACAGTCACCATATACTTTACTCTAAATTATAAAAATATCGCTTATATTGCTTTTAATTATAATAAACATAAAACACACTATAAGCAGACAATTTATAAAACAAACTTAAAGTTATGCTATATTAATTTCACCCATTAATACTGTGATAGACTCGTCTTTTCTCGTTTTGCCTTACTTACTTCGAGAGGTTAATCCTTATCTACGCTTCCCTGATTCGGCTTTGTAAAAAATGCGGCGTAACTCTATGCCTTAAGGTTTTCAATTGGTATAAATTAACATAAAAAAGAACTTTGCTTTAAAACAACAACCAAAAAGAGCCACTTTTAAGCGGCTCTTTTTTATGCATTACGCATTAAGTGCGTTTTGTTTATAAATAAAGTGTTTGTGGGTAAATAGTTAATTTTCCGGCACTAAAAGGCCCAAATCCCCGTCGTTACGCAGGTAGAGTACGTTAGTTTGCTCCGTTTCTATATCTATAAACACGAAGAAGTTATGCCCTAACATCTCCATTTGGAGTATGGCGTCGTCTATTGCCATGGGGCGCACGGTGTACGTCTTTTGGCGGACGACTTTGCGTTCCTTTTCGTCCTCAAGGGTTTCTATAAATTCCGGCGCTTCGCTTACATTTATATCCTCGCGCAGACGCTTGGAAAGCTTTGTGCGGTGTTTTAATATTTGTTTTTCAAGTTTGGCGAGCGCCTTGTCTATGCACATGTAAAGGTTATCTTCGTCGCGCGCTTCGGCACGCAGTGTTACACCGTTAAAAGGTACGGTAATTTCCACTACGCGGCGGTTTTTCTCCTTGCGCAGTCTTATAAACATTTCGGTATCGTCACGCAGATAGCGGCTCATGGTTTCGGTTTTTTTCATTATGCGTTTTGTTATACCCGGCGTTACTACCATGCCTTTTGCTGTAATGGTCGTTTTCATATAAACAACTCCTTAATATAAATTCACGATGTTTTAGGGATACACCGTGCCAATCCTTGCCCAAAGCGGAACCTTTTTGGTGTAGGTTAACTTAAATTTCTCTAAATATAAACTTTCTTATAAGGTGAATTAGCTTTTTATAAGACGGTAAAGCTTAGTTTTTTTAGAAACAAGCTAAACCTTCTTATAATATGGGTTAGGCTCAGACCTATTAAGACAGCTTATACTTAGACCTCTTTGGAAGTAAGCGAATAAAGCCTCTTCCCCAAAACGGAACCTCGGTCGGAAGAGTCATAAAACACAAGCCTTCCGCCCGTGCACGATTTTTCTATCTAAAGTATACAATATTTCTGCTTTTCTGTCTACACCATAGATGTTTATACTTATTTAAAGTCAAATTAACGTGCTTTGCTAAGGTTTACATTAACAAATTTATCTCTGTTTATTTGGTAAAAATACAGCTTATTTGTTGCAATGTCTAAAACCGGCAGTTTTAACTAATATTAATCTATTGAAGAAAAACATCATAATATGTAGCGGTAAAGACTAATTTCTACAATATTTTGTCTGCAAAAAGCTTTATTTGTCATAATTAAAGTCGTTATTTTTGTGTTTGCATCGGGTGGTAAATTAATGCGTCTAAGTATCGGCTCGTTTGTTTTGCTTAACCTTAACTTCTGCACGGTTCTTTTTTGCCCTTAGTTATTTTTTTACTTTCTTTATATTATATACTGCGACAAATTAACATCCATATATACTACTATTGTTGTTATTGTCATGGTTGTTGCTCGTTTTACCACACTAAAATTTTATTTATATAATTTTTATATTATTTTTTGTTATGCTAATACATCAAGATAAAGTCCAAATAAAACCCCTCGTATAGCTTTATATTCCTTTGGCTTATACTATGTTCTAATCCGCCAAAATCTTACCTGAAAACAAATCCTACAAAGTGTTGACGCAAGGAAACAAATGTAGTATAATACAACAAATCAAGTAATCGTAACGATTGCATAGAATAAGGAGGAACGCTCTATGAAGAAACTACTCGCAGTACTGTTGGTTGCCATGATGATGCTGTCGGCATTTGCCTTTGCAGAAGGCAAGACCGAAATCACCCTGTGGACATATCCTATCGGCAACTGGGTAAACGACGAAGTTGTGCAGGAAATAATTGCCAATTTCAACAAGGTTCATCCGGAAATTTCCGTCAAGGTACAGTATCTTGACTACCAATCCGGTGACGATCAGGTTACCACGGCGATAGAAGCCGGCACCACACCTGACATCATTATGGAAGGTCCGGAACGCTTGGTCGTAAACTGGGGCGCAGCCGGCAAAATGGTCGATCTGAGCGACCTTTGGACAGACGAAGCCAAGGCCGATATCGGTGCTACATCAGCCGCTCTTGAAAGGGCTTGCAAAGGTGCAGACGGAATGTATTATGAGTATCCGCTGTGCATGACCACACACTGCATGTCCATCAACTACAACGACTTTGAGAAGGCCGATGCCCTCAAATACATCAACGAAGAAACACGCACATGGACCACAGAAGACTTTGAAAACGCCCTGCGCGCACTTACTGAAGCCGGCTTTATGCCTACCGGTATAGTCTACTGCGGCGGCCAAGGCGGCGACCAAGGCACACGTGCACTTGTTAAAAACCTCTATGGCGCACAGTTTACAGACGAAGCACACACCAAATACACCATAGGCTCCGAAGAAGGTAAAAAAGGCCTCCAGAAATTGTATGACTTGGTACAAGAAGGCGTACTTACCGCAGACCCCGGTATCGTAGCCGGCGATGAAATACCTCTTTTCTGCAACGGCACCACTTCCATGAGCTTCTGCTGGAACGCCTCTGCCGAGGTTAGCAACAAATCCACCATGGCAGAAGACGTAAAATCCTTCCCCATGGCTTTCCCGTCCGATGACGGCGTGCCGGAACTTGACGGCGGTATCTGGGGCTTTGGTATTTTCAACAACGGTGACGAAGCTAAGATAGCTGCAGCCAAAGACTTTATCCGCTTTGTCTGTGACGACAAGGAACAAGCTCCCAAATCCGTCTATGCGACAGGTTTCTTCCCGGCGCGTGCTTCCGTAGGCGATATATACACCGGAACCGAAAAAGAAGCCAATGCCGAATTTGCAATATTCATGCCCTACCTTGGCGATTACTATCAAGTAACCAAAAACTGGGCGGCACAGCGCACAGAGTGGTGGAACCTGCTGCAGCGTGTGTTTGCAAGCGGCAATATCGAAGCCGAAGTAGAAGTATATTCTAACAACGCGAACAAATAATTTTTAACACAAGCTTTTAGCGTTCCCTTCGCCCGCCGGCGCGGGGAACGCTTTTCTTTTAAGGGAGGCGTACATATTGCAGAAAACTATTGATATTTCCCGCCAGCAACGCGCAATACGTCGCAGAGAGAACATATCAGGCTATATTTTTATGGCACCGAGCCTGCTGTTCTTTGCCGGTTTTGTTATATTCCCGATGTTGATGTGCCTTGTTACAAGCTTTTTCAACTATTCCATGACCGATTTTTCCTTTATAGGCTTAAGCAACTATAACGAGCTTGTGGCCGACCCCATTTTTGGTAAGGCTTTGGTAAACACTGTAGTTTTGGTGTTGGTAAGCGTACCTTTTACCTGCTTTTTTTCGCTGTGGGTAGGTTCGGTCATATATAACCTAAACGAAAAAGTAACAAGCTTTTTCCGCTGCGTGTTTTATCTACCTGTTGTTACTGGCTCTGTTGCCGTTACGGTTGTATGGAAGTGGATATTTAACTCCTACTATGGTCTTCTAAACTTTGTATTTAAAAATTTAGGTATAATAAATCAAAACGTCAACTGGCTCGGCAATACGGCTACTGCGCTGTGGTGTATTATAGTAATACTGCTTACAACCTCCATAGGTCAGCCTATAGTGTTGTATGTATCCGCCTTAGCAAACGTTGACCACTCAATAGTGGAAGCTGCAGAGGTTGACGGTGCTACGGATTTACAGGTGTTCTGGCGCATAAAATGGCCACAGATTATGCCTACCACCTTATATATTCTGGTTATAACAACAATCAACTCTTTCCAATGTTTTGCATTGATACAGCTTTTAACTTCCGGTGGCCCCAACAACTCAACGCAGACCATCATGTATTACATATATTACAACGCCTTCAAACTAAACCGTTACGGTTACGGCAGCGCAATGGGAATTGTGTTGGCGGTAATAATCGCCGTGTTCAGCGCCGTACAGTTTAAGATTGCCAAGACGGATAACGGTTGAGGGGGATTACAATGAACAGAAGTGTAAAAAAACTAAGCGCATATAAGGTGCTTTGCATAATAATACTTATTGCTGTGGCGCTGTTTTTCATATTTCCTTTGTACTGGATTATAACGGGTTCGGTTAAAGACCCGAAGATTATAAACTCAAACCCGCCAGTGTGGTACCCTTTGGCGGCGCAACGCACAACACTTCATTACCAAAAGCTGTTTCAAAAGCCTGCTGGCCTTTGGATGCTAAACACGGTATTTATGTGCGTGATGTCCATGGGCTTAACCTGTCTTACGGCCACCATGAGCGGCTATGCCCTTGCTAAAAAGAGGTTTGCCGGTCGCACCGTTATATTCGGCATATTCGTTGCTGCTATGGCTTTGCCAAAGCAGGTAATACTTATACCGCTGCTTAAACAGATGGCGTGGCTTAGGCTACACAACACGCTTTGGGCTGTAATTTTCCCGACTGTTGCATGGCCTTTTGGCGTTTTCCTTATGAAACAGTTTTCAGAAAACGTCCCCAACGAAATGTTAGAGGCTGCAAAGATAGACGGCGCCGGCGAAACGCGAACATTCACGCAGATAGTGTTCCCGCTTGTAAAACCCGGCGTTGGAGCATTGGCGATATTTACATTTATAAGCGTGTGGAACGACTATTTTATGCAACTCATAATGCTAAACGATACCAATGTGCTTACGATTTCTTTGGGCATTGCAAAACTCCAAAGCGAGTTATCTACCGACTTCGGCCTTATAATGGCGGGTGCAGCACTTGGCTCTGTGCCTATCATTTTAATATTCTTGATGTTCCAAAAATATTTTACCCGTGGAATTACCATGGGTGCCGTGAAAGGATAAAACATTACTATGAATAATAATCTACAAAAATACCGTGGTGTTATCCCCGCTTTTTATGCGTGCTACGATGATGAGGGCAATGTAAGTGTAGAGCGTACGCGCAGTTTGGCGAAATATCTATACGAAAGCGGCGTACAGGGTTTGTATGTAAACGGCTCGTCCGGTGAGTGCATTTACCTTAGTATTGATGAACGCAAGAAGATACTTGAAGCCGTTATGGACGAGGTGGGGGGCAAGCTTACCATAATAGCCCATGTTGCCTGCAACAATACCAAAGACAGCATGGAATTGGCGGCGCACGCCCAAAGCCTTGGGGTCGACGCGATAGCTGCTATACCGCCAATTTATTTCCGCTTGCCCGAACATTCCATAGCGAAATATTGGAACGATATTTCTTCCGCTGCCCTTAAGACGGATTTTATAATCTACAACATTCCGCAGCTTGCAGGCGTTGCGCTTACACTGCCTTTGCTTAGGGAAATGCGCAAGAACCCCAATGTAATAGGCGTAAAAAATTCCTCCATGCCGGTGCATGACATACAGCAGTTTAAAGCGGAGTGTGGGGAAAACTCTATAATATATAACGGGTCGGACGAGCAGTTTATTTCCGGCTTGGTAATAGGTGCAGACGGGGGTATAGGCGGTACCTACGCTGTAATGCCGGAGCTTTTTATAAAGATGAACGAGCTTGTAAATTCTGGAAATCTTAAAAAAGCAAAGGAAATACAATATGCCGTGAACGATATTATAGCAGACCTTTGCTCTTGCTACGGCAATATGTATGCGGTTATTAAGGCGGTAATCGCTAAAACGCGTGGGCTAAAGCTAGGCGGAGTAAGAAGCCCGCTTGAAAATATATCAGAAGATGATATGCCCAAAATAAAAGCTATTGCCCAAAAGGTAAAACAAACAATAGAGAAATTCTCTTAAGGCGGCATAATTATATAGAAAGGTCTAAACTATGACAAAAGAAGAACTGTTTGAAATTATGCGGGGAGAGGTAATAGTTTCCTGCCAAGCGACCCCGGGGGAACCGCTTTACATAAAGGACGGCACCGTAATGCACCTTATGGCTCGTGCTGCTATGCTTGCGGGGGCGAAAGTTATACGCACAAGCTCTGCAAGGGATATAGTAGCAATTAAGGAAGAAACGGGTTTACCGGTAATAGGTCTTATAAAGCGCGAATACCCAGGCTATACGGGTCGCATAACCATGACTATGAAAGAAGTAGACGAGTGCATGGACGCCTTGGCGGATATAGTTTCCATAGACTGTACGGTCTGTACCCGTGGAGACGGGCTCACACCTGCCGAATTTTTAAAAGAAGTTAAGAAAAAATACCCCAATATAATAATCATGGCGGATTGCGCTACAGAACAGGAAGCCATAAATGCGTATGAGGCGGGGGCAGACCTTGTAGGCACCACAATGCATGGCTATACGCCTAAAACCAAGTCCGAAAATAATGGCGAACCAAATTATGAGCTTGTTGAAAAACTTGCAAAAAAATTACCCTGTCCGGTAATTGCGGAAGGGCGTGTACATACCCCGCAGCAGGTGCAAAAAATGTTGGAGCTTGGCGCCTTTTCTGTGGTGGTAGGCGGTGCCATAACAAGGCCTTATGAGATAGCCTTGCGCTTTATCAATGCCGCTAAGGATTTCAAAAAATGATACTGGGGCTTGACATAGGCGGTACCTCCTGCAAAATGGCCTTTTCTGACGGACATAAGCTTCTTAGCGACATTGCAGAAAAACCTACAAACGTAAACAACTACCAATTTCCCGTTATAGATATGGTGGTTCAAGGCGTTAAAACATATTTGCGGGAAAATCCGGTGGACTTTGCCGGCATAGGCGTTTCCGCAACAGGGCAGATAGACACGCAAACGGGCGTTGTAATAGGCACCGGCAAAAATGTCGGCAAATACGAGGGTACGCCCATAAAACAAATATTAGAAAAAGAATTTAACAAGCCCGTTACAGTGCTAAACGATGCCAATGCCGCAGCGCTTGGGGAAACCGTTGCTGGAAGTGCCGTCAACAAAAAAGCTGTACTTATGTTAACCCTTGGTACAGGTGTAGGTTGCGGTATAGTAATAGATGGCAAGGTCTATGGTGGCGCGCGTGGAATAGCAGGCGAAGCCGGACATATGACGCTTTATAAAGGCGGGCTTCCCTGCGGTTGTGGCAGATGTGGTTGTTTTGAGCTGTATGCTTCAACGACCGCCTTGGTAAGACAGGCTAAAGAAAAAACGCAGTATACAGAGCTTAACGGGCGAATTATTTTTGAAAAGGCCAAGCAAGGGGACTTAAATATGCTGTCTTTGCTTGATACTTGGATAGACGATATAGCCTATGGCGCAAGTAGTCTTGTGCATATACTAAACCCGGACGTTATAGTAATAGGCGGTGGCGTATCCGCCCAGCAGGAGCTTTTAATAGAGCCTTTGATAAAGAAAATAAAAGCCTACGCTATGCCGTGCTTTTCAGAAAACCTATATGTAACACCTGCAAAGCTTGGCAACAGCGCAGGTCTAATAGGTGCCGTTGCCTATTGGATAGAGCGTAAGGCATAACAATAAAATAAATCTCTAAAACGTAAAAGCGGTGCATGGTGCGCCGCTTTTTTATAAAGCTGCATAAAAATGCCAAAGCTCATTTAAAAGCTATCCCCAAAAACTTCTCATAAATTTTACAAATAACCGTGCCTGGATTTTACATTCGGCTGTTATGCTCTTTGCGAACTCCAAGAAAGGAAGGTAAAACCATGAAAAAAATTACTGCTTTACTGTTAGCACTCATGATGGGCCTTACGCTTACTGCGTTTGCTTCCGAGGAAGCGCCCCAAACCGCGAAATACGTATTCTTCTTTATCGGCGACGGTATGGGAAGCCCGCAGGTTACTGCGACACGCTATTTCCTTGGCACCGCCAATAACCCCGATGCACAGTACCCGACCCCCTCGGATCTGAGCTTCACCACATTTGAAAACACCGGCCTTATGACCACTTACGACTCCTCAAGCTTCTGCCCGGACTCTGCCTCCACCGCAAGCTCCATGGCATCAGGCGAAAAAACACTTTCCGGCGTTATCAACTATGACGTAAACAAGGAAAACCCCTTCAAGCTCGTAAGCGAATATGCCAAAGAAGCCGGCAAAAAAGTTGGCGTAGTTTCCACAGTTTCCGTAGACCACGCAACACCCGCAGCTTTCTATGCCAAATCCCAGAGCCGCAACAGCTACTACGACATAGCCGTACAGGCTTTTGAAACCGAGACCCTCGACCTGCTCGCGGGCGGCGGCTTCAAACAACCCAAAGGCAAAGAAAAAGACAAGAAAGACGTTATGGAAATCGCCGCAGAAAACGAATGGACAGTTATCGAAGGCGCCGATGCCATACGCAACCTTAAACCCGAAGACGGCAAGCGTGTATACTTTAACACTGGCGACTTGGTAGGCGGCGCTGCCATGCAGTACGAAGTTGACCGCCAGAGAATCGAAAAAGACGGTGGCGACAGCCTCTCCTTAGCGGAAGTCACCAAATCCGCAATCAACTACTTGGACAACGAAAACGGCTTCTTCATGATGGTAGAAGGTGGCAAGATTGACTGGGCCTGCCACGCAAACGACGCAGTAACCACACTGTATGAAACCATAGGCTTTGCAGATGCCGTACAGGTAGCTGTAGACTTCGCCAAAGAGAACCCCGAAGACACCCTTATCGTAGTAACCGGCGACCACGAAACAGGCGGCCTTGCAATAGGCTTTGCGACAACCGCTTATGACACCCACTTCGATTATCTCTTCACCCAGAACATATCCTACGAAGATTTCGACAAGGAAGTCGGCAAACTGCGCGAAGAAGGCAAATCCTTTGAAGAAGCCTTAGAACTTATACAGAAATGCTACGGCCTTACCACAGAAGAAGGCAGCGGCTTAACCCTTACAGCAGACGAAGTTGACCGCTTAGAGAACGCGTACCTGCAGAGCATGCTCCCCTACAAACAGAGGGTAATAGGTGCTGAAGAAGCCTTCCTGTATGGCGGCTACGAACCCCTTACCGTAACCTGCTCACACGTTCTTAACAACAAAGCGGGCCTTGCCTACACATCTTATGCCCACACCGGCTTACAGCTTCCCGTATACGCACAGGGCGTATGCTCCGAAGACTTCGTAGGCAGCTACGACAACACTGACATTTTCTTCAAGCTTATGAGCGCCATGGGCTTAACCCCTGAAAGCAAATAAGTATAACCCGCATAGACATCCCGTCTGCCCCCTTGACGGGATGTCTTTTTCTGTTATATATCCAAAGGAGTTTTGTATGCGTATATTAAAAAAAAGATGGACTTATTTTGCGGTTATCGCCGCTCTTAGCTTTTTAATTGTAATGCTGCCGGACGCCGTGGAAAACGACATACATGTTATCCCAAGGGTTCAGGTTGAAGTTTTGGAGGTTGATAACTCCCTTCTTGACCCCGTTGGCATAGTGTATAACGGCGCGCAGGAATGCGTTGTGCAGATAAATGAAGGCAAATATAAGGGCGAAAAAATACAAGCACAAAACTACCTTAACGCATCATTGGATAAGGATAAATTATATAAACCGGGCGAAAAGGCCATATGTATGCTGCACGAGAGAGCGAACGACCTTGTAGGTACCATGGTGGACCACGATAGGCGTGGCGTTATGTTTATATTGCTGGCGCTATTGTTTGTAATGCTTGCAATATTCGGCGGGCTTTCAGGCGTTGGCGCTTCGCTTTCTTTGGTTTTTACAGCGATTGTTATATGGAAAGTCTATATACCGCTTATGATACAGGGCTATCCGCCTGTCGCAACCGCAATAGGGCTTATAGCGGTACTGGGTTCTGTTATATGTGTTCTTGTATCAGGGCCTAATTTGCGCGCGCTTACGGCTATATTAGGCGGTTTTGCAGGCACCGCAGTAACGGTTATATTAGGTGTGATTTTTACAAAACTGTTTAAGCTGGACGGGGGAATGTTACCCTATATAGTGCCACTTTTATCCCAAAGCGGCATGACGTTTAACATGAACGAGCTGTTTTTATGCACTATTTTTATAGGCAACGCGGGAGCCGTTATAGACCTTGCTATGGATATATCGGCCGGCTGTACGGAAATTATATCCCATGCGCCAAATGTTACGGCAAAGGATCTCATGAAGTCGGGCTTCAACATTGGTAAGATGGATATAGGTACTATGAGCAATACTCTTGTAATGGGCTATGCGGGCGGATTTTTAAGCATGCTTCTGTACTTCAGCGCACAGGGTACGCCCTTGGTCGATATATTAAACTACCGCTTTGTAGCGGCGGAAATAATGGTAACGTTGGTCGGCTGTTTCGGACTTATAAGCGCAGCACCCCTTACAAGCTTTATAGCTTCAAGAATTATGACCGCCAACCCGCAGAAAATGTTGGAGATAGAGGATTAAGCGCCTTAAGCCTTTTTGCTAAATTCAAAACCGTTAAGCAAATTGTGGAATATTATAGCTCCGAGCGTGTTTCCGATCGTTGCTAAAAATATAAAGCCCAAGGACGGTAATATATCTTTAAAACCATTTACGCCGATATATGTTGTCATATAAAACACATCTGCAATGCAGTGCTCAAAGCCTGCAAGTATAAATGTTGGCACTGCAAGCAATACGCCCAAGGCGCGTTCGGCGCCGTTTATCTTATTCCATGCGTTTGTAGCTATATATACACATACACCGCATAAAGCCGATGAGAAAAGAGTTTCTATAAGGCTTTTTTGGATTTTGGAGCTAAACATTGATGCCGCTGTCAGAGCTTTATCTTTCATACTTAAACTCATAAGACCAAGCAACAATATGCCTACGCAGTTGCCCAAAAACATGGTTAAAAGGCGTTTTGGGGTTTGATGCGTGTCTTTATCCAGCGCATAAGCGCAGCGACCCGTGTACAACGGAACGCCAAAAAACAGTACGCTGTAAAGCCCCAGGCAAAAGAACACAGCCCCTGCGATGCGGGAATCGACGCTTACAAATGCGAAGCACCCAAGCCCTATAAACACACCTGCCCCCATGGCATCAAAAAACGTTTTTTTCATATAGATATACCTCCAAGGCTAAAATAAAACGATA
>JAUNLY010000051.1:0-3613 GCA_030532025.1 Eubacteriales bacterium
TTGTTGAGTTTTAGGTGAATTGTTTATTGGAGGAGAATTTATTTATATGAAGAAGAGTGAATACAAGGAAAGAATGTTTGAACTATTAAGTGAAGATATTGATTATCTTGGATTTAATGAAAAAATGAATTTTGTATCTAATATCATTATTGAATTTGAAAGGAAAATGAAGACTCACGTGATACATCAAATAAAGGAAAAAGTTGGAAGGATGAAGAACTAAAAATCATACTGACAGATGCGCCCACTAAACATAATTGTTTAAAGTATGCAAAAATCTTTATAAGGGGTTATGGAAGCATTGAATAAATATACAGATGGGCTACAACTCCGATTGAACATATGTCAGATGAATATAAAAATAATACTTTTATTCAACAGATAAAAAGAGTTGCAAAAGAGATAGGTTTTATAGGATAGAGAAAAGCTTTAATCATTAAATATGAAGCTTTGTATAAAAGCGCATAATTTTAAGATTCTAAAATCTTTCAATTATGTGCTTTTTTTGTGCCTATTATAAACCCACATGATGAAGGGCAATAAAAATTTACTATGTAAAACATATATATAAATTATTATCCAGATTATTATAAAATGTGCTGTATGGCACAAAAATTAATATTATATATTTGAACTCCCGTGCAAACACAGCAAATATGCTTCTCTATACCCTTGACCATATTGCAAAAAAACCTTACTATAAACACGGTTGTTTTTGGGGGGTTACTTCTGATATGAAAAAAGCGTTTGTTTTTCTGCTTGTTACGGTTCTAGGATTTTCTCGCCTTAATATAGATGCAGAAAGTCTTTTTGTTGTTGAAAAAAATGATGCCTCTGTAATACATTATCCTTATAAAAACGCAACTATCTATGGAAGCAGTGTTGTTTCCAATGTTTCTCCCATCGAGCAACGGCAGGAGGATATACTCCAGGTGGATTTTATAAACATTGGTACAGGAGATGCTATTTTTATACGTTGTAATGGTGAAACTATGCTAATAGATGGCGGTGTCGATAGTAAAGCGACTATACTTAAGAATTTTTTTACGAAAAACGACATATTGAACTTCCATTACTTTTTTTGCTCCCATCCTCATGATGACCATATACAGGCTCAAATAGAACTTATAAAAGACGGCTATATTCCAGGAGAATATTTCTCGCCGTTTGCTGAAACC
Source organism: Eubacteriales bacterium (assembly GCA_030532025.1). Taxonomy (GTDB): domain Bacteria; phylum Bacillota; class Clostridia; order Christensenellales; family Aristaeellaceae; genus DTU024. Next base: position 1,179 of record JAUNLY010000051.1, read on the forward strand.
TATAAAAACGAAGATCATCAAAAATTGATTCCCTTAATTCAAGACAATGTTCCTTATACTCAACTAAGCAGCGGTGCAGTTATAAACCTTGGCGATGCAATATTAACTTTTTTTAAAGACGACAGGTATAAGCCTTGGTTATCACTTAATGCGCGTTCTATGATGACCAACATACGCTTTGGAAAATGCAGTCTACTACTTTCTGCGGATGTTACCGGTGAAAACATTGCTTACTTATGCCAAAAATATCCAGATTTGGTTGATGTGGATATTTTAAAATCTCCGCACCACGGCATAAATAGGCTTAGGGGAGAGGTATTTGATGCAATATCACCGGAAAGTGTTATTATAACGGCGAGCAAAAAAGCAGGTAATAATTTAGCTGAACAATTAAAAAGAAAAAAAATAACGCATTACTTTACATCTTTAGGCACCGTACATTTGGAAAGCGATGGAGAAAAATGGTATATTAAACAGGGAGGCGCAGATTAAGCAAAGCACACCAAAATTTACTATAAACAGCACTTGAGTAGAAAGCGCTAAATAGCCAAACTATACGAAACGCTAAAGCAAAATTGTGCAAGATATTTAATGTAAAAATCGCTTGAATTATTTAAATTTCCTGCAAAGTAAAAATATCAACTGCATCATTAAACTTTTTATGTTATAATAGTCCGTGAGAGTTTTTCGAAAGGAAGGATAAAATTTTTACAGGCTTTACCGATAAAACGCTTGAGTTTATGTTAAATATAAGGTTTAACAATAACAAAGAGTTTATGCACAGCAACAAAGACGACTATATAACGCATATGCGCACACCTTTTTATGAGCTGATCGATGTACTTGCTCCCACTATGCAAAAGATAGATCCCGATATGGAAATAAGACCCAACAAGTGCCTATCCAGACTGCATAGAGACACCCGCTTCAGTAAAGATAAATCTACCTATCGAGATCATCATTGGATAGCTTTTAGAAGGCGAAATTTTCAAAAAGAAAAAGTCCCTATGTTTTGGATGGAGCTTAGAGTAGAAAGTCTAAGCTGGGGGCTTGGGTTTTGGGGACCAAACCGCAATGCTATGGAGCTTATACGTAAACATATTATTGAAAAGCCTGAAGTGTTTTTTACGTATAATAAGCTTATAAATAAAAATAACTTTGCTCTTAAAGGGGACAAGTACAAACGCTCAAAGGCTCCGGAAAGTTTGCCTAAAGAGCTGTTGCCTTGGTACGACAGCAAAGAGCTGCTTATATGCAGACAGAATATTAATCAAGAAATCGCCTTTTCGCCAAAGCTTGCCGATGTCTTGGCTAAAGAATACCTAGCTTTGGCGCCCATATACAATATGATGTTAACATTCGCCATGCTGGCACAGGAGGGATAAATGTTTTCTAAATTAAAAAGCGGTACCGATGTGCGCGGAAGAGCTTTGGGAGACCAAATAGAGATTTCTGACGAAACAGCATTTCGCTTGGGTTATGCTTTTGTACGCTGGTTGGAACAGAAAAGCGGCATTGATAGAGAAGCTATAAAAATAGCCCTCGGTCGTGATTCAAGGCTGAGCGGGCCTAAGTTGCTTAAATCTTGCGCTAAAGGAGCATTAGCCGCAGGGGCGCAAGTGCTTGATTTTGGCCTTTGCACTACGCCCGCCATGTTCTACTCTCTTTCTTATGAGGATTTAAATTTACAAGCAAGTATAATGGTTACTGCGAGCCATCACCCGTCAGATCGCAACGGTTTTAAGTTTTTCACAAAACACGGTGGAATAACATCAAAAGAACTAGATCAAATACTTGTTTTTGCTTCAAAAATAGAAGAAAGCGTCATTATTTTGGAGGATAAAACTCCAATAGAAAGCTTTGATTTTTTAGCAGTATATTCATCATTCCTTGAACAGCTGGTAAAAGATAAACTTGAGACCGATATTTTGAAGCCTTTACTCGGCCTGCATATTGTTGTAGATGCTAGCAATGGTTCCGGCGGGTTCTATCAAAAAGTCTTGGAAAACTTAGGCGCATGGACGGAGGGCAGCATCAACTTAGAACCTGATGGCAATTTCCCCGCTCACGCACCAAACCCGGAAAACCCTCAGGCTATGCAATGCTTAAGCAAAGCCGTATTAAATGCGGGCGCCGACCTTGGCATAATATTCGATACGGATTGCGATAGAGCGGCTATTATCGACCAAACCGGCAAGGAAATAAACAGGAACCGTCTTATTGCTATAGCCTCCGTAATAATATTAAACAAAACTCCAGGTGCTACAATTGTAACAGACTCCGTTACCTCCTCCGGTCTTTCTAAGTTTATCGAAGAATGGGGCGGCATACACCACAGGTATAAACGCGGCTATCGCAATGTTATAGAAGAAGCTCTGCGTCTTAATAGCTCCGGAATTGACGCACCTTTGGCTATGGAAACAAGCGGGCATGCC
>JAUNLY010000051.1:3664-11254 GCA_030532025.1 Eubacteriales bacterium
AATCGCTTTGTCGATGACGGAATGTATCTAGCCACCATACTAATATGCGAAGCCATGCGCTTAAAACGGTGCGACCGCTTGCTCGGCGATTTGCTTGAAGATTTGCAAGAACCTGTTGAAAGTGTTGAAATACGCCTTCCTATTAAAACGGAGGATTTCCATGCAAAAGGTATAGAAACTATAGAAAGCGTTATGGAATATGCTAATACGAATAACGATTGGCATATCGCGCCAGATAACAGGGAAGGGGTGCGTATCAATTTCGATCTTGACGGCCAAGTTAATAATGCATGGTTTTTACTGCGTCTGTCCGTACACGATCCGGTACTGCCTTTAAACGCCGAAAGCGATGTAGTAAACGGAGTAAATCAGATATTAAGCGAACTTTATAATGTTCTTAAGCAAACAGACGGGATTGACATTACACCATTGCACGAATATTTGGAAAAATAGGCGAAACTACTGTTGTATAATACAAAAAGGAGAAATAATATGCAGGATCAAACAATAAACACCATTCGCGTGTTGTCCGCGGAGATGGTACAGAAGGCCAACAGCGGCCACCCTGGAGCACCTATGGGTATGGCTCCTATCGCACACGCACTTTGGATAAAGCATGCGGTACACGACCCGCATAACCCACTTTGGGAGAATAGGGATCGCATAGTGTTATCTTCCGGTCACGCAAGCGCCATGCTTTATACTGTGCTACACTTATGCGGTTATCCCTATTCTTTGGAGGATTTAAAGTCCTTTAGACAGTATGGCAGCATAACACCCGGTCACCCCGAAAAGGATGTTGAACGAGGAGTAGAAATCACCACAGGACCTTTGGGTCAGGGTATTGCCAATGCTGTCGGAATGGCAATAGCCGAAACAATGCTAGCCGCAAAATTTAACAAACCCGGTTTTGATGTTGTAAACCACAGGACATATGCTCTTTGCGGTGATGGTTGCCTTATGGAAGGCATAAGTGCTGAAGCCTGCTCGCTTGCAGGTACATTAAAACTTTCTAAATTAACACTCCTTTACGATTCCAACAACATTACAATAGAAGGAAGTACTGAATTAACTTTTAAAGAAGACGTTGCAAAGCGTTTTGAATCTTACGGTTGGGAAGTTATATCAGTTGATGATGGCAATGATAGCAACAAAGTGCTTGAAGCGCTTAAAAAGGCCGACAACAGCACAAAACCCACTCTAATAATTTGCCCTACTGTTATAGGTTATGGTTCCGAAAAGAAGCAGGGGAGTGCAAGCGCACACGGTGAACCCTTAGGCGAGGAAGAACTTCAAAACGTCAAAAACCGTTTTGGTCTTTCCTCAGAGTCATTCCATGTAGACGGAAAAGTTTACGATTATGTTCATGAGCAAATGAGCCTAAACCATGCACAATACGAATCTTGGACTATGATGATGCAAGCATATTCTAAAGAATTCCCGGAGCTGTTTAAAGAATGGACAGAATGGAACAACAGCCAAGTTAATCTTGAAGCATTATCAAAAGACGAGTCCTTATGGGATTTCTCGGAAAAACCATCCGCAACCCGTGCAGATTCCGGCGTGATGATAAACCGTCTTGCAAATGTATTCCCTAATCTTGTAGGCGGTTCGGCAGACTTGGCTCCGTCAAACAAGACAGCAATAAAAGATGGAGGCTCCTACAGTGCGGAAAACCGCTCAGGTCGAAATTTGCATTTCGGCATTCGTGAACATGCCATGGCTGCCATATGCAATGGCATTGCAGCACACGGTGGGTTAAAGGTTTTCTGTGCAACATTCTTAGTGTTTAGCGACTATATGAAAGCTTCCATGCGTCTTTCTGCATTGATGAAGCTGCCTGTTACATACGTGCTTACGCACGATTCTATAGGCGTAGGTGAAGACGGTGAAACGCACCAGCCAATAGAGCATCTTGCAATGCTGCGCGGTATTCCCGGTATGCATGTTTTCCGTCCGGCGGATGGCAGAGAAACCGCATCCGCATGGCTTTGTGCACTTGCTTTGGGCAAACCCACCTGTCTTGCACTTACAAGGCAGAACGTTCCCAACGATTTACCTACAAGCCAATACGCATTTAAAGGTGCCTATGTTATAAAAGATGCTTCAACTCCAGACGTTGTTTTAATCGCTTCCGGTAGCGAACTGCAATGCATTGTAGAAGCTGAAAAAACTTTGAGTGAGCAAGGAATTAAGGCCAAAACAGTATCTATGCCTTGTATGGAGCTGTTTTTACAGCAACCTGAAGCATACCGCGCAAGTGTAATAGGCAAGGACACGCCCGTTGTATCAATAGAAGCCGCCGCAACAATGCCTTGGTACCGCTTTGTAGGTCGAGACGGGGTAGCTATAGGTATAGACCATTTCGGCGCCTCATCACCGGCAAATGTGCTTTTTGAAAAATACGGCATAACAGCAGGAAATGTAGTAGAAAAAGTGCTGTCATTAGTAAAATAAACAATAAAATCTAAAAATATAAGTATAAAACCTTGCAAAGTCAATTAATGGCAATGCAAGGTTTTATCTATAAATAGAATGTTTTGATAGAAATAATAACAAATTCAAATTATATTTATCAGGTTTTGGACAGTGGGTTTAGGTTTCGATTAATATAGCATTAAGTAAGTCTCCATATTTATGCATTAATACGCTTGAACGCTCATAAATTACTGCTTATTATCTTACAATACCCTAAATACAGAAACAACCTTGCCGAGTATTTCTACTGTTGGCGTGTAGATAGGCGCCATATCGGGGTTTTCGGGTTGAAGCCTAAAATGGCCATTTTCTTTATAGAACCTTTTTACGGTTGCTTCGTCATCTATAAGTGCAACAACTATATCGCCATTGTTTGCTGTTGTCTGTCTACGCACAACAATGGTATCTCCATCCATTATACCTATGGATATCATGCTTTCGCCGCTTACTTTAAGTGCAAAATGTTCACCTTTGCCAAGCATAAAATCAGGAATTTCTAATTGGTCTAATTGGTTTTCTTCTGCTAAAATCGGCAGACCAGCAGCAACAGAGCCTAAGAGTGGAACACTCTTAAATGAGCTGTTATTATTATCGATATCAGATTTGTTGTTTAATATTTCAATCGCGCGCGGCTGCATAGAATTGCGGCGTAATTCACCGCTTTCTTCGAGGCGTTTTAAATGGGCATGAACCGTCGAGGTGGATTTTAAACCAACGCCTGTGCATATTTCCCGTACAGAGGGCGGGTAGCCGTTTTCTATGGTAAACTCTATTATGTAATCCAAAATAAGCTTGCGAGTTTCTCCACGTCTGCGCTTTGGCGTACCACTTGAATTACTGTTTAGCATGATAGCACCGCTATAAAAATTTTTGATTTCATTTAGCTCACTCCCCGATTTAAAATCCATATACATTATATAATGCAAACAAGTGTTTGTAAAGCTATTTTTTGATTTCTTTTTCTTCTTGGGGGATAGTGGGCAATGGTATTCTCTTGGCGGCTTCACGTTTACGCTGGTCTGTCATTGCAGCGTAATGACGCCTTGTGGTATTTACGTCGGAATGTCCAAGCGCATCAGCAACCAAGTAAATATCACCCGTTTCTTGATATAAGGCTGTACCAAATGTGCTCCTAAGCTTATGTGGGCTTATTCTTTTTTTAAGGGGCGCTGCAATATTGGCATATTTTTTCACCATATTTTCTACGGCACGCGCCGTCATGCGCCTTTTTTGCAAAGATAAAAACAATGCGTTTTCATGCCCAAGTTCTGTTTCTATGGTTTTTCTTATTTGCATATAGTTATTTACAGCAGTTTTTACCTCGTTGGGGTAATACAATATGCTCTGGTCGCCACCTTTTCTTATTACAACAAAAGAGTTTTTCTCAAAATTAAAGTCGCTTATATCCAAACCTACAAGCTCGCTTACACGAATACCTGTACCTAAAAACAACAAAAGTATGGCAAGATCGCGCTCGCGGGTAGAATTGAGATATGCTTTTTGTTTGTCGGAAAGACCTTCGCCACTGCTTACAACTTTGATTAAATCCTGAACTTCGTCCTGTTCCAAAAACAATATTGGTTTGTTTTTTTTCTTTGGAAGCTCTACAAGCATTGCAACATTTGAGGCTATAAGCTCGTTTTTAAAAAGATAGTCCAAAAAAGAACGTACAGAGCATAATTTACGCATTATCCCCAACTCGTTGTTTTGAACGAATGTGGGGGAAGAGCTTTGCTCATTTTCGTCTTCTTTTACATAATACATCAAATATTCCTGAAAACCTTCGATATCTCTTGCAGATATCTTGTTTATCTCCTCTATCGTAAAAAGCTCCGGTGAACTATTCGCAAAAGAAACGCGTTCGGAACAAAGATACCTGAAAAATAAATTAAGATCATAAGCGTAGGCTAAGCGCGTCAAAGGGCTTGTAGTTTGTGATATAGCTCTGAAAAAGTCTCCGCAGACGGGCGGCAATTTTTTGAGCTGTTGTTTTAATTTTTCATGATGCTGTTGCGAACGCACTTTATGGTATGTGGCAGCCAATACAATCTCTCCTTAAAACGATTTTAATTTATAATACAGAGGGAAATACTGTCTTCAAAAAAATAAATGCTTTTAAACGCGATCTTTTTCTTGTACATTGTTAGTCGGAAGTCTTTAAGTTTGAAAACGAGCAACCAGAAAACTTCACAAAAAACATGTTTTATACAACACAGCCGAGTTTAAATACGAAACTTGCAACTCATTAACACATTTAAGCGCATATGTGTAGTACACTTTTTGAGAGTCAGGATTTTACTATCTAGCCATAAAAACTTAAAGTAAAGCTGTTGTACATATATATTATAATTAAGATTAATAAAAAAAGCAATACTATTCGTAAAAGATGCCTTTTGCGAATAGTATTGCTTTAAGGTTAGAAGAAGAATAAACTTGATTTATCCCCTACCTGTACTTTATTAATTTGGGGCGTATAGCAAAAACCTCGTTGGAAGCCATAGGCAAGGTACCTGGAAACGAAATTACGAGATATGTACTTTAGGATGCTTTTGCGCTTATGAGCAGCGCATACTTTCAAACCTATTTTTGTGCATATGACCGATGTGCTTTTATAAAATTACGCCGCTGAGTAAGTGGCGTAATTTAACTAATTTTTTGTATTTATAAGAAGCATTATCTTTAGCAATTTTTTATACTTATGAATGGCGAATTTAACACGATTTTTTATACTTGTAAGCAATGGTGCTTTGAAGTGATTTTTCTACGCTTATAATTGCCTTGAATTTTTGTACTGTCAAAATCGTATATAGAAAGCTATTTCGGCTTAACAAGACAAATCTTAAAAGGAACTATCCGCAATGACAAATCAGCACAAACAGGAAGCCGCCTAAAAGATACTCCTGCGATTATCTATCCACAAAGAAGGATACAAAATTAATTTATACTATGCTATGTATTAAAGAAATCCGATATTGATGCTTTATCAAAAAAACATACACTCATAAATCACATGTTAATTCTTATATCTATCAGACAAATAGTTTACATTCTTTAAAGTATATTATTTTAACAATTATCATATCCACACTAACAGACGCAACTATTAAAATCTAATAAATCGCATATATCGCTATCAAAGTCTAATCCACTTATGATGTTTGATATTGTCTAATAAAAGGCACAGACATAAGCTTGCTCCTTTGAAAGACATTTACCTTTTATGAGTTCCGCTTCTCCCCTGTTTTAAAGCCACAAAGTTAATCCTTCTGTTGCAGTTTAGCAATTTCGGCCTTCGCAAGCGCATCGCAACGGTTATTAAACTCGTTATCCGAATGCCCTTTAACCTTATGGAATTTAACTTTTGGATGTTTTTTTATGGTAAGCAAAAGAAGCTTCCAAAGGTCTTGGTTTTCAACCGGATCTTTGCTTGCTGTTTTCCAACCGTTATTCTTCCAGTTATCTATCCAAGCCTTTTCAAAGGCATTTACGACATAGCTTGAGTCAGAATAGATATTTATTATACAAGGTTTTTTAAGCTGTCCTATGCCACTTATAACAGCAAACAATTCCATGCGGTTGTTTGTTGTTGAAGGCATATTGCCGCTTATCTCTTTTTCGTGTTTGCCAAATTGCAGTATAGCCGCCCAACCGCCAGGACCCGGGTTTCCGGAACAAGCGCCGTCGGTATATATATGTACTTCTTGATACTTGTTTTGTTCCAAATTATTTTGCCTTTGTAACCAAATCCAAAGTATCGCGTGCGATTACTAATTCTTCGTTTGTGGGAATTACCAGCACCTTAACTTTGCTGTCGGGAGCAGAAATATCTGTTTCTTTACCCTTTACTTTATTCTTTTCAATGTCTATTTTGGCGCCAAGGAATTCCATATCTTCCATTACACGCTCTCTTAGCTCCATGCCGTTCTCCCCTATTCCTGCGGTAAACACTATTACATCAACACCGCCCATAGCGGCAGCATAGGCTCCTATGTATTTTTTGACGCCCATATCGAGCATCTGCTGAGCTATAAGTGCGTTTTCGTTCCCATTTTCTGCTGCTTCATCAACATCTCGCATATCGCTGCTTATGCCGCTTATACCAAGCAAACCACTCTTTTTGTTTAATATCTCAAGCATTTCGTTAATGTCTATACCGTCATTATTCATAATAAACTGCAGCACTGCAGGGTCTAAACTTCCGCTTCTGGTGCCCATAATTAAACCTTCAAGAGGCGTGATACCCATACTTGTATCCACGCATTCGCCGTTATGTACGGCGCAAATAGATGAACCGTTTCCAAGGTGGCAGGTAATTATGCGCAGCTTTTTGACATCTTTTCCTAAAAACTCGGCTGCACGAGCGCTTACATAGCGATGGCTTGTACCGTGGAAGCCGTATCTACGGACATGCAGGCGCTTATAATAATCCATAGGTACGCCGTAAAGGTATGCCTTAGGCGGCATAGTCTGATGGAAAGCCGTATCAAACACAGCGACCATAGGAGTATTTGGCATTACTTCTTTGCAAGCCATGATACCCATAAGGTTTGCCGGATTATGCAATGGGCCAAGCGGTATATTTTCTTTTATCGCTTCTATTACTTTTTCATTGATTATAACGGATTCTGTAAACTTTTCTCCACCATGCAGGACTCTATGACCCACGGCACCTATGTCTTCCATGTTGGAAACAACGCCGTGTTCGCTGTCAGTCAAAGCGTCGATCATATTTTTAGACGCAACTACATGGTTTTCCATAGGCTCTTCAATTACAAACTTTTGCCCGTTCACTGTTTGGGTAAGCTTGCTGCCTTCAATACCTATCCTCTCCACAAGCCCTTTTGCGAGCGTGCTTTCGTTCTCCATATCTATAAGCTGATATTTAAGCGATGATGAACCTGCGTTCACAATTAAAATTTTCATGCTTTAATTCTCCTTATTTTTTATCTTTAAATATCGTACAACATATAGCTGTTTAGGCTTAGAAAATATATGCCCATGTGTAAAAAATAAAGGAAGCAGGGAATATTGCTTCCTTTATTGTATTGCGCTTAGAGATTATTCCGCAATTTTTGCGACGGCACCGGCACCAACCGTGTGGCCGCCTTCGCG
>JAUNLY010000052.1 GCA_030532025.1 Eubacteriales bacterium
CGGCAGGTTGGAATGTGCACGCGTCCATCGCTGTAATTTCGCACAGCAAATCGTCTATGGTATCAAGTACCTCTACACAACCTTTTACAGTGTCTTCAGGCTGTAAAGGATGTATGTTTGTAAACCCCGGAAGCCCAGCAAGACGCTCATGAAGCCTTGGGTTGTGTTTCATGGTACAGCTGCCAAGCGGGTAAAAACCGTCGCTTAAGCCAAAAACTTCGTTTGAGAGACATTTGTAATGCCTGCATAGGTCCGGCTCTGCAAGCTCCGGCAAATTAAGATTGCTTTGGCGTAAATGTTTTTCGGGCAAATTAGCCTTCGGTACATCTGTTTCAGGCAGGTATTTAGTGCCATGCATAGGCGTACTGCGTTCAAATACTAATTTCATTTGCTGTATACCCCCCGAATTATTTGAATAGTGTTGTCCAGATCTTCCTTGCTTACCTTTTCGGTTACGCACCAAAGTATGCCGTTTTCGTAAGGCAAGCCTGCAAGTATATTGTGCTTTTGAAGGGCAGCTTCTATTTTTTCTGCTGGTATAGGCGTTTCGGTAATAAATTCATTAAAGAATTCACCGGAATAACGCATGGCAAAACCTGGTAGTTTAGTTAATTCTGAAGCAAAATAATGCGCCTTGTGGTAGCACAGCTCCGCAGCTTGTTTTAAACCGTTAGCACCCATGGCTGCCATGTATACAGACGCACGCATAGCGCACAAGGCTTGGTTTGAGCATATATTGCTACCCGCCTTTTCGCGCTTTATGTGCTGCTCTCGGGCTTGTAGAGTCAAAACAAAACAGCGCCTGCCTTTAGAGTCTGTCGTCTGGCCTACAATACGGCCAGGGAGCTTTCTTGCGAATTTATCTGTTGATGCCATAAAGCCAAGGTACGGCCCGCCAAAGGAAAGTGGCATACCCAAAGGTTGACCTTCACCTACGGCAATGTCTACCCCACATTCACGCGGCGTTTTTAACATTCCAAGCGATATGGGGTTTGTGCCCATTATGAAATTAGCCTTTACTTCGTGTGCTAAATTGCCTATTTCTTCGGCATCTTCAAGTAGCCCGTAAAAGTTTGGCTGCTGCAGGTAAACGCAGGCAATTTCTTCACTTAACAGCTGTTTTAAAGCTTCGATGTCTGTTTTGCCGTCTTTTAAGGGTACAGTTACAAGATCGGCATCTTTAGCCCAGCAGTAGGTTTTTACAACCGCAATGGTTTCAGGGCTTGCGCTTGCACAAACTAACACCTTGTTTTTTCTGGTGGTAAGCGACATCATACAAGCTTCGGCTGCTGCGGTAGCGCCATCGTACACAGAGGCATTGCTAACGTCCATGTCGGTAAGCTCACATATTTGCGTTTGGAATTCAAATATGGACTGTAGAACACCCTGACTTTTTTCGGCCTGATAAGGTGTATATGTTGTGAGGAACTCCTCCCTACCGGTTATTGTATCTACAACAGCAGGGATATAGTGGTCGTAAGCTCCGGCTCCCCTTAAAATTGTTTTAAAAACCGTATTTTTTGCGGCAAGGCTCTGAATTTTCTGCTCTGTCTCCATCTGAGACAATCCGCTTGGAACGGTTTCTATTTTATCTAAATACACTTCTTCCGGAACATCTTTAAAAAGCTCGCGTACGTCTTGCATGCCTATGGCATTTAACATAGCACGCTTTTCTTGTTCCGATGTGGGGATATATCCTGCCATTATTGTTCTTCCTCTAAAAACGCAGCATACTCATCCGCAGAAAGAAACTCCGGTAATTCACCCACGTCTGAAATTTTAACTATCCAAGCCTCGTAAGGCGCTTCGTTGAGTTTTTCCGGCGCATCTAAGAGTTCTTCGTTTACTTCTGCTACTACGCCGTTTGAGGGGGAAAGAATATCGCTTACCGCTTTTACGGATTCTACATCTGCAAATGCTTCGTCTAAAAATACCTCGTCATCTACGTTTGGAAGGTTTATAAAAACCACATCACCGAGTTCGCTTTGGGCATACTCTGTTATACCTATAGCGTAGAGATCGCCGTCTTTCATAATCCATTCATGAGATTTAGTATACTTTCTGTCTGTAGGGAAATTCATATTTGCCTCCTAATTATTTATTTCTTTTATAAAATGGTAACTCTACCACTTTAACTGACATTTTTCTTCCGCGCTGCTCTGCGGTTAAAACTGTGCCTAATTCGGCGTATTTCTTATCCAGAAGCGCCATTGCTATGGCTTTTTTTGAGTACGGGGACATAGTGCCGCTGGTTACAGTACCCACATGAACATCGTCTGAAAACAGTTCTGCATGCTCACGTACTATACCGCGTTCCGTAACCTCTAAGCCGCAGCGTACGCGCTTTGAGTCTTGTTTTTCAATTAAGGCGGCTTTGCCTATAAAATCTTCTTGTTTTTCGAGCTTTACAAAGAAACCCAAGTCCGCTTCAAATGGGGTTATTTCTTCGCTCATTTCGTTGCCATACAACGGCATGCCCGCTTCAAGGCGAAGCGTGTCTCTGGCGCCTAAGCCGCATGGAATTAAGCCGCTTTCTTTTCCGTTTTCAAGCAGAGCGTTAAATAATTTAACTGTGTCTTGCTCTGGGCAGTAAATTTCGTAACCGAGCTCGCCCGTGTAACCTGTTCTTGAAATAAGGCATTTACTGCCAAGCAAATCTATATCCGCAAAAAACGAGTAGTATTTTTTTGGTATGCTTTCTTCGGGAAGTAACTTAAGCAGTATTTCTTTTGATTTAGGCCCTTGAAGTGCAAGCAGACCTGTTTGTGCGGAAATATCCTCTAAAGATGTTCCCTCTAAAAGATGCGAACGCACCCAAGCAAGGTCTTTATCATAGTTGCCTGCGTTTACAATAAGCATGTAGGAGTCTTCTGATAGCTTGTATACGAGCAAATCGTCGACCACTCCGCCCTGCTCATTACACATGGGGCTATAGCGGCACCTGCCAACTGCCATACCGCTCATATCGTTGGTAAGCAGTTTTTGCACGGTTGCCAAAGCGGTTTCGCCTTTTAAGATGAGTTCACCCATATGTGAAACATCAAAAATGCCGCATGCATTTCTGACGGCATTGTGTTCAGCCACAATGCCGCTCGGATATTGCACCGGCATTTCAAAACCGCCAAAGGATACCATTTTGCCGCCAAGTTCTGTATGGCGCACAAATAACGGAGTACGTTTTAACATATTCCCTCCTCATATAAATATTGGACCGCTATTATTTTAGTCAAAATAATATAGCTTGCGGTTTTTCCAATTAATTATTAATTATTTATTTTCTGCGCAAATAGGCAGGTACCCCCAAATCGTCTTTCTCACTTCTTGAAGGTGCAGGTGACTGAGGCACATTGCGGCTCGGCTGGTTTTGCACGGGAGCTACGGGTGCCTGCGGATTTCTATACTGGTTGTTGTATTGAACGGGTTGCTGGAAATTACCCGGCTGGAAGTTAGGGAAGGATTGACCAGATGGGCGTGCAGAGGACGGGAAAAGGTTTTGTTCTTGGTCGTACATTACCGCCACCGGTGGAGCCTCATAATCCCCTTGGTTTGAATTTTCGGGGCTTTCTTCTTGCACAGGCGTTCTGCTTTCGTAGGGGTTGAACGCTGCGTTGGCGCTGCCATAGGGCATGCTTGTTTTAGTGTTAAAGCGTTTTTTTGCGTCCCTAATGGGGAATGAAGATTTTTCAAAACCTGTCGCGATTACGGTTATGCGCACTTCATCCTTGAGGCTTTCGTCAACGCCGGCACCGAATATGATATTGGCTTCATTGTCAGCAGATTGCTGTATGAGCGTAGCGGCTTCGTTAATTTCGACGATGCCCATTTCTTCGGCACCAGTGATATTGATAAGCACAGCTCTTGCACCGTCAATCTTGGTTTCAAGCAAGGGGCTTGAAATGGCGTTCTTAGCTGCTTCTACCATTCTGTTTTCACCCTTAGCCGTACCTATGCCGATATGAGCCATACCGCCGGATTCCATGATGGTTTTAACGTCCGCAAAGTCGAGGTTGATTGTTGCAGGAAGTGCGATAAGGTCTGAAATACCCTGTATACCTTGGCGCAATACATCGTCTGCAACGCGGAAAGCTTCTAACATGCTTGTGCCCTTGCTTACAACCTGCAAAAGCCTGTCGTTTGGAATAACGACAAGCGTATCCACAAACTGCTTAAGATCGTTAATGCCGTTTTCCGCATTGCGCATACGCTGTTTGCCTTCAAATTGGAAAGGCTTTGTTACTACGGCTATGGTTAAACAGTCTAAATCTCTTGCTATATCAGCAACTACAGGTGCGGCACCGGTACCGGTACCACCGCCCATGCCGGCGGTAACAAAAACAAGGTCTGCCCCTTTTAGTGCTTGGGCTATTTCTTCACGGCTTTCTTCTGCCGCTCTTTTGCCAATTTCAGGCATAGCACCGGCACCTAAACCCTTGGTGAGTTTTTCGCCTATCTGGATTTTGTTTTCCGCTTTAGAAATGCTAAGAGCTTGCCTATCTGTATTGATGGCAATAAACTCCACACCTTTCATGCCGGCGTCTACCATGCGGTTTACGGCGTTTGTGCCGCCGCCACCACAGCCGACTACTTTTATTGATGCAAAAGATTCCTGTGGCTCTCTATCTACTTTTAATTCTAACATATCCTGTCCTCCGACTCTTTTTTTGGTTGCCATACTCAGCCACCGAAAAGGTTTCTAAAGAAGGCTCGAACACCGCTTTGGGAAGCGACGGCTTCACTTCTTGTATCTATAATCAAATCTAACAGACCGAGCGCACTGGCGTATATTGGGCTTGAAAGCTTTACAGCTTTTCTTGGAAGTTCCCTTACCGGTCTGCCGAGTTTTTCGCTTAAATATTCTCTACCGCCTTTGTTTATGGCAAGTCCGCCACCTGTTAGGTATATGCTTGACCAGTTGCCAAGGCGAATACCGCTGTCTTTAATGGCACTGTCTATGGCTTCACATAGCTCGTCCGCACGCGGCATAAGCTTGGATTCCACATCGCTTCTTTCGAAAGTTTGCGCAGCACCGTTGGTTGCAGTTATTTCAAAAGCAGTTTGGTTGTTTTGAGTGCCGAACACAAACGAACGTTTAATCTGTTCTGCACTGTCTAAAGATATATCAAGCCCATAGGCCAAATCCGCCGACATATGCCCGCCGCCTATAGGTATTACTTTATGGTGTATTATGGTATCGCCTTGAACGAGCATAACTTCGGTATTTAGGTAGCCTATGTCTATTAAAACTGCCGTTCTGTCTCTCTCCTCGTCCGAAATATAGAGTATGGCAGAGCCCATGGGTGTTGAAAAGAACCCGAACGGCACCTTGCCTAAAGCACGCAAACGTTCTGATACATCAGCAATGAAGAATTGATCTGCCTTTACATAAGAAATTAATGAACGCAGTTCGTTGCCGTGAAGATTAATTGGCTCTAATGTGCGTTTGCCATCGTCCACCACAAACCAAGCAGGGCTTCTGTGTATAGGAAGACCCGGCAAATCCTTAACCTGTTGGTCGGCAATATCGAACAGGGCTTCTATGTCGCGGGCTGTAACATGCGGGTCTGTGCCTTGCAGTTCTACCTTGGATTCTACCGTAAAGACCTTTGAAAACTGGCCCGGCACACCGCAGTATACATCGCGCACGGTGGTTTTTGCCTGTTCTTCCGCCTTTTGAATAGCAGACTGCAGCGCAGCGTTTACATTAGCAGGATTATTCCAGTGAGCTTCGGAATAACCGTCATAGGCGGCGTTGCCCGCACCTATTATATCGCACCTTTGGCGGCTGCTCACCTCTGCTATAAGGGCAACTATCTTGCTTGTGCCGAATTCCACAACGGTGATTGTGCTCCTCATCTGTTACTCATCCCCATTTCTGTTATGTACCGCAATCAATGTAACCATTCTTGTACTTGCTTACCTGTTGCTTTATTGTAACCTTTTTATTAATTTTTTTCAAGCCTTATTGCATAATTTCTTTAGTTTTCAGGCCTATATGTGGCTTCTCCGGGTACCGTAGCCTCTATTATGCCATTTGAAATGCCCTGTTTTCCCAATTCCGCTAAAACACCGCGTACGGTTCCTATTTTAGCCCTTAGATAATCCCCCGTACCTAAGTTTACTGTAAACCCATTTCTTGTGCTTAGGTAAATACCCCCGTCAGCAAAGCTTATGCTTTTAGTGTTATTTATTACGCCTTGCATAATAAGTTCCTGTAAAAGCTGCACGCATGCCGCCATCTGACTGCTCTTTCTTACCTGAGGCATAGAACCTACGTTTATATCCTGTATTTCAAGCCCCGAAATTAGAGCAAGGCTGTTTTCTATATCCGCTCTTTTTGTGGTTTCAAGCACCATACCATCGTCAGCTATTATGTATTTAATACCTATATAGTTTATACATGCGGCAGGTATACGTTCCTTTACGTGTATAGTAAGCCCGTTTGGGAAACGCTTTTCCATACCTAAAAATTGTAAATAGCGGTTGCTGTTTATACCACTCTTTATCCGTTCTTCATTTACATTAAAATAATTACTTGAAGCATTTATTCATGCTGAAGACAACACTATTTCCGTAGGTATGTTTGTATTCCCTACGACAAGGCAGTTGCTAACAGTAAACAAGGTCTCCCTTGCTATAAAAGCGATGCACACAACAATAACAAGTACGCTTATTAGCCTTATAAAAATTTTTGTTTTAGGTTCAAAAGAAGATACTTCGGTATTTTCTTTTTGGATATTCTCTTCCTGAAGTTTACGCTTATCCGGCTTTCTATTGTCGTCGGATGGTGGAATAAGTTTATGTCTGTTATAATTTTGATTACTCATAAGTTATTTACTATATCTTTAAAATGATTTCCCCTTTCTTCATAGCTTTTAAAATGATCAAAAGAGGAACAAGCCGGCGAGAACAAAACCACATCACTTGGTTTTGACAATTTGTTCGCCTGCAATACCGCCGCATTTAGGCTGTCCGTCGTAAAAATATTTGTATAATTATATTCCTTTAGAGCTTTTGCTATTTGATTCGCAGTATCCCCAGTTAAAACCACCGCTTTTACATTAGAATTAACAATACATTCCGCAAGTGCGTCAAAAGGCGTATCCTTGTTAAAACCGCCCGCAATAAGTATAACGGGTGACTGCATAGCTTTTATGGCCTTTATGGTAGAATCCGGATTGGTGGCTTTGCTGTCGTTATAATAAACAGTTCCGTTTATTTCTTTAACGAACTCTATTCTATGTTCGGCACCGTTAAAGGTTTTTATTGAATGGCGTATTACGGGTACCGGTATGCCCATCAAATACGCCAAAGAAGATGCCGCAAGCACGTTTTCCAAGTTATGTAGGCCAGGCATCTGTATATCCTCTATATGGCACAGAAGCTTTTCTGTGTTGCCGTCTCGCATATAGAGATTGCTATCCTTTAAGAATGCACCCATTGGCACTTCACCTTCTGAAGAAAACCAAAAAACATTTGCCTTGGCGTCAAGAGCGGCATCTTTTAGACTTTTATCGTTTGAATTTAATACAAGAAAATCATCGCCGTTCATGTTAGTATATATGCGTTTTTTTAAGCTTATATACTCTTCCATGCTACCGTGCCTGTCTAAGTGGTCTGCACTTATGTTAAGTATCGCCGCGGCCTTTGGGTGCAAACCGTCCGGAAATTCCAGCTGGAAAGAAGAAACCTCAACAACAGCCCTGTCCGCAGGGTTGGCAGAAAGCGCCGCAGTGGATATAGGGAAACCTATGTTGCCACATACATGGCTTACAAAGCCACCTTTAGAAAACATCAAACCAAGCAGCATGGTGGTTGTGGTCTTCCCATTTGTGCCGGTAACAGCCGCATACGGGCATGGCATAAACGAAGCACCAAAAGCAAGTTCGCTTACAATTGGAATATTTTTGCTTTGTACATTAAGTACGGAAGTGGCATTTGAAGGTATGCCGGGGCTTATAACAGCAAAATCCACACCGTTTAGCTGTGTGCTTAGTTTTGAACTTTGGCAAAATTGAACATGGCTGTTATTTAACAGCCAGTCTATATTTTGTATGTCTTTAAGTTCTTTATCGTCAGACAAAAGTACGCTTCCGCCCGCCTGTAACGCCAGCGAAGCCGCCGCTTGTCCGCTTTTGCCCGCACCCATTATAAGCAGTTTTTTATTTTTTAGATCAAGTTTCGCTATGTTCGGATTAGGCGTATTCATTTTCAGCCCCGCTTTCTTTTGCTGTAAAGCAATTCTGCGACAATCGATTTTTCGTTAAAGGGATATTTTTTGCCGTGTATTTCCTGATAGGTTTCATCGCCCTTGCCGGCTAATATTACTATGTCCCCTTCTTTTGCGGCATCCAGCGCATATTCTATTGCGTTGTGCCTATTTTCTATAACGGTATATTCACCGGTTGTTTTTTTAATGCCGCTTTCTATTTCGCTTATTATTTTGTTTGGATCCTCTGTGCGTGGGTTATCGCTTGTAAGTACCGTAAAGTCTGCCATTTCACCCGCAATTTTGCCCATTATAGGCCTTTTTGCATGATCCCTGTCTCCACCACAGCCAAAGAGAAGTATTATTTTTTTTCTCGCAAAGCTACGCACAGTTTTTAATATGTTTTCAAGCGCAGCGGGAGAATGTGAATAATCCAATATGACCTTATATGCGGTGTTTGTTTCAAGCACTTCCGCTCTTCCCGGTACGTTACGTATGTTTTTTATACCCTGCACTATGTTATTAGGTTCAATGCCCAGTATTAGGCAAAGCGCGCTTGCCGCAAGGCAATTGTATACGTTAAACATCCCCATCATATGCAATGTAATTGGGTACCATTGTTCGTTCCACAAAGACAGATTAAACTGCACGCCGTTTTCGCTTATTTCTATATCCCTTGCAAAAATATCGGAATTGCCACTTATACCGTACGTGCTGTGCGGAACCTTTATTTGCTTGATTATTTCAAAGCTACTATCGTCATCTACGTTTATGGCGGCATTTTTCACTTGCGAAGACAGCATAAAGCTTTTCTTTGCATTATAATATTCTTCCATAGAATTAAAATAATCTAAATGATCCTGCGAAAAGTTGGTATAGCAAGCCGCCTCGAAAGTAATGCCCTCCAAGCGTTTCATATCTATTGCGTGTGCGGATACTTCCATGCACACAGCTTCTACCCCTGCTGCATACATATCCGCAAGCGTTTTATGTAGGTCAATAGGGTCTGGGGTTGTAAGTCCGCCTTGTCTTTTTATGTCACCCACTAAGCTTCCCGTGGTGCCTATCAAGCCATTTGGAATACCCGCAGCGTCTAATATAGACTTTACTATATAGCTTGTAGTGGTCTTTCCTTTTGTACCGGTTATACCCACCATTCTCATTTTATCAGCAGGGTTGTCGTAAAACGCAGCCGCCATAAGAGCCATGGCTCCACGGCTATCAGACACCACAACTTGAGGTACGTCAATATCCTTTAAAACCCTGTTAACAACTAAAGCCACACAACCGTTTTGTATGGCCATCTGAGCAAAATCGTGCGAATCAAAGCGCTGTCCCTTTATGCAGAAAAACAGACCTTTGTTTGTTGCTTCACGGCTGTCCTGCGATAAGGACTCCACCTCACAATCGCCGGTAATCTCTATTAAATATTTTTTAGCGGATTCCGCCAGCTTAGAAAGGTACATTAAGTTCCTTTACCTCCAAATAAATTACATGCCGCGCGCTCCGGCAGAAAGCATTACACCTTGACTGTGCACCGGTCTTGTTTGTGGTGCGCTTATCTGAATAACGGAAGCACCGTCTACAGCCCTAACCATACCGAGACTCTGCGCAGCATAGTAGCAAATATACGACGAATCGAAAACTTTGTCAAAGTTCGCCTGCAAAGTCCACGTTTTAAGACACTGTTCGCTAAAAGTTTTCTTCTGACTTTTAATTTCTGCGTCTATCATTGCAATCTTATCAAGTCTTGCGCTTATTCGCGACAATAATATAAGCGCAAACACGGCAATTATCCCAATAGCCAGCCATTTATTTACTGTAAAATACACTCTTTCCAAAGTGTTTTTACAGGAAGTGGAGGAAAAAACTTTTCTTCCGTCGTTTACATGGGTATCGCCGTCCGGAAGGTTTACTTCGCTCTTTACGCCAAAGCGAAAATTTTTCGCCATAAGCTCAACGCCGGTTTTTAAATATTTTGGATAAGTGTTCATATTAAGTTGAGACATAAAACCCTCCCTCTTTAATCTTCTTTTTGAGTGGCGCTTATCATTTCGAGAATATCTATATCGTCTGTTTTGAAATGCTTGTCTTCCTCCTGTGCCTGCGCTTCCGATACTATTCTTATGTGGTCAAATGCACCCGACACCCTTACGGACTGCGTGTCTTTTAGATACATATCTCTCAACAATGCCGGTATAAGCACTCTACCTTGCTGGTCAAAGTTACAATTAGGATAAGAAAGCATTGAAAACCTTGATAAAACAGGTTCGAGCGTTCTTTTTTTCTGTACCAAACGACTTAGCATATCAACGCGTTCCTGCCATACGGCTGTTGGATAAATCGCAATGCTGTCCTGTGCAGTGTTGACAGAAACAATTATGCCGTCTGAAAGCTGTTCTCTAAAAAACTGTGGAATAATGACGCGACCCTTGCTGTCTATGCTGTGCCAAAACGCACCGTTTAGCTGCAGGTTTTTTTCGGTAGCTTTAACATTCTCGTCCTCGCCGGGCAAAGTTTTTTTGTTTTCTAAATTGTCATCGTTCACCCGGTTCACCCACCTATCGCCATTAATAATCCATTTCATGACACAAAATAACACTTCTTACCACCATCGTCAATAGATTAAAAACAGCCTCTTCCTCAATAGCAGCAAGAGAAAATCGTACTTCGGTCTATTTGAACCGAGTTTCGGGAACGTATAATCTTTTTACTAAAACGAATAGAAATGTCTGTTTCTATGTTGGGTATTGTATTGTATATTTACTATATTTTATCGATTTTATATTGTGCATTTTTACAAGTTTTTATTAACGCGTTTTTTCGCAAAAAAAATAGCCCTCATGGGCTTTGTGTTTTATACAATTTCAAACCTTAATGCTTTGATAAGCTGATTTTTTGTTTTTGCTTTAATTAATTCAGTCAGCCTAACTTGGGCTAAGGCTTTTCCATTGGGTTTTCAATAATAAAACCCCTACGCAATTCTCCACATTGACGTTTTAAATAAATATGAGTGTCCAG
>JAUNLY010000053.1 GCA_030532025.1 Eubacteriales bacterium
AAGCAAAAATGGAAAAAGACAAGTTTATCAAAGCATTAAGGTGCAGGATTAGTATCAATAAATAATTTTGATAAATACTCCCGCCTATGCTAAAATACTCAAGCAAAGGAGGGAGTTTTTGTTCGGTTATATTATTCCAAATTCCAAAGCTTTTGACGAAAAGCAAAAGCTTCGCTACGGCGAATACTACTGCGGGCTTTGTTCAGCACTTGAGCGCCCTAAAGGCAGGCGTTTTCGTCTTACACTTAATTACGATATGTGTTTCCTTGTAATGCTCCTTTCTTCCCTACAGGAAGAAGATGCACCCGTTATAACCTGCAACTGCCCAAAGCACCCCATTAAACACAAGCAAGGCCTAAAAAGCAATATAGTCGACTATGCGGCAGATATGAATATACTTTTGTCTTACTACCAAAGGCTTGATTCTTGGAATGACGATAAAAACCTTTTGTCGCTTTTGAGTTCAAAACACTTTAAAGAAGCCGTAGCCGAAATAAAAGAAAAATATCCGACACAAGCGGCTGCTGTAGAAAAAGGGCTCAAAAAGCTCGCTTCAGCAGAAAAATCCAACGAACTAAACCCCGACGTACCTGCCAACTGTTTCGGCTTCATACTTGGCAGCATTTTTAGCTTTGGCGGCATAGAAGAAGAAAAGCTTTATATGTTCGGCGAAGCATTGGGAAGGTTTATTTATATAATGGACGCCGTTTGCGACCTTAAGGCGGATCTAAGTCGCGAACAGTATAACCCAATGGTAAGCATTCCCCCGTCCATGCACGAAAACATATTAACGGCGCTTTTGGCGCAGGCTACGGAAATATTCCAAAAGCTTCCCATTAAACGCGATAAGGATATAATGGAAAACATACTGTATTCGGGCGTGTGGCTTAAATACGAATACCAAAAGAACAAAGGAGGACGCAAATGAACAGAGACCCATACGAGGTATTGGGCGTCCCCAGAAACGCAAGCGATGAAACGATTACCGCCGCCTACCGTAAGCTCGCCAAGAAATACCACCCAGACCTTAACCCTAACAACCCCGATGCTCAAAAAAGAATGGCGGAGATTAATGTCGCCTACGAAGAAATAAAGAGCGGCAAAGCTAAGCAATATGGGAACGAGTGGCAGGGTGGCAGCCCCTACGGGCAATACAACAATCCATACAGGCCTTTTAATCAAAACTACGGAAACCAATATACACAAACTAAGTTTGAAACGGCAAAACGCTTCATAATGAACCAGCGGTATAACGAAGCACTGTTTTATTTAAACCAAAATAGAGACAGCAGCGCCGAATGGTATGCCTTGAGCGCCTTAGCAAACTACGGTGTCGGCAACCTCGTTACCGCTATGGACCATATAAATACAGCCCGCCAAATGGAACCCAACAATATAGATTATATACAGATACAACGGCAAATACAGAGCCGCAGCACTGTATACCAAGAGCAAAGCAGGGAGTTCGGTTTCCCGGTGTTCACCGGCCTTTCCCCCTTTTGCTGGGGTATGTTTATGTGCATGAACTGCCGTTTCTGCTGTTGAAGGAGTATTTATGAACGACTGGAAACAAAAATTAATGCTTTTTATGCAAGGGAGAAACGGCCTTGATGCACTTGGCATTTTTTCGACAAAAGTATATATAGCGCTTGTTATAATAAACATGCTTTTACGCGGCAGGCTGTCTATGTTGCTTACAATTTTGCTTGTAGTTACTGTGTACCGCCTGTTTTCAAAAAACATTGCGCAAAGGCGTATTGAAAACGAGAAATTTTTAGCATATCAAAAAAAGGCGCAAAAACAGTTCTTGCAGATTAAGAACCGTATAAAAGAGCGCAACACGCATCGTTACAGAAGGTGTCCAAACTGCAAGACCATGCTGCGCTTAAAAAAACAAACCGGAGCAGTAAATGTGCACTGCCCCGTTTGTAAGACCGATTTTACGGTAAATATAAAGTTTTAATTAATATGCTGTATTTATCAGCATATCAGCTAAGTTATAATATTTTCTTTGCGTTCTTTTTAAAATAACTTTCAATTTCCTCAGGGCTCTCGTTTTCGCGGAGCCTACGGTAACCCACAACCAACCTTTCGCTATCTTCCTTACCGTGGCAGGTTACAAGGGTTAAAAGCTCATCCTGCGTTAAAACATCTATAGGCAGAGAGTAAGAAGAAAATTCTATAAGCCTTTCTATGTATTGCTCTCTCTCCTGCAGGCTTTTAAATTCAGACTTTACAAGCGGAACATACCTTGCGTTGTTTGGATCTATTGAAATTATGCTTACAGCAAATGGCACAAATGTACCGTCTTCATACAGCGTTTTAAAGGACGCTAACGGGTGGTTTTTAAGCGTCTGCTCATCCAAAAGATGGTTGAGCTTCCCAAACATTGTGCCGTTTTTCATGTTGTGTGCATGTATTATCATGTTTTCGGAGTTCGGAAGAACATTACACGAAGCGTCCAAAAACGGCGTTCCAGCAACGCTTTTACGGCCTAAAAAATCGTGCGAAACATAGAAGCTGTTATCCCTTTGAGTGATAGGGAAGTCTATCTCCTTAATGCCCTCAAGCTTAAGCCATGCAACAAGGTCTTGGTTCTTTTTGTAAAGACTTAAAAATTCCGGTGCCATGGCAGGCTCTTGCGTTGGAGAAGGTTGCAATGCCACATAATTTTGCGGAGCGTACGACACGACCGGTGCCGCCTGCGGTGTAGAAACAGGGGCTTTTAAAGCTTCCGTTTCTACAGTGGCAACCTGTTTATAGCTTTCTTTAAGTTCCGCTTGGAGAGTTTTTGTATTTTTAGTCATTATAATATAGCGTGCAAGCAAAATCCCCGCCGTGGCAAACAACGCTAATGACGCTACCATCATAAGACCGCTTATTTTTTTATGCTTTTTTTGACGCCCAAGTTTCTCCTGGTAAGAGCGTCTGTGCCTTTGTCTATCAGACATCTAAATATTAATTTCCCTGTTTTTATAGTAATTGAAATTGGTATTAATTAGGTAAAACAGCTTCAAGAGATTCTTCTGCTTCTGCTTGCTCCTGATTAGCTATGCGCTCTTCCGCTTCTTTGGTTGCTAAGTCTATGTTTTCTTGGTTGTAGCTTATGTTGAGTGCACTTTCCCAAGAGGCAAAGGCTTGGCTGAACACCTCGTTTTCTTTCTGCATAAGAAGTGCACTGCTTATTTCTTCGTGTATAGCGTCTGTCATTATAAGACCGCTTGGGACATCTCTCTGGTATTTAAGTATATGTATGCCGTAATTGCCGACGGCTGGGTCGCTTACATCGCCCACTTCGTTCATTTTGTCGGAGAACGCAGCCTTTGTGAATGCGGGGTCGTAAACTACGGAATCCTTATGCACCGAGTAGCCGTTTTTTACATTTTCTGCGTTTAGCATGCCGGGGTCTGTGCCAAATTCCTCTATAAGTTTTTCAAAGGATTCACCGTTTGCAAGCCTTTGGTATATTTTGTCTATGGTTTCCTTTTGAGAGTTTAGTACGGTCTGCTTGGCTTCCTCTATCTGCTCTAATGTTACAGGTTCTGTAACGACTTGGGCATTTTCTGCAGTCTGCTCTTCATTAGCAGAAGGCGTTTCGGGATTGTCGCTGTTCTGTTCTTCATACGCCGCCTGCATTGCCATGTACTGTTCTAAAATATCTTCGTCAACTTTAACCAATATATGTATTATGCCACGGTAGCCCTCCGGCGTGTACCAGCTGGGCTGGTTGTAGTAGTGGGTCATGGCTTCGTAGGTTGCGATGTTATTTTCATACTGTTCTTTATACTGTGCACCCACAGTTTGGAACAGCTCTTCTACCTCTTGGTCGGTAGGTGCGTAGCCCCCCAAAAGGTAGTCTCTCATTTTATTGATGCTCTCGCTTTGCTTAAGGCTTTCTACAATCGCATCAAGGGTAAGACCGTTTGCGGTAAAGAATTCTTCGGCGTTAATCCTTGCTGCGTCCCTTGCTTCCTGTGTATCTTCCGATATGTTTTGGGAAATGTAGGATTCTACATATTTCTCCCATTCAGCCTTGGCATCTTCCTGTATTGCATGAAGCTCCTCTTCGCTAAATTCGTCAAACTTCATGTCTGCGATTTTGCGGCGCATAACCTCCTGCTGAACAAGGTAGGTAACCACTGTTTGGTAGTCGCTCTGCGTGTTTATATAGTTATAATTAACAAAGGCAGGCATAATTTCGTCCGCCTGTGATTGATAAATCTGCGTATCTTCGACGGTTGCGAGCACACGGCTTTCTTCCGCAGAAGCGATGCTAAATACCATTATTAGCGCCAGCAATATAATTGTAAACTTTTTCATGATTAAAGATCCTTTCTCCCATTTATGGTCATATTATTACACTTTTGTTGCAAATATGCAAGCATCGGCACTAAGCCTAAAGGCATATTGTTATGCTTTTTGCCTTGCTGGTTTTTGAGTATTGTAGCTTACAGCCGCTGAGTTCTGAAGCTTTTATAGCATCAATTACATCTTCTGTTATTATACTCCCCGGTATAGCTATAGGTACACCAGGCGGGTAAGCATATATGGTTTCAGCACAGGTTTTACCTTTTGAGTTATCTAAAGCAATTTCTTTGTGTGGATAGCCCAACGCTTTATAAGGCGCTATACGCATTGAAATTCTTGGAAGCTTTATCGCTTGGGGATTTTTAATATTTTCCCCTATTTCTGCATCAATTTCTACTAAGGCAGAGGCAAGCTTTAAAAGGCTCCTTTCGCTGTCCCCCATTCCTGTCATGCAAAGGCACAGGCTATGCGATACCATCTCCGCCTCTATATAAAAGTCTTCCCTAAGCCTTTCATATAGATTATAACCTGAAATGTCGCTTTTAGCTGTCGATATTAAAATCTTGCTTTTATCGTACATATATATGCCGCTTGATAGCTCTTTGCGGCATAGCACCTGTAAATGCTTAAGGGGCCTTATTTTATCTTCAAAGCTGTTTAGAGCCTCTTGCCAAATTTTAAATTGCTTTTCTCCCTCTTTAATCAAAATCCTTATGCAGCCGTCTATTGAGGATAAAAGAATATAACTTGGGCTGCTTGTCTGAAAAACATTAAGCCAATTGGCAAAGCATTTAACAAACCGCTCGTCTTTAACATGGGCTATGGCGGTCTGTGTAAGAGACGGCAGAGTTTTATGCAGGCTTTGGACTACTATGTCGGCACCCGCACTTACAGCACCGCCACTAAACACACCGTTACCGTATAGGTGCGCCCCGTGTGCTTCGTCCACCAAAATGCTTGCGCCAAAGCTGTGCACTACATCCGCAATGCCTTTAACATCGCTTATAACCCCTTCATAGCTTGGGCTTGTGACTATAACAAGCCTTATATCTGGGTTTTTTAAAAGCGCATCTTTAACGGCTTTGGGCGTTAAAGAACCCGCTATATTGTATTCAGGTATGTATTCAGGCTCAACAAAGCTCGCATTTAATTTGCGCAGTGTGACGGCATTAAACACGGACATATGACAGTTTCTTGCGATTAAAACAGTGTCTCCCTCGCCTGTAAGTGCAAAAACGCCTGCTAAAATACCCACGGTTGAGCCATTTACAAGGTAGAAACTACGCTTTGCACCGAAGTACTGCGCCGCCATTTCCATGGATTCCTTTAAGACGCCTTCTGGGTTTTGAAGATTGTCAAAGCCCTGCACCTCGGTGATGTCTATTTCTGCGCCTAAACTTTTTAGATAGCCCGCCATAGACACATTTCTTTTATGGCCCGGCATATGCATCGGCATATAAGTTCGGCTATATTGTTTAAGTTTTTCTAAAAGAGATTTCATCTATACAGCGTATTGGCTCATATACATATCATAGTAAAAGCCTTTTTTGTCCATAAGGGCTTTATGGTTGCCCTGCTCTATAACCTTGCCTTGGTTCATAACGAGTATTTTATCAGCCGATTCTATAGTGCTTAGCCTGTGCGCTATTATGAAAGAGGTTTTGCCCTTCATCATCTCGTCAAAGGCTTTATTTACAAGCATTTCCGTGCGGGTGTCAACCGAGCTTGTAGCTTCGTCTAATATAAGTATTGGCGGGTTATTTAA
Source organism: Eubacteriales bacterium (assembly GCA_030532025.1). Taxonomy (GTDB): domain Bacteria; phylum Bacillota; class Clostridia; order Christensenellales; family Aristaeellaceae; genus DTU024. The sequence continues at coordinate 6,074 of JAUNLY010000053.1, forward strand.
AAGCACCCTTGCTATACATATAAGCTGTATCTGCCCTTCGCTAAGGGCCGTCTGCTCGGATAATACGGTGTCATACCCCTCTGGAAGTCTAATTATAAAATCATGCGCGTGTGCTTTTTTAGCGGCGTTTATTATTTCTTCGTCGCTGGCGTCCGGCTTAGCAAAGGCTATATTGTTTCTTATGGTATCCGTAAACACCCAGCTTTCTTGAAGCACCATTGCAAATAGGCTTCGCAAAGACTGTTTTTTAATGCGATAAATGGAATTGCCGTCTATTTTGATATCACCATTATCCACATCGTAAAAGCGCATTAGCAGGTTTACCACAGTTGTTTTGCCGGCACCTGTCGGGCCGACTATGGCTATTTTTTCGCCGGGGCTTATTTCACAGCTGAAGTCCTCTATAAGCGGCTTTGTTTTTGTGTAGCTAAACGATACATCTTTAAACCTTACCTCGCCTATTGCGGGGAGATTTTCCTGGGCGTTAGCATCGTCCGGCTCCTCATCATTCCTGTCGAGCAACATGAATATACGGTCAAGCGCTGCAGAGGCTGACTGCAACTGATGCACAACGCCGCTTATCTCGTTAAATGGTTTAGTATATTGATTAGTATAAAACAATAACGAAGATATTTGCCCTATGCTTAACAAATTGTTAAGCGCAAGCATCGCACCTACAAAGCCCACCGCAACATAGACTATATGGTTTACAAACCTTGTGATGGGGTTTACCAAGGCGCCATAGAGCTGTGCCGTGTATGTTGTTTTGGTGAGCGATTCGTTAAATTTTTTAAAATCTTCTAAATTTGTTTTCTGCGCATGGAATGCCGTTATAATATTCCGCCCACGTATACGCTCCTGCACAAGGCCGGTAAAATCTCCCTGTGCGGTTGCCTGTTTAGCGTAGCTTGTATGGGAGGCCAATGTTATTTTCCTTGCGACAAGCACGGAAAGCGGCGTTAAAACAAGTACAGTAAGTGCTGCAGGCAGAGAAACTATTGCCATGCTTATCATGGTGCCCACAATTGTCACTCCACCCGTTACAAGCTTTGGAAGTCCCTGTACTATGCCTTGAGAAACGCTTTGGGCATCTATAATAATCCTTGCTGTAAAATCCCCATGAGGAATGGAATCTATCTTAGAAATAGGCAGAGTATGCAGTTTTTTAAAGCCCTCAAGTCGCAAAGTTTCTGCCGTGCTGTAACCCACCCGGTTTGCGGACTGCGTAAGAAGCCATTCAAAAAACGCGTTTAATAAATAAAGCAACAGCAATACCTTGCAGTAGTGCCAAAGTTTGGAAAAATTTACATTTCCCAAAACAAGGCTGTCTATAGCCTTGCCTATAAATACCGGAGAAAGCAGAGAACAAACCGCCGCAATTACGCCCGATAGCAAAAGTACAAGCATAGATAGTTTGCTTCGCTTTGTAAATTTAATTAAACGGTATAGGTTTTTACGCATGCTAAACCCCCGCTCCCTGTGTAGCCTGTATTTCTTGGTACACACGGCTTGTTTTTAAAAGCTCCTCGTGTGTACCAAGGCCAGAAGGCTCACCCCCGTCAAGCACGAGTATTTTATCCGCATGCATGACGGTTGAAATTCGCTGAGAAATAACTATATAGCTCTTATTGCCTTGCTTTTCTTTTAAGGTTTTTCGTACTCTTGCCTCCGTCGCAAAGTCCAGCGCAGAAAAAGCGTCGTCCAATATTAATATGTCGTGTGGCTTTACAAGGGCGCGCGCTATTGTAAGCCGCTGTCTTTGTCCACCGGAAAGGTTGCGGCCGTTTTCTTCTATAAAAAAGTTTAGCTTTTCTTCGTTTGTAAACACAAAGTCCGCCTGTGCGTCTTTTAGCGCCTTAATTATGTCTTCATCGCTTGCAGAGGGGTTTGAAAGCAACATATTTTCCTTTATTGTTCCTCTAAAAAGTCTTGCATGCTGCGGAACATAGGAAATATAGGAACGGAGCGTTTTTAACGGTATATCTTTTAGGTCTTTACCTGAAAGCTTTATTTCGCCTTCACTTAAATCAAAAAGACGCAGTATAAGCCTTGCAACTGTACTTTTACCGCTACCGGTGCCACCTATAATACCGAGCGTTTCTTTTGGGTTGAGGGTAAAGCTTATATTTTTAAGAGCCGGCTTGCCACTAGAAAAACTAATACCCACATTTTTAAACTCTAAGTTAATAGGCTTATCTTTCTGTATTTCTTCGTTTTGCCAGCGAACATCCTTTACTGAAGGAGAAAGCGTCATCAACTCTTCAACGCGCCTTGCTGAAGCATAGGCCCTTGTATAGACTATAACTAAGTTTGCTACTACCGCTGTCTGTAAAAATATCTGCACGAGGTACTCTATAAAAGCTATTACGGTGCCTACCTGAACTTCATTTGCTTGAATACGGTTACCCGAAAACACAAGAACCGCTACAATGCCAAGGTTCATAACAAGGCTTGTAAGCGGCGATAAAAGGGCAGATATTTTACCCGTGGCTATTGCGGACTGCTCGTACAACCTCGCGTCCTTTTGAAATTCGTCTATGCGGTTTTGCTCTTGAGAAAATGCTCTTATTACACGGGTCCCCAAAAGCGTCTCGTCAACACGGCGGCTTAACCTATCTAAGTGCTTTTGCAGGTATGTAAACCTTGGCGCTACAATTCTTAACACGAGAAACATTATAAGCACTATTAGCGGTATAGTAACAAAAAACACAACGGACATATTTATGTCAAGCAATACCGCCATAACTATAGAGCCTATAGCAAGAAAAGGCGAACGCACGACCAAGCGTATTAGCATAGCAAGAGAATCCTGCAGATTATTTATGTCAAGCGTAAGCCTTGTTACGAGCGAGTTTGTACCTATCTCGTCCAAGTCCTCAGAAGAAAGCTTGTTTATCTGTTCAAATACTTCGTTGCGCATTTTTTGTGCCATGCCGACAGAGGCCTTGGTTGCAATAACCTGGCATACAAGGGCGCATAAAACACCCACAATAGACAGCAGTACCATATAGCCTATGTTTCTTAAAACAACAGATTGGTTGCCTTTTGCTACACCCTCGTCTATGAGTACTGCCATAGCAACGGGTATCATAAGCTCCAGAACCGCTTCTATAAATTTGAAGAACTGTCCCGTGAATATTTGTTTTTTATACTGTGACACGCTTTCTTTTATGTAGGACATGGTAAATTAAGGGGCCGGCGTTAATGGAACCGGCACCGGAACATCAGTAGGCAGAGGGGCCGGCGTTTTAAATTCCTCCAGTGCTAAAGAATACAACATTTCAAGCGTTTTTTTGTCCGCTCTACCGCTAGCATTTAAGCCATTATCCTTTTGATACTGCTGTACGGCTTTTTTGGTGCCGTCTAAAAACTCGCCCGTTACAGTGCCTTTGTAATAGCCAAGCTCCTTAAGCCTGTTCTGCAACCAGAACACGGCTTCGCCCTTGCTGTTTACCTTTAATTCCTTTATATCGCCCTGCGGGATTTGTGCGGGATTATATGAGGGAACAATGGATGGCGTAGGTGTAATCGGGTGGGCGTATAGCTTTTTATCGTATGTTGCGGGTTTGCTTGCGGCCTTTAATTCGGGGTCTAATATGCCGTCTTCGTGTATCTTTACCTGTGTTCCCGCCTTGCAGTTTTGGTATATCCACTTTGCGTCGTGCAAAGTAAGGCGTATACAGCCGTGCGAGGCACGCTTACCCAAGCGGTTAACGCTTTTCATGTTGACATTTTTTACATCATAGCTGCCGTACATAAATGAGTGGAATGCAATGCTTGGGGTAATTTTAGTCCAATAACGTGCCTTTCCACCGCCCCATGTGGGAAATTCCGCCCACAGAGCACGGCGCTCAGTAAGTGTAAATGTGCCTATGTCGCTCGGGTAGCTTGTAGTACCTGTTGAACACCACATTGCCCGTATAAACTTTGTGTAATTGCCTTCTTCGTCCAAGCCGTATATTTTAATAAGCTGGTTATTTACATCTACATCTATAAAATAGGGCTGTGGCTTGGGTACGGGCGAGGGGCGAGGCACGTCGTAAGGGCCTGCAACGTCTTCGCTGTAAAGGGCCTGCCATGTTATTTCGTCCAAGACACCGTCCGGATCTATGCCATTTTGTTTTTGGAAGGCTTTAAGAGAAGCCTGCGTCATCTTATAAAAACCGGTTGTTGTAGATTTTCTGTTGAAATAGCCAAGCTCCATAAGCCTTTCCTGCAATTGGCGCACACGTTCGCCCTTGCTGCCGTAGGAAAGTTTTCCGGGATAGCTTAAATCCGGCTCTGGAGTGGGTTTTGGTACCGGAGAAGGCGTGCGGTTCGGGTCCGGTGTAGCCATACGCGCTTCACCGGAGTACAGCTTTATCTGAGTATTAACGTCCGCTTCGCCGGTAACTTCTATGCCGTTTGCTTTTTGAAAGCTCTCTATTGCGGCCTTGGTGCCTTGCATATAATTGCCACTTACATTGCCGGAGTAAAAGCCAAGCTCGCTTAAAGTGGTCTGAAGCCTTGAAACATCTTTACCTTGGTCTCCGGATTTTAGAGGTCTATGGCAGTCGCCATATATTATCTCTAAAGTTTTAGCATCCGCAACGCCGGTAACAGGCAAACCATAAGCCTCCTGTACTTTTTTTACGGCTTTCTCGGTTACCTCAAGGTAGTTGCCTGTAACTTTTGCAGTATAGTATTTTACATCCCTCAAGCGGGTCTGTAGTGCTCTTACCTCATCGCCCCTATCGCCCCTTTTAAGCTCTCGCATGTCGGACGAAACTATTACTATTTCGTCCTCGGGTATAGGCAGGCCGTCGGAATTTTCTGCATATACCGCAGAAAATAGCAAGACCATACATGATAAAAGTATAATAAAGCGTTTCATTGCATCCTCCTAAGCGTTAAGATGACAATATATTAATAATATTACAGCAAGATTGCAAGTTATTTCGTAAAGATTGAGATTTTTTTGAGGAAACCTCGCACAATTCGCCGCCATCGAACCACCTCGTTTGGGCGGCGTATACTTAAATCTTCGCAAGCCCTTCTTGTTCTGCCAGCGTATTACCCATTATGACGCCCATGGCAGAAGCCATCATAAGGCCG
>JAUNLY010000054.1 GCA_030532025.1 Eubacteriales bacterium
ACTGTTGAAAAGTATTCTTTCATTATGTCTACTACTATTTTACCGAGCTCTGTCGGGTAAAGGCGTTTATTTTCCTTTGAAACATAACCCCTTTGCATAATGGTGTTTATAGTGGGCGCATAGGTTGAAGGCCTGCCTATGCCGTTTTCTTCAAGGGTTTTTACAAGCGACGCTTCGGTAAACCTTGGCGGCGGTTGTGTAAAATGCTGCTCGGGCAGAACTTCCTGTATTTTTATTTGTTCTTTCTCGCTTATATTAGGGAGCGGAGCATGTTTTTCTTCCTTCTGGTCGTCCAAGCTTTCTTCGTAAATTGCGGTAAAGCCTTGGAATGTTTTCTCCTCGCCGTAGTAGCGGAGCTTATATTTTTTGTTCTCGTCCTCTAAAAAGGCAGTAAGCGTGTTAAAGCGAGCCTGCTCCATCTGGCTTGCCACAAAGCGATTGTGTATAAGGGTGTACAGCTGTAGCTGTTCCCTTGTAAGGTATTCTTTAAGGCTCTGTGGCGTGCGATTTACGTCCGTCGGGCGTATGGCTTCGTGCGCGTCCTGTGCGTTAGCGCGACCTTTGTAGATGTTTGCCTTTGTGGGGACGTATTCTTTACCATAAGATGAATCTATATAGCTTCTGACCTGTTCTAAGGCTTCATCGCTTATGCGTACGGAGTCTGTACGTATATAGGTTACAAGACCCTGTATGCCGCCTTTTTTTAAGTCTATTCCTTCGTATAGCTGTTGTACTACACGCATGGTTTTAGATATGGTGAAGTTAAGCTTACGGCTCGCCTCCTGTTGCATGGTGGAGGTTGTAAATGGCGGTGCGGGCGATTTTTTGCGTTCTTTATTTTTAGCTTCGCTTACGGTAAAATTCAAACCTTCTATTTCTTTTTTAACGCTTAAAGCATGCTCTTCTGAATTGATTTCGGCTTTTTTGCCATCTATCTGGCTGAGCTTTGCCCTGTATTCCTGCTTTTTACCGTGTACGTTGTCTATTTTAAATAAGCCATACACGTCCCAGAATTCCTCTGGCACAAAGCTCTCTATATCCTGTTCACGATCCGCTATAATGCGGGTAGCAACGCTTTGCACACGGCCTGCCGATAAGCCCTTGCGTATTTTTCTCCAAAGCAGCGGGCTTATTTTGTAGCCCACAAGCCTATCCAGCACACGCCTTGCCTGCTGTGCGTCCACCAAATTCATATTTATTTTTTTGGGCTGCTTAATTGCCGCCGTAACCGCATTTTTGGTTATCTCGTTAAATGTAACACGCTTTGCTTCGTTTTCATCTATATTAAGCGCATGTGCCAAATGCCAAGAAATGGCTTCGCCCTCACGGTCAGGGTCAGTTGCGAGATATATGTTCTTTGCCTTCTTGGCTTCCTTTCTAAGCTCCGATAAAATATCACCCTTGCCGCGAATGGTTATATATTTAATTTCGTAGTCATTATCGGTATCAACCCCTATTTGAGATTTAGGCAAATCCCTTATATGTCCTTGGGAAGCCATAACCTTATATGTCCTACCAAGCATTTTACTAAGCGCCTTTACTTTTGTGGGGGACTCCACTATGACAAGATTTTTATTTGTTGTAGCCAAATTATACTCCTTATACGTTTTTCCTGCGGTACATACCGCCGGGCAGTGATTCTATGTAGCCATACATTTCCATTAGCACGAGGTTTGCATTTGCCTCCGATGCACAAAGCGATGTTTTTTCAAGCAGTTCCTCAAAGCTAAATGTATCGCCGTAAAGAGAATCATATATCTTCAATTGTTCTTTTGTCAAATCTTTAGGTTTTTCTGTATCTGTTTTATTGTCAAAAAAGCTTAGTTGAGCTTCCTCCCAGCCCATGTTTTCTAATATATCATGAGCTCCAGTGCATATACAGGCGCCCTCTTTTAAAATTCTGTGCGGGGCAGCACTTGTTGGCATATCAACAGGGCCAGGGAGCGCAAAGACTTCCCTACCTTGGTTTAAGGCGTGGCCGATTGTTATAAGCGTACCGCTTTTTTCTCTTGCTTCTATTAAGAGCACCGCTTGGCAAAGACCGCTTACTATTCGGTTACGCACCGGAAAATGGTAAGGAAGCGGTTTTGAATCAAGCGGATATTCGCTCAATATGCAACCACCCGCTTTTATTATATCGCGTGCTAAAGGTATATTGTCCTTCGGGTATATATTTTTAAGACCGGAACCTAACACTGCCACGGTTTTACCCTTGCCTTTAAGGCTTCCTTTGTGCGCCGCAGAATCTATGCCGTAGGCAAGCCCGCTTACGACTATTACATTATTTAAGGCTAAATCCTCTGCTATATTTTGAGCCATCCGGCTACCGTATTTTGTTTCGCGCCTTGAGCCTACTATTGCTACAGCTTTATAGGGGTTTTGGGGTAGCTTACCATAATAGAACAAAGCAAAGGGCGGATCCTGTATCTGCTTTAAAAGTGTCGGATATTCTTTATCCTCCAAAAACACCGCCTTTGCCTTTGCATTGTCCATTTCTTTTTGGAAAAACAAAAGCCCCTTGCCTTTGCTTGAGTTTAGCTCGTAAAAGGCTTTTTCACCCATAAGACTTAAGGCTTCCGAAGAAAAATTTTCAAATGCCAAAAGCGCACTTCCAAAGTGTTTTACTATTCGCTCTCTTGCTTTATAGCTTAAGCTTTCGCTTGAAGCGAGCCAAAGCTTTGCTAATTGTTCTTCGGAAAAATTCATTCTTCCGCACCGCCCCAATATTTTGCGTCTATCATACGGAACTGGACTGCTTCCGCCGCATCTTCAAGCTTTATTGTTTCCTGCTGTTTTAGGTCTGCAATAGTTCTTGCCACCTTTATCATGCGCCCATAGGCACGCATGCTTAGGCCGAATTTTTTTATAGCCTGCTGAATGAATTTTAAAGCATTTTCTTCTGCCAAAGCGTATTTTTCTATATGCTTATTGTTCATCTGCGCATTGCAGAATATATTTTCTTCCTTAAAGCGTTTAAGCTGTATTAGCCTTGCATTTTCTACCCTTTGGCGCACGGTAGCGCTATTTTCCCCCTTTACTTTGCTTGCTATCTCTTCTACTGGGACGGAGTCCGCCTCAACCTGTATATCTATCCTGTCAAGCAATGGGCCTGATATCCTGTCCAAATATTTTCTAATATCACGGTTTCCGCAGCGGCAAGGCCTTGTGCGACTGCCAAAATATCCGCAGGGACACGGGTTCATACTTGCAACGAGCATAAAACGAGACAGATACTCTACATGCGCCCTTACGCGCGACACAGTTGCAAAGCCGTCCTCCAGTGGCTGGCGCAATGCTTCAAGCACCCTTCTTGGGTATTCCGGCATTTCATCTAAAAAAAGTACACCGTTATGCGCAAGCGACACTTCACCCGGTTTTGCGCTGACACCACCGCCTATTAAAGCCGCAGCCGACGCTGTATGGTGCGGAGCCCTGAACGGACGCGTTGTTATAAGCCCCGTACCCGCAGGCATTATACCGGATGCTGAGTATATGAGCGTTGTTTCAAAGGCCTCCTGCTGTGTCATCTGAGGTAATATACCGGGCAGGCACCTTGCAAGCATTGTTTTTCCACTGCCGGGTACACCCACAAAAAGCAAGTTGTGCCCGCCTGCGGCCGCAACTTCTAAAGCTCTCTTAGCGGACTGCTGACCTCTAACTTGGCTTAAGTCCATGCCCTCATCCTTAGGTTTTTTAAGACATTCCTGATAGCTTTTTTGAACCTGTGCCAATATGGAGTTTTTGTTTGACAGATGTTGCATAGCTTCGTAAAGCGACCGACATCCAAACACCTGCATACCCTCCACCGCTTCAACTTCGGGAGCGTTTTTTATAGGCAACAGAACTTTATTAATACCCCTTTCCTTTGCGGAAATCACAAGCGGCAAAACGCCTTGTACGGGGACTAAGCTTCCGTCAAGAGCCAATTCTCCAAGTAAAACCGTATCCTGAAGACCATAGCATTTTAGCTGCTGTGTGGCCTGTATTATGGCTACTGCAATGGGTAGGTCAAAGGCAGTGCCTTCCTTTCGCACATCGGCAGGAGAAAGGTTTACCGTTGTATGGCCGTACGGCATTGCAAAACCGCTGTTTTTTATAGCGGCGGCGACCCTGTCCCTGCTTTCTTTTACTGCAGCATCGGGAAGTCCCACCATGCTAAACTGATACTGGCTGCCACCAGAAACATAGGCCTGTACATCGACAGGTTCTCCCGATACGCCTACAAGAGCAAAGCACAGAGTTCTTGCTAACATATAACCTCCATCGTGTTTATTAGCTTAATTTAGATATTAATATAACCAATAAATATATACCAATCTCATGAAGTGCTACTATGATAATTCAAGTTTTCATAATAAGCAACTGAAAAATGGAAGCTTTAACTAAAGCACATCAGGCTTTTTACATACATAAAAGAAAGTAAGCTTAACATTTAGCGTTTAAGCTAAATTGTGTTGTGTTTTTTATACTAATCCAAATCGTTAATGCAAAGAGAAACGCCGGATTTTTTCTTTTTTGCAAAACCGAATGAAAAAAGCGACGGTGGAACGTAAAAGACACCTAAAGATAGCGGTGGGTTATACGGGAATGGGCATAAGATAGAGGCAAAGATAAAACCGAAAAAGACAAGCTTATCAAAGCTTTAAGGTGTGGGATTAGTATTAATACCAAATCCCCGGGAACCAGCGCATAAGGTCAAGCCATGCGGTGCTTACACGCTCCCCGCTTACATATGGGAAAAAGCCTATAAACATAAGTACTACCACAAAAAGTATTATAAAGCTTATTCTTTTCCCAAGCTTTGGACGCTTAAAATCCAACATTTCCAAAACATACACAAGCGCCATTATCGCAAACGGAAGCGCCGGAAAATAATGGTATATATAAGTACCCCTCGGCACGAAAACCCAAGGCAGGTATTGTGCAAAATAGGCAATTAATATCAACGCACCACGCCTATCGCCCTTAGGCAGATTAAGTTCTGCACCTTTAAATTTCTTTAAAAGTCCTACTGATATAATAACCAGCAAGGCCGCCGTGCTAAGCCACCACACCGCGGGGTTGCCAAACGCCCATATAGCGCCACCCGTACCGTCTATGCGTGGCGCGGCATAGTAATACATTGGTTTTTGAGATAGTGGCCACTGGTACCATTTTGAAGCAAATGGGTGATCCGCCCCTCTACCGGGGGCAGAATGGTAATTATACATGCTTTCGTTTGCACGCATTACCTTGTCTACGGTTAAACCTCCCGGAGTTGCGACAAAGACGGGATAGAATGATACATAGTATATAACAAGCGGTATAATAACAAAGAAAAGCACGCATAAAAGCAAAGTTTTAACCGTATTATTTTTCCATGTTGACGCCACTTTAATTTTTAATGCGTCTTTATCGCCCGAGGCTACTTCTTTTTGAGCTTTAAGGCCCGCTTTAATCTGCCTAAACAGATTTATAAAAAATATCACCGCAAGCCCTAAACCTGCGTAACAGCCTGTCCACTTTGATGCACAGCCAAGCCCCATAAAAAGCCCACTTAAAAACAGCAGTTTCGCTCCTTGCTTGAACGGTTTTTCGTATATGTTGGTAAACACATAGCGGAACATATAATATGTAGCCCATATAATAAATAGCGTTACAAAGCTGTCTATTGTGGCTATCCTCGTCTGCGCAAAGTGCATGCCGTCAAGTGCCATAAAGAGCATAGGCAAAGCTGCAAGGTATCTTTTTCTTGTGAATAGCTTGCCCATCAAATACATACCCGGAAGCATAAGCACGCCCGCAATTGCACCCGGAAGTCGCCAAGCAAACGGCGTCATGCCAAATATTGCTATCGACAATGTCATAAACACCTTGCCAAGAGGCGGGTGGGATACCTCGTATATACTGTTGGGTTCCTTGCCCTTAAGTGCATTTAGCTGTTCAAAGCCTGTTCTTGCGTGGTATATCTCGTCAAAATACATGCCGTTGCGCCATGTGGGTGCACCGTCCAAAACATCTTGCTCGTCTATTAAATTTTCCCCTGCTCCTGAAACAAGCTTTAAAGGAAGCTTCTCTCCTGTATTTGCGTCCAGTGCCATTATTTCGTAAAGGTAAAGGCCTATCTTGTCAGCGCGTATTTTAAGGTATCTCCCCGAATGCAAAACGGGTATTGAGCTAAATGTTACAGGTGTAGCTAAAGCATCGCTTACCTCGGTATGGGTTTGCCAGTTAAAACATTCCCCAGGGCCCGCTTTTACCGAAAACTCCGCCATATTGTCAAGGCTATCGCCCGAAGCAGCGATAAATATATTGTTGGTGTCCCAATGTATGCCAGGGTAATATATAAGCTTGTATGTTTTGCTTTCCCCAAGGTCAAACACCGCTTCTTCACCTTTTTCTTTAGAAACAAGGGCTGTCTGCGGAGCTTTGTTAGCACCTAAGTCTGCAAAGGCTACTACGGAATACACAAGGCATACCGCAAGCATGATAATCCAATCACGCTTGTTGAGTTTTACATCTATGCTTTTTTTATTTATATAATCAATCGCTGGTTTTTCAGAAGATGTATTCGTTTTTTCCTTTATTTTAAGCGGCTGTGCTACAGCTTCTTTTTTACCTAACACAAGGCTTAGATATAGAGAAAAGCTTGCCGTAACAACAGTTAACGCAGCGTTTATGTACTCCATAGCGGCGGAATCACTCGCTATATTAAAATGCGGTGCATCGAGGTGGGCGGCTGCACCGCCTATCCTGTGCGAACGGTCGAGCACTATGCCAACATTCATAAACATCACTACGGATAAAAGCAAGATAAGCGCCAATACCCTTTTGTCTTTAAATTTAACGTAGAAATATATTAACAGAACGAGCGCTGGGAACATATACCTTTCGTGCATCATGGTGCCTAAAGATGAAAACAGTATAAGCACAACAGCTCCAAAGAAGGGAAGCCACTGAATATCTTTCTTCTTTATATACATAGCCGCAACGGGTATGAAAGAAGATGCCATAAAAAGATATCCCATGAGTGACAAGCTTATAGGCACAGCCATAATAACAAGCATAGGCAATAAGCTGAGCGTTAAAACTGCAGACCAATATGTAAGCTCTCGCTTTATTTGTTTGTTTTCTTTTAATATAAACACAACAACGGGTATTATAAGGCTCAAAGGAGCCACAATCCGCAATGCTAATGGTGCCGCATTTTCAACTGATAGCCAATTTAAGCCGAATAAAAAGTAAATGTTTGTCGCGTTTACCGTGGCACCCGTGTAATATGTCATAGTACCCGAATACAAGTCTATAAGCCACGAAAAACCCTGTTCGTTTACTTGGAACGGCAATATTACTATAAGCGCCACCAGCATGGAAAATACAATGCCTAACAGAGCGTCTTTTAACTTATTCTTTTCGGCTTTAATAATATCTACCACAAAGGCTACAAGCCCAAAAGGCCCCACCATAAGCGCCTGCGGTTTTGTAAGAACCGCTAAAACATATATGGGAAGTGCCCATTTCCATTGGGATTGCATCGCAAAAATTAACGTCAAGAGTAAAAGCAGGGACAAAACGCTGTCCACCTGACCCCAGCCGGCACCCGCTATAATGCTTACAGGGTTAAAGGCATATATACCGGCATATAATATAGAAAGAACCTTGCTTTTACCTACTTTTTGGGCTTCTCTGTATATTATATAGACTATGGCTATATCGCATATAATAGATGGCATTTTAACCATAAACTCGTTTGCGCCACCTAAAAGCCTGCCTATTATGCCGATAGGCCAAAGGGCCAACATGTAGCCGGGCGGGTAGTCTGCATATATACCGGAATGGTAAAAGCCGCCAGGGCCCACCTGAGCCATTTGGTTTGCCCAGCTCGTAAAGCAGCCCACATCAACAGAATAGCCCCTTACAAACAATGCCGTTAAAAGCCTTACGGCTACCGCTGCAAATAGCAAAAGCCATATAAAATACTTATGGTTTTGGGATTCTTGTTTTAGTGCATTTTCTTTTGAATTTATAAACTTAACAGCTTTGATAGATAGTAGACAGTACAAAAGCACCATTATTAAAAGCATCGGCCATGCTGGGCTTGCTTCCGCCTGATTAACATCTACTTCGGGAGTGTTTTCCGGTATTTCCCAAGATATAAGGGAAACGCCCGCAGGTACGTCCTTAACCGCTTCGAGCGAAACATTATCAAACACAGCAGTGCCAACACTTTCACCGCTATAACCTCCAAGGCGCAGAAAAACGGTAAGATCCGTCTGTTTGGATCCTGTTCTTCCGTACATCTCTATGTGTGTAAAACCATCCGATTCGTAAACGCTTTCGGAAAAGACATACAGGCCTTCTATGGAAAGGTTTGCGCCTTTGCCACCGGTGGCGCTCGCCTTAACAGAGCCAGAAAAACGGTAGTTTGTATTTGGAATAACTTTTACTCGCTGCAAAAATCTTGCGTCGTTTAGCTCGTTGTTTATAATTTTTACACCAAGCCCGTCTACACCCTCCGCACTGCTGTACTCCGTAACACCTGTTGTAGGTATATATGCTTCCGTATCCCAATCTATAGGAAAGCCCGAACCATCAAGCGCTTCAAAGTTGCCGTTTTTAAGCAGGTTTACATTGTACACAACAGTATTGTTGTTTTTTTGCACAACAAATATATATAACATCGCAAATGCCAATATGAGCAACACGCCCAAAAACACCGACAAAAGCTTTTTATTTTTAGTCATAAATCTCCGCCTTTCAGGTGCCAAACACCCACTCTGCTTATTTCTATAATATCAAAGCGCATTTTTGCCTTGATATTGTTTTTCTCCATATATTTTTTTGCCGCCATGCGAACCGTACGTCTTTTATTGTCGTCCACGCTTTCGAGCGCTTCGCCAAGCCTTGCTTTGGGCCTATATTTTACCTCTATAAAACAAAAAACCTTGCCGTCCTTTGCAATAATATCTATCTCCCCGCCCAAAACACGTAAGCGGGTTTCAAGTATAGCATATCCCATTTGTTTGAGATATTCGCTTGCGATTTTCTCCCCTTCTATGCCGAGATTATAGGATTTTTTCATAGAAATTTAGTTATAAAACTTCTGCGGTGTATTGGGCAAGGACCTATTGCTTTTATTGCATCTATATGTGCCTTGGTGCCATAACCTTTATTTTTAATAAAGTTGTAACCCGGGTAGAGTTCTTCAGCCTCCCGCATATACCTGTCTCTTGTAACCTTGGCTACTATGCTCGCAGCTGCAATGCTGTAGGAGTTTGCATCTCCCTTAACCACAGGTATGCTTTTTTTGGGCAAAACTAAATTATCAACATAGTCCACCAAAAAAAGCTCGGCAGGGCAGCCCTCTGCCGCCTTTTGCATGGCAAGCTTTGTTGCGTTTAATATGTTTATTTCGTCTATTACAGCGGGTTCTATGCTGACTGCTTTTGCAAACAATGCTGTCTGAATAATTTCTTCATAGACTTGTTCCCGACGCTTTTCGGACAGCTTTTTTGAATCGTCTATATACAGTATCTTCGAGTCTTCAGGCATTATAACGCATGCAGCGGTCACAGGGCCCGCCAAAGGCCCTCTGCCCGCTTCGTCTATCCCTGCAATGGGTCTTATTTGAAAACTCGCATCAAAATGTAAAAGGCTTATAAGCCTTTCTTCTCTATTAAGTTTCAAAAGATAAATCCTCCGGCTTTTCGAGCGTAATCCTCCCGATAAGCCCGTCCCTAAATTCGTTTATTACGGTGTTTACGGCTCTGTCTATGTCGTACTGCGCTCCGGGCAGCAAAAAGCCCCTCTTTTGGCATATGGCATTTAAGAGTTCTTCCCCGCGAAGGCTTTGGTCGTCAAGCTTATAGCGTTTTAACACTAAGCTTGGAGCCAATTCCATAAGCTCGTTAAGCAAGTCTATACAAAGTTTATACAAGTCCACAACCTTATCGCTGACGGATGCTATATACGCTAAGTGACGTGACACGCTTTCGTTATCCAGCTTGGGCCACAAAAGTCCCGGCGTGTCCAGCAAAAGCAAGTCATCGCTCAATTTAACCCATTGGGGAGCCCTTGTAACGCCCGGCCTATCCTCCGTAACCAAAGAAGACTTGCTTAACGCGTTAATAAATGTGCTTTTGCCGACATTTGGCACGCCCACCACCATAACCCGCAGAGTTTTTCTTATACCTTTATTTTGATTTGACAAAATTATATCTTTAAGTACATTTCTTATGGCCTGCTTGGTTTTTTGCACACCGCTTTTGTTGTTTGCCTGTATGGCTATGGCGTTTACTCCCTGCTGTTTATAATGATTTAGCCAGAGTTTAGTAGCACCTGCATCTGCAAGGTCTGCCTTGTTTAAAACAAGCACGCTCGGTTTGTTTTGTATAAGGGCTATCAAGTCAGGGTTACGGCTTGCTATGGGAACCCTTGCATCGCACAGCTCTACAACGGCGTTTACACGCCCAAGCTGCTCCGAAAGTATCCTCTTAGATTTCGCCATATGACCCGGATACCAGTTAATAGACATCTAACAACCCCTCAACAATTAATACCTACAAAATAGCATATGACATATATAAATGCAAGTAAAAGAGGTTTATATTAAATAAACTATTGCTTAATATAATAGAGATATACTATAAAAAAACAACAAGTGACAATAGTTATCGCACCTTTTGTTTTTCCGCTTGTTTATGGTATAAAATTTTGTATGCAGTTAAAATGTAACAATTGACATCAAACATCTCAATAAAAACACACCGGACAAATAAAATTGTTGAGTAATAGATTAAATTTCGCCAGAGGCTAAATAAACAGTTTGTTTGCCCTAAAAAACCAACCCCATCGATTTTTCGATCGATGGGGCGTTGGGTTTTTAAGCATTGGGATTATT
>JAUNLY010000055.1 GCA_030532025.1 Eubacteriales bacterium
GAGCCTACAAAAACCGAACCGGTAAAAGCAGATCCTTCAGAAAATCCCACGACTTCTGCTACCGATAACCCGCAAGAAACGGATGCTATGGTGCAATCTACTGATTTTGCTACTGTACAGCCCACGCTTCCTCCTGCTAAAGCCTATTTAAAAATACAGGTAGGCAACGCTGTGTACGACCCAATTCCGCTTGTGGTGGACGACCAGCTTACAATAAAGCAGCCCAATGGCTATGAAAACGTGGCGGAAGTAACGGCAGAATCCGTCAAGATGCTTTCTGCAAACTGCGATAACCAAGACTGTGTAAACCAAGGTACGGTTACGCTGGCCAACAGAGGCAGCCGTGTACTTCAAAATATGATTATATGTCTCCCTAACCATGTCGTTTTAGAGCTTTTAACGCCCGAAGAGGCACAGCTCGCTTGGGAGAGCAACTATCGGGATTGACAGAATAAACGGCAGATAGTATAATAAAATAGTTGCCCTTGTGGTGTTCCGCATTTATACAATGCGTGTAGACGCCTAAGCGTCCATATAGGCCACACATTCATATGTGTACAGGCTAAAACAAAAAAAGGAGTGCAGAAAAATGATAAGAACTTATCAGCCTAAAAAACGCAAACGCAAGAGAGTGCATGGCTTCCGCCAAAGAATGATGACAAAAGGCGGCCGTAAAGTGCTTGCAAGGCGCAGAGCCAGAGGCCGCAAGACCCTCACTGTATAAGAGCGGTATTTTTTAGCGCAGCAACTTTATAATGCAAAAAGACAGGCGCATACGCAAAAACGGTCATTTTAACTATGTATTCAGGCGCGGTAAGCGCAGCTCATGTGCGACGCTTGTGCTGAGTTTTGTAAAAGCCCATAAAACACAGGTGGGCTTTTCTGTCAGCAAAAAGGTAGGCAATGCAGTAACAAGAAACAAGGTTAAAAGAAGATTGCGGGAATGTTTTCGTAAAAAAATTCCCTATGTTAAAAACGGCTACTACGTTTTTTCTGCTAAAGAAAAGGCGGCGCAGGCCGATTATGAAATGCTCTCAAGAGATGTGGACTATCTATTGAAACGCATGAACCTTATAAAATCAAATGATGCGTAAGCTATTACTAAAGCTTTTGTCTTTTTATAAAAAAAGTATAAGCCCATATCTACCCGATAGTTGCAGGTTTACACCGACTTGCTCGGAATATATGCGCGAAGCGGTTGAACGTTTTGGTGCAGGCAGAGGGTTTTGGATGGGGCTTAAACGGCTGTTGCGCTGCAATCCATTTTCCAAAGGGGGATACGACCCCGTGCCGGAATCACCGGAACAACCCATCAGGAGGGAATAGCCCGTGACAGATTTTCTTACGAGCATACTAAATTGGATACAGTCTTTTGTAGGCAATTACGGCTGGTCCATTGTCTTATTTACCGTACTTATACGTGTGGTTCTTTTACCGCTTGATTACAAAAACCGCAAAGGCATGCGCAAAATGCAAAAGTTTCAGCCGGAGCTTAACAAGTTGCAGCAGAAATACGCCAACGACAAAGCTAAGCTACAACAGAAGCAGGCGGAGCTTATGAAACGTGAAAAATACAACCCTATGAGCGGCTGTCTGCCTTTGCTTATACAGATGCCCATACTTTTTGCCATGTTTGCCGCTATGCGTCAGATTGCAAATGAACAAACCGTAAGACAGGTTTTTGAATACCTGCAGGGCAACACGCCGGAATTTGAAGGCTGGCTCTGGGTGCGCAACATATGGACTACGGATTCACCGTTTTCCGCAGCCGCCCCAAGCGTAGACTCACTCAGAATAATAACATTCGACGTTTGGCAAAAAGTATATTCAACGCTTTCTGCAGGTGCTCAGGCGGATATCATATCCAACATCTCCTCTGCAGTGGAAAGCTTCCAAGGCACATTTGATTTGTCAACAGCCGAGGCGTTTAAAACAAGCCTTCCTTTAATACAGGAAACGCTTATACAAATGCCTAACTACCAGAGTGCTTTGGCTACTGTTCCCGGCTGGTCAAACCTTAATTTCTTTATAACTACTCTGTCTATATTTAGGCAGTATAACGGCCTTATGATATTGCCGATATTGGCGGGCGTATCACAGGTATTTATGACTAAAATGAATCCGGCCACGGCGGCACCTGCTCAGCAGGGCGCAAACAATCCTGCCGGTGGCGGTTTTATGAAATACTTTTTCCCTATATTTTCGGTATACATCTGCTTGTCCAGTAACGCGGGCTTTGCGCTCTACTGGGTTGTAGCAAACGTATTCGCGACTCTTTCTGGTATGCTTTTATCAGCTTACTTGGAGAAAAAAGACGGGGAAACGGTGCAGCTTAATGAGGTGAAATAATGAAATCCTACGAATCTGAAGGCCGTACGGTTGAAGAAGCAATAAACACCGGCCTTGAACACCTAAACGCCTGCATAGGCGATGTGGATATAAAGGTTTTAAACGAGGGGAGCAAAGGCTTGTTCGGTCTTTTTGGAAGCCGACTTGCCAAAGTAAGCCTTACGCTTAAAAAGGAAGAAAACATACAGGATGCCACGCGTGCTCTTTTCCAGGACGCTCTGGACGAAGAAGGCGATAAAGAAGCATCTAAGCCTAAAACAGAAAAGACTGCTAAAAAGGAAGCACCCGTAAAAAAATCTTCCTTTAAAGAAGCTACATCAGAAAGCAAAAAAGATAATGCTGAGGCAAAACCCGTTGAACCCGCAGTTCAGCGCGATCCCGAAAGTCCTGAAGGCATAGCGCAGTCTTTCTTGCAAAAGCTTACATCACTTATGGGTCTTGATGTGCAGGTGCATGCCGATTTAGATGAGGACGGCAGCGTTAGAATAGTAATACAGGGCGACCCGCGTGGCATTTTAATAGGCAGAAGAGGGGAAACCTTGGACGCGCTTCAGTACCTTACAGGTCTACAGGTAAACGCAGACAGGGAAAACTATATACGCGTAACGCTTGACAGCGAGGGCTATCGCGCAAAACGAGAAGAATCCCTTAAGCGCCTTGCAAACCGCATGGCAAACAGGGTTAAGAAGACGGGCCGCAAGGTTCGCCTTGAACCTATGAACCCTTATGAGCGTAGAATAATACATAGCGCAGTACAGGGAATAGAAGGTGTAAACACACACTCCGAGGGTGAAGACCCTAACCGCAAAATAGTAATTACCCTTGATAAGCGTGCAAAACAATCTGAAAATGATGAAGAAAACAACGGCTAACGGTTGACAATTTGCCTGTACAGCCTTATAATAATTGCCGTTCCGTTTGGAGGAGTTTATGCTGTTAGATATATCGAAAGCTCTTCTGAATTCGGGAGAGAGGTTCGAGTTTTCTCACGAAGAGAAAATAGAAGACCAAGAAATTTTAGGTGATAAAGTAAGTTTTCAAGATCCCATAACCATTAAAGGCACATACGAGCTGATTGGAGAAATACTACACCTAAAAGGCAGAATACAAGCAAGGGTGCATGCGCACTGCGTAAACTGCTTAAAGCCCATAGAAAGAGAATTAAACATTCCTTTCTACGAAACCTATAAGCACTTACGTCGCGGAGAAAAGCCCGACGAAGAATTAGAAGAATTTCTTTTCTTTGAAGGCAAACAGCTCGATTTGTACCCCATTACCAAAACACTTCTGTTGCTTGCAATACCTATGCGTTACCTCTGTGAGGATAGCTGCAAGGGATACCAAAAGATTGTAGACAGAGTGAACCAAAACACGGACAATGCCTGCCGGGAAACGCCAGATGAGGCGCATCCTTTTGCGGCATTAAAACAATTGCTGACAGAGGATCAGGAGGTGTAAACATTGGCAGTACCAAAGAAAAAAGCTACTAAGGCGGCGGGAAGAAAACGCCGTACGCACTGGAAGGTTCAGGCACCGGCACTTGCGCCATGCCCACATTGCCACGAGTTAAAGCTGTTACACCATGTCTGCAAAAATTGCGGCATGTATAACGGCAAACAGGTTCTACAGTTAGAAACCGCAGAATAATACCTTTCTCGGTTAAATCCTATGACGAAGAGGAGTAGACTATAAGCCCCAAACAGAGAGACTGCGTTTGCTGAAAGACAGTCTGGGAAACTGTAGTACGAAGGTTGCTTTTGAGGATTACGGCTTATGCACGTTAAAGCATTAAACGAGGCAGCTATGCTGCAAATTAAGGTGGTACCACGGAAAGCTCCGTCCTTTATATAGGACGGAGCTTTTTATACTTTAGGAGGACTTAAATGGAAAAGACATATAACCCACAGGGAATGGAACAAGAGATATATAAAAAATGGGAAGAATCGGGCGCATTTAAGCCTGTAAAAAAAGAGGGCGCAAAGCCCTACACCATATCTATGCCGCCGCCAAACATAACAGGGCAACTGCATATGGGCCATGCGCTTACCTATACATTGCCCGATGTTTTAATACGCTACCATAGAATGATGGGCGACCCAACCCTTTGGGTGCCGGGAACCGACCACGCTTCAATAGCAACGGAAGTAAAAATAGTTGCCCAAATGGCAGAGGAAGGCATCACAAAAGAGGATATAGGAAGAGAAGGCTTTTTAAAGCGTGCTTGGGCGTGGAAAGAAGAATATGGCAAGCGCATAACCACACAGTTAAGGCGCCTTGGCGCAAGCTGCGACTGGTCAAGAGAGCGCTTCACCATGGACGAGGGTTGTTCAATAGCTGTACGCGAAGTGTTTGTACGCCTGTACGAGCAAGGGCTTATATACCGTGGTGACAGAATTATAAACTGGTGCCCGGACTGCATGACTGCTCTTTCCGATGCAGAAATAGAGTATGAAGAGCAGATGTCACACCTTTGGTATCTGCGCTACCCAGCTGCAGACGGCGGTGAGGGCGTTGTGGTCGCAACGACAAGGCCCGAAACCATGTTGGGCGATAGTGGTGTTGCCGTAAACCCAAACGACGAACGCTTTAAACACCTTATCGGAAAAACTGTTATACTTCCAATAGTAAACCGTGAAATACCCGTTGTTGCGGACGAATATGTCGATATGAAATTTGGCACGGGGGCTGTTAAAATGACTCCCGCCCACGACCCTAACGACTTTGAAGTAGGCCAACGCCATAATTTGGAGATTATAAAAGTTATAAACGACGACGGAACAATGGCAGAAAACACGGGTAAAGATTATGCTGGGCTTACGCGTGAAGAAGCAAGGAAAAAAATAGTTCAAGAGCTTGAAAAACAAGGTTTCCTCGTAAAAATTGAAGATTATAGCCATAATGTAGGTACCTGCTATCGCTGTGGCACAACGGTAGAACCACTTATAAGTAAGCAGTGGTTTGTAAAGATGGAGCCCCTTGCAAAACCCGCAATAAAGGTTGTACGCGAAGGCGAAATACGCTTCCTACCTGAGCGCTTCAGCAAAACTTATTTTAACTGGATGGAAAACATACGCGACTGGTGCATCTCACGTCAGCTTTGGTGGGGGCACAGGATACCGGCATGGTATTGTGACGAGTGTGGTGAAGTAATAGTGTCAAGGGAAGACCCGGTTAAATGCCCGAAGTGTGGAAGTGAAAAACTCCGTCAGGATGAGGACGTTTTGGATACTTGGTTTTCTTCTGCACTGTGGCCTTTCAGCACTCTTGGCTGGCCTGAAGAAACCGAGGACTTTAAATATTTTTACCCCACAAGTACCATGGTTACAGGCTATGACATTATATTCTTTTGGGTCGCCCGCATGATTTTTTCTGGCCTTGCCTATACGGGCAAAATACCTTTTGACAAGGTGCTTATACACGGCCTCGTAAGGGACGAAAAAGGGCGTAAGATGTCAAAATCCTTGGGCAACGGCGTAGATCCGCTCGAAGCCATAGATAAATTCGGTGCAGATGCTCTTCGCTTCACGCTTTGCATGGGCGTGTCAATAGGTAACGATATACGCTATTCCGATTCTAAAATAGAATCATCACGTAATTTTGCCAATAAAATATGGAATGCCACGCGCTTTGTGCTTATGAATTTGGACGGCGAAGAAACAATAGATGGTAAACAATTTGAACTTGCCGACAAGTGGATATTAAACAGAGCCATGCAGGCTGTTAAAGATATTTCAAAATTCTTGGATTCCTATGAGCACGGCCTTTCCGCAGAACGCATATACGACTTTGCTTGGTCAGATTTCTGCGACTGGTATATAGAATTATCTAAAGCGGATTTGTTCGGCGAAGACTTGGAACGCAAAAAAACCGTAAGAGCGGTCTTGCAGTATGTTTTAAGTATTCTTATAAAGCTTCTGCATCCTTTTATGCCTTTTATAACAGAAACCATATATTCCTATCTTCCCGGCAAAGAAAACGAATCCTGCATGCTGTCAAGCTGGCCTGAATACAAAGAGGAGTTCGATTTTGTAGAAGAAGCGGATAAAATGCAGGGCGTTATGGATATAATTCGCTCAGTTCGCAATCTGCGTGCAGAAATGCGTGTTCAGGCTGGTAGAAAGGCGCGCCTTATGTTAAAACCGCACGACGGTTGGGGAGAAGCGCTTTCAAACTCAGCACATTATTTTGAAAAACTTGCAAACGTATCAGAACTGCAGATAATAGCTTCCCCCGAAGATGTCCAAGAAAAAACGGTAAGTGCAGTAACCCCCGCTGCGGAAATATTTATGCCGCTTGGCGATTTGGTGGATATAAGCGAAGAAATTTCAAGAATTAAAAAAGAAATAGAAAAAACACAGGGAGAAATAAAGCGCAGCCAAGGCAAGCTTAATAACCAAGGCTTTATAAGCAAAGCGCCAAAACAGCTTATTGAAGCGGAGGAAGAGAAGCTCAAAAAGCATACTGCCATGCTCGATGTGCTTAAAAACCGCCTAAACTCTCTTGAAGCATGACTACAGAATTTAAACATATTCCTGTAATGCCTGAGGAAGTAATAAAACACCTAAATGTAGTTGAGGGTGGGACATACCTTGACTGCACTTTAGGTGGCGGTGGCCACAGCGAAATGGTGCTAAAGCTGTTAAACGGTACCGGCAGACTATACGGCATAGACAGGGATTTGGAAGCTATAAGCTTTGCCAAAGAAAGACTTAAAGGCTATAAAAATTTTACTGCTATACACGGCAATTTTCATGATGTAATAAGCCTTTTACCACAAAACACAGCGTTAAACGGTACTATGATAGACTTGGGCGTGTCTTCCTACCAGCTTGATAACCCCAAACGCGGTTTCAGCTATCACGAGGACGCCCCTCTTGATATGCGTATGGACGGCTCAAAAGGGATTACCGCTGCAGAATATCTTAACACAGCGCCGGAAGACGAGATAGCCGAGACGATATTTATCTACAGCGACGAGCGTTGGGCAAAGCGTATTGCGCAAAAAATAACGGAAAAAAGAAAAACAACACCGCTTAAAACTACACAGGATTTAGTTAACTGTATAGACGCTGCAATACCTAAAGCTGTGCGCCGCAAAGCGGAAGGCCACCCCGCTAAAAGAACTTTTCAGGCAATCCGTATAAAAATAAACGGAGAATTAGATAATTTAGAAACAGCACTTAACGATATTATAAATCTTACGGTGCATGGCGGCAGGCTTTGCGTAATAACATTCCATTCTATAGAGGATCGATTAGTTAAAAGGGCTTTTCAAAAAATGCAAAGCCCCTGCATTTGCCCCCCCGCTGCGCCTATATGCGTATGCGGTAGGAAGCCCATTGCAAAAAATGTGTTTTCAAAGGTGATTACACCTTCTGATGAAGAGTTGCAGCTTAACTCCCGCTCAAGGAGTGCAAAGCTGCGAGTGGTGGGAAAAATATGAGTGTGCTCTATGTTGTCGCAACGCCCATTGGCAATTTGGGGGATATAACACTGCGTGCCCTTGAAACGCTCAAAAATGCGGACATAATAGCCGCGGAAGACACAAGACAGACGCAAAAACTTCTAAACCATTTTGATATCCGTACAAAGCTTGTAAGCTACCATAAGTTTAACGAAAAAAGCAGGGGAGAAGAGCTTATAGACTCTATGCTTGAAAAAGAACTTAGCGTAGCGCTTGTAAGTGATGCCGGAACGCCTGCGGTGTCAGACCCAGGTGCTGTACTTGTGCGTTTGGCGATACAAAAAAACATACCTGTGTATGCGCTTCCCGGTGCAAGTGCCGCGGTTGCAGCGCTCAGTATGTCCGGCTTTACAAATACGGAGTTTGCCTTTTACGGTTTCCCGCCACGCAAAAAAAACGAAATTGTGCGTTTCTTAAAGTCGGTTCCAAACCGTGCGCACACGGCTATATTTTACGAATCTCCGCATAGAATAAAGAGCCTTTTGCAGCTCATGCAAGATGTATATCATGGGTTTGAATGTGCGGTGTTTTCGGATATTACTAAGCTTTTTGAAAAAAGTTTTCATGGAACCATAACAGAAGTATATAATGCCATTCTGGAAGACGAAAAGGCTGAAAAGGGCGAATACACCGTCCTTGTAAATATAGAGGAAGTAAAAGCGCAGGAGGATAGCTCCGAACTTAAAAGCTTAGAAGCTTTACTTGTTGACGAAATGATAAATAATAATCTCAACAGTAAAGAAGCTATAAACAGTCTTGCGCTTAAAAATTATAACAAAAACGCCCTATATAATGCGGCGCTTAATCTAAAAAAAATGATTTCCTGAACTGTGCAAGCGTATTACCGTACCTTGCAATAGTATAGCAATTATCGTATAATTGCGCTGTTGCCTAATTAACAGGCGGCCAAGCGTCCCTGTGGACGTGATTTTTTAATCCGAGGTGTCGATATGAGCAAGAAAAAAGACGGCGGACAGCAAAACGTTATTTCTGCCGAAGGCCTAAAAAAACTTGAAGAACAGCTTGACTATCTTATAAATGTACGCCGTCCCCAGATTGCGGAGCAAATTCAAATTGCACGTGGCTTTGGGGATTTAAGCGAAAACGCCGAATATGACGAAGCCAAAAACGATCAGTCTAAACTGGAAGCCCAAATACAGGACCTTGAAAACTCTATACGCACAGCTGTTGTTATAGAAGACAAGGATATAAAGACAGACAGGGTAAACGTTGGCACAAGCGTTGTACTGTTTGATGAGGAGTTTCAGGAAGAGCTGGAGCTTACAATAGTGGGCGCCCGCGAAAGCGACCCCATGAACGGCAGAATATCAAACGAATCACCTATAGGTGCTGCTTTGCTTGGGCATAAAAAGAACGAAACTGTTACAGTAAATGCCCCAGGAGGCACAAACAAATACAAAATACTAAAAATTTCAAGACAGTAGGAGAAAGATATGCAGCAAAACCGTCCAACATTGTCGGAACAGGAAAATATAAGAAGAGAAAAACTTGCAGAGCTCGCTTCTTCGGGCAATAGCCCCTATACCATAACTAGCTTTAATAAAACCGTAAACAGCAAAGATGTTAAAGAAAATTTTGCTTCATTTGAGGGCAAAAATGTGTCTTTGGCAGGCCGCATGATGAGCAGGCGTGTTATGGGCAAGGCTTCTTTTGCGCATATACAGGACGGTGACGGCTTAATACAGCTCTACGTTAAAAGAGACGAAATAGGCACAGAAAACTATCAGCTTTTTAAGTCTTACGACTTGGGCGATATTTTAGGAATAGAGGGTACTGTTTTTAAAACAAAAACAGAAGAGGTTTCCTTACACGTAACAAGTATAGTGCTTTTGGCTAAATGCTTAAAGCCCCTGCCCGAAAAATTCCACGGTTTGCAGGATATGGATTTGCGCTACCGCCAGCGCTATCTTGATATGATAGTAAACCCCGAAGTTAAAGATACATTTATAAAGCGGGGTAAAATAATAAACGCGATACGCGAATTTTTGGATAATCGCGGCTTTTTAGAGGTCGATACACCTATACTCCACACCTTAGAAACAGGCGCTGCTTCAAGGCCCTTTGTTACACACCATAACACATTGGACATACCTATGTATCTGCGCATAGAAACAGAGCTTTATTTAAAACGCCTTGTTGTAGGTGGCGTAGAAAAGGTATACGAAATAGGCAGAATATTTAGGAACGAAGGCATGGATCGCTACCATAATCCGGAGTTCACCTCAATAGAGCTTTACCAAGCCTATGTGGACTATAACGAAATGATGCGCATTACCGAAGAAATGTACGAATATGTGGCTCTTAAGGTGTTAGGCACCACAGACATACCCTACCAAGGCGAAACAATACATCTTAAGGCTCCGTGGCCAAGGATTACCATGGCGGAAGCCGTAAAGCAAAAAAGCGGTATAGATTACTATACATGGGAAAGCGACGAACAGGCGAGAGAAGAGCTTAAAAAGCTCAACATAAAAACAGAAAAAGGGGACACAAAGGGACATTGCCTTGAAAAGCTCTTTGACGAATATGTAGAGGATTCCCTTATACAACCTACCTTTATAATAGACTATCCGGTGGAAATTTCACCTCTTGCCAAACGCAAGAGCGATGACCCCTCAATGACCGAACGCTTTGAGTTTTTTATATGCAAAAACGAAGGTGGCAACGCATTCTCCGAGTTAAACGACCCTATAGACCAGCGCGAGCGCTTTGAAAACCAAGTAAAAGCACGCAGACTGCTTGGGGATACAAACTCCAAAGTAGACGAGGATTTCTTAAACGCCTTAGAATACGGCTTGCCCCCGACAGGCGGCCTTGGCATAGGTATAGACCGTATGATAATGTTGCTCACAGACAGCGAGTCAATACGCGATGTGCTGCTTTTCCCGACAATGAAACCTATGGACAAAGAAAGCGAGTAAAATCAAGACTTACAGC
>JAUNLY010000001.1 GCA_030532025.1 Eubacteriales bacterium
GTTAGACGCATATCTAATTAAAACCGCCTGATTTAACGGCGGTTTTACTTTTAAATGTTTGTATATAAATTTGAATTGTTTTACGGATTTTTTAGCCCTTAACAGCGCCTGCAGCGACACCAAGGGTGATCTGGTTTCTAAATATAAAGTAAAATATCAGTATAGGTACCAGCGCTACAGTTAGGGAGGTGAATAGCTTACCGTAGTCTGAGCCAAGGGCACCAGCGTAGCGCCCAACCATATAGGGAATGGCCTTTAGCTGTTCAGACGATGTCATAAGGCTCATAAGCACAAACTCGTTCCAAGTACTTGTAAATGTAATTATAGCAAGTGTTACAGAGACGGGCGCGCACATTGGTAAAACAACGCTTGCAAAAATTCGCAGGTAGCCGGCACCGTCTATACGTGCAGCTTCGATTAGCTCGTCGGGTATACTTTTTTCAAAGTCCGTGCAAAGGTATACGCCCATGGGAAGCCCGAGTGCTATATAGGGGATAAGCACAGCAAGCCGAGTGTTGTGCAGACTTGCTGCGTTTACCATTAAAAACAGCGGTATAAGCATGGATTGCAGTGTAAGCAAAATTCCTATTATAAACAGAGCATGTAAGAATTTAGTTATTTTATATTTAAGTTTTGCAAAAGCGAAGCCCGCCATGTTTGATAGCATTACGACAGCGCTTACCGTAACGGCGGCATAAATTACGCTGTTTTTAAAAAACATAAAGAAATTGCCTTGCTTCATAACAAAACTGTAGTTACCAAAGTAAATTGCGGTTGGAAACGCAAGCTTGTTGTGGGTAAGGTAGTCCGTATTGGTTTTAAAGGATTGGAGTACCAGCCAAAAAATAGGATAAACGGTTAATATGGTAAACAATATCATTATTGCGTATACGACTGCCTTGGCTATCGGAGATATATTACGGTTATCCATATTAAGCCTCCTCCTTGTTAAACTTTTTGCCAAGCCCCATTACTATTACTATAAGTATCATGCTTATAATAACCATAACGGTCGATATGGCATTTGCAAGCGGGTAGTTTGGTGCGCCTTGGAATGCGGATTGGTACATATACAGCGAGAGCACCCTGGTTTGCCCTGCGGGGCCGCCGTTAGTCATTGCATATAGCAGGTCGAATGTTTTAAGGGAACCGGATATTGCAAGTATTGCAGTTGTTATTATAACTCCCGCAAGTGCCGGCAGTGTTATATGCAGCAATATGTCGGATTCCTTTGCGCCGTCTATCCTTGCCGCCTCAATTACAGAGGGGTTTATGCGCTGCATGTTAGCTAAGAATATAATCATATAAAAGCCTGTATACATCCACAGTATAACTAAAAGTACAGGCACCATAGGCTTGTTGCTTATGGTATATACGGCACTTGGGTTAAAAATGCGCCTTATATCCATCAATACCGAATTGCGTCCGTATATTATGGAGTTAAATAGCACGCCTATAATTATTGAGGATATTACGTTGGGCAGGTATATCATGGTTTGGAAAAAGCTATTTCCCCGTGAAATCAGCTTGCGAGATAAAATATATGCAAGCATAAAGCCGAGCGGTATCTGGCCAAGTACGGATACCCCGACAATAAGCATATTGTTTTTTAGTGCCGTGTAGAAGTTGCCCGCAGGCTCTGTAAACATCCACAGGTAGCTTTTAAACCCTACAAATTGTATGTCCGGGTTACCGAATATAGGCCCGCCGTTGTAATTTGTAAGGCTTAAAAGCACCGAAAAAATGGTAGGGAAGGTTACAACGGCCAAATATATGATTACCGCGGGCAGCACAAGCACTGCATATGCTGTCCTTTTTTCATGTCGTGTTTTCATTGTAACCTCCCCATGTGTTAATATTTACCTTGTTTTAAATAAATGTTATTTGGAAGCTTTCCAAGCGTCAAAGGCATCTTGCGTGGCTTTTGCTACTTCTTCGGGTGTTTGTGTGCCAAGGCCTATGGCTTGCAGGCCGTCGTTCAAAGGTGTATAAACGGGGCCTTCAAAAACGCCGTCTATAACTACGGTGGCCTTGTCATACTCGGTGGCAAGGTTTGCGATAGCAACCTGTAAAGGTTCGAGCGTTAAGGAATCGTAGTCTATATCGGTGCGGGCAGGGCCTGGCAGTCCGCCGGTTTCAAGCCTGTAAGTTAATACGTCCTTGCTTACCAGCCATTTTACAAGCCTCCATGCAGCTTCCAGCTTGGGGGAGCCGTCTTCAAGGTTGGCGTTTATGCCAAAGCCCGTGGCTATTACTGCGGAGTTTGAACGGTTGAATTTTACGCCGTCAAGGTCTATTTCGGGGAAAACTGTGAGCTTAAAGTTGTTCTGTCTTTCGGGGTCTATCAAGGCTTGGTTTGTGCTTGCATCTGTAATGAATGCGCCTACACGCCAGTCGCCGTCTATGTAGTATGCTGAAGCGTTGGTTGCAAACAGGCTCGGGCCTTCGCCGTAGCCGACTGCCAATGTTGTTCTGTCAAGAACACCGTCGTCGTACATTTGCTTTATGAAGTTAAGTGCGTTCACAAAATCAGGGTCGGTGAATTTGGCTTCACCTGAGAGTATTTTTTTCTCCCAGCCTTCGCCGCAGAAACGACCTGCTACCATTGAGAACAAGCAGCTTTGCATTACCCATGTGTCTTGGTTTGGCATAAGCACGGTTTCATAGCCCTTGGCTTTAAGAACCGGTACCTGTTCTACAAGCTCGGAATAGGTTTTTGCGGGTTCAAGACCTGCGTCTTTTAATACTTCGGTATTTACATAGAAGGTGTGGGAAGCGGTTATACCCATGGACATTATGGCTTGGTAGCCGCCTGCCTGCTGGTTGGGGTCAAGCGTTAAGGGGAGATATTCACCCTGTATTTTGTCGCGCTCAATAAGGGGCGTTAAATCTTTAAGGAGCTTCTTGGTGTGCAAGGTGGTTGAACGTCCGGATGGCCATGTGTATATTACATCGGGTAGGTTGCCCGCTGCTGCATAGGCTTCGACCGCCTGATGGAAGGGCTCGTTAAACTCGTCCTGCATTATAAGTTTAATGTCAGGATTGGCTTTTTCAAAAGCTTTCCAGATGATTTCTGTTTCGTCCATGGCGTTGGGACTTGTCATGTCGCGGTAGTTAAGTACGCGCAGTTCGATTGTTTCCTCCGCCGGTACTGCGACAAAAGCCGTAAGCATAGCCGCAACGAACACCAAAGCGAAGATACGTTTGAGTGTCATATAAATTCCTCCATTCGGTTTTAAGGCATTCGCCTTTTTATATTTTATATTATATTCATCACATTATCTTCTGTCAAATTCTTATGCCTTAACAACACATAAACAAATTCCCTTGAAACCGATTGGTATATAAGGGAATTTCGCCTTTTTGTCTTTTTTAAAATGATGTTGTTTTTGGTGAGATTCTAATATAAATATAAATCTTAATGCCTTATAAATCAGTGTCTATATATACAAAAAACCTTTCCGCATAGATGTACGAAAAGGTTTTTCTTGTTTTGAATTTGAGTGATTATTAATACATTTACGCCTTAAGGAACCAGTCTCTTGGCTATCTGTGTTACAAAGTCTTGCACGTTGGCGACTATTGTGCGGCTTGAAAGGCTGCCGCGGTCGCGGAGTTTATTTAGGGGGAATTCCGACACGTCTACGCTGTAGAAGTATACCGGACGAAGTACGCCGTCCCGTTTCCTGTAGGAGGGGGTCATATTGCCAACGGCTATTGTGTGCAGTGTTGTGGCAAGCGCTATTATTGTGGTAGCGTCCCGTACCTCATGTCGCATGGCGTCTTGAGCTTCGTATACGTCTGCGTATACGGGGGGGAGGGGACCGTCGTCCCTTATGGAGCCTGCAAGCACTATTGGGACATTTTCTTCAATACAGGTTTTTATTATGCCGTCCTTGATATTATATTTATTTATCAAATTTTCTATAGAACCCGCTTCGCGTGCTTTGTTTATAAGGTCTAAATGGCAGTAGTGGCCGTTTATTACGCTTTCTTGGGTGTAAACGTTTTGGCCGAGTGCCGTGCCGAAAAGACCGGCTTCAAGGTCGTGCGTGGCAAGGGCGTTGCCTGTAAGAAGGGCTTGCATATAACCCGCCTTTATAAGCTTTGACAAGGAATCCCTGGTATCGTGGTCAAAGGCGCATGCAGGGCCCATTACCCAGAGTATTTTGCCATGCTCTTTTTCGTGCTCAAGCAGTTCATAAAGCTCGTCATAGTCTTTTGAGAATGCGGTTTCGCGTGAACGGTTCTGCCTGAAAGCGAATGCCTGCTCGCTTTCTTCCGCCTGTACAAAGGCTTTTTCGTGCAGGAATATGCCGTCACTCCCGTCCTCGGTGCGGCCTACTGCGACAAGCTCTCCTTCTTTAAGGTTTCTAAATTCTTTTATAAGTATTTTGCCGCCCTCAAGCACGGGCACGCAGTCCATACGGCTTTCCTCGGCAAGGAGCCATTCGCCATCTACATTAAAGTATTCGGGGTAAATGCTCATCGCATGGAAGTTTTCGGGCGCTACGCCGTCCTTGGGGCAGGGAACAAACTTAGCGTTGGGGCAGCCTTTGAGCTGGCTAAAATCCGGTTCAGAGTATTTTGGTAGTATAAACATGCGCTTCCTCCTGTTTGTTTTTGGCGATTATAACACAAAAAACGCAAAATGTATATTTTTTTAAGATTATTCGTAATTTTTTTAGAACAAACCGCTTATCTTGCCTTCTTCGTCCACGTCTATGTTTTCGGCGGAAGGTACCTTGGGAAGTCCAGGCATTGTCATAATATCGCCAGTAAGCACTACAACAAAACCGGCACCTGCGCTTATTCTTATCTCCGCAACTTCTATTTTAAATCCCTTGGGCGCACCTAATAATTTAGGGTTATCACTAAATGAATACTGCGTTTTTGCCATACATACGGGTAGAGATCCGAAGCCAAATTTTTGAAGTTTGTTTAATTCCCTTTTTGCCGTAGGGTTGTATTCGACACCGTCCGCATGATAAATTTTTGTGGCTATTTTTTCTATTTTTTCTGCCAGACTGTCTTCGCTGTCATAGCAGTAGCTTAATTCGGATTTTTCTTCACACAGGCGTACGACTTCTTCGGCAAGCTCTTTTCCGCCTTCGCCGCCTTTTTCCCATACTTCGCTTAGCACTGCCTTAACACCGTGTTCGCGGCAGAGTTTTTCTACAAGTTCTGTCTCTTTTTCTGTATCGAAGGGGAAACGGTTTATAGCGACTGCGCACGGAAGCCCATATACATTTTTAATATTATCTATATGTTGAAGCAGGTTTGGAATACCCTTTTCAAGCGCTTCCAAGTTTTCGTGCGTAAGCTCGTCCTTGCTCAAGCCACCGTGCATTTTTAATGCCCTTACTGTAGCTACTATTATAACCGCGTCAGGCTTAAGACCCGCCGTGCGACACTTTATGTCTAAGAATTTTTCTGCACCAAGGTCTGCACCGAAGCCGGCTTCCGTAACTGCATAATCTGCCGTTTGGAGTGCCATCTTGGTAGCCAAAATGCTGTTACAGCCGTGGGCTATGTTTGCAAAAGGCCCGCCGTGTATAAATGCCGCGGTACCTTCAAGCGTCTGAACAAGGTTTGGCATTAGTGCATCGCGCAAAAGTGCAGCCATGGCGCCTTGGGCTTTTAAGTCCTTGGCGGTAATTGGTTCGTTATCGTAATTGTAGCCTACTATGATGTTGCCTAAACGCTTTTTAAGATCCTGAAAGTCTTCTGAAAGGCATAAAACTGCCATAACCTCGCTTGCGACTGTTATGTTAAAGCCGTCTTGCCTTGTAACACCGTTGCCGCGAGCGCCAAGGCCGCCTATGGTTTGGCGTAAAAAACGGTCGTTCATATCTACACAGCGTTTAAGTATTATGCGTTTAGGGTCTATTTTAAGCGCGTTGCCTTGGTGTATGTGGTTGTCTACCATGGCGCAAAGCAGGTTGTTTGCCGCACCTATTGCATGGAAGTCCCCCGTAAAGTGCAGGTTTATGTCTTCCATAGGTACAACCTGTGCGTAACCTCCGCCTGCGGCGCCGCCTTTTATGCCAAATACCGGCCCTAAAGAAGGCTCACGCAGGGCAACGCAGGTTTTCTTGCCTATCTTACTAAGGCCGTCCGCTAAACCTACCGATGTAGTGGTTTTACCTTCGCCTGCGGGGGTGGGAGTTATTGCGGTAACGAGTATTAATTTGCCTTTTTTCTTATTTTTGTCCAGGTAACTTAGCTT
Organism: Eubacteriales bacterium; assembly: GCA_030532025.1. GTDB lineage: Bacteria > Bacillota > Clostridia > Christensenellales > Aristaeellaceae > DTU024. The sequence continues at coordinate 6,230 of JAUNLY010000001.1, forward strand.
TACTTTTGTTTTATCAAGCCCATAGGGGACAAGGTATTCTTCCGGTATGTTATATTTTTTGGCTATAACTGAGATTTTTTCCGTTTTGACGGACTGAGCAATCTGAATGTCTGTCTTCATGTTTTCACTCCTGTAAATTTTTTCTTATTATAGCACGGCGAAGTAAAAAAAAGAAACAGTTTTTTAAATACATAACCAGAAAAACAATAAACGCGAAGTAAATAAGTGTAAATTTACAGGCTTAAGTCTCGCCTTTTCTTGACATAATAAGGCGCAATAGATACAATATTTGTAATACTTAAGGGGGTTTTATTATGCCTGAAGAAAAACTTACTATGGATAAAATGGTCGCATTATGCAAAAACCGCGGCTTTATATATGCCGGTAGCGAATTATACGGCGGTCTTGCCAACACTTGGGACTACGGTCCTCTTGGTGTGGAATTAAAAAACAACATCAAAAAAGCTTGGTGGCAGAAATTCGTGCAGGAATCCGCAACAAACGTCGGGCTGGATTCCGCCATACTTATGAACAGAGAAGTATGGGTAGCCTCCGGCCACGTGGGTACATTTAACGACCCGCTTATAGACTGCCGTGCCTGCAAGGAGCGCTTCCGTGCAGACAAAATAATAGAAGATTGGGCGCAGGCAAAAGGCCTTGAAGTGCATGCCGATGGCATGACTGACGAAGAATTAAGCGCCTATTTATCAGAAAACAAAATTCCTTGCCCCTCTTGCGGTAAGATGGATTTTACCGCTGTGCGCAAGTTTAACCTTATGTTTAAAACGCACCAAGGCGTTACGGAAGATAGAGGGACGGAGCTTTATCTGCGCCCCGAAACCGCACAGGGTATATTTGTCAACTTTAAAAACGTGGTACGCGCAACAAGGCGCAAATTGCCATTAGGTATAGCGCAGATAGGCAAGTCTTTCCGCAACGAGATAACGCCCGGCAACTTCATATTCAGAACGAGAGAATTTGAGCAGATGGAGCTTGAGTTTTTCTGCAAGCCGGGCGAAGACGACATGTGGTTTGACTATTGGCGCAACTTCTGTAAGGAATGGCTCTTAAATCTTGGCATCAAGCAAGAAGCTCTGCGCACCCGTGACCACGAAAAAGAGGAGCTAAGCCACTATTCCAAGGCGACGACGGACTTTGAATTCCTGTTTCCCTTTGGCTGGGGAGAGCTTTGGGGCATAGCCAACAGGACGGATTACGACCTTAAAGCCCACCAAAACCATAGCGGCACAAACCTTGAATATATAGACCCCGTAACAAACGAGCGCTTTATACCCTACGTTGTAGAGCCCTCCTTAGGGGCTGACCGCGTGTTGCTTGCCTTCCTTTGCAATGCTTACGAAGAAGAAACTTTGGAAAACGACAGCCGTACCGTGCTTCACCTGCACCCGGCTCTTGCTCCATACAAGGCCTGCGTTTTACCGCTTCAGAAAAACAAGTTGGGGGATAAGGCACGCGAAGTAAGGGATAATTTAAGCAAATACTTCCTTGTGGATTATGACGAATCCGGCTCCATAGGCAGGCGCTACCGCCGCCAAGACGAAATAGGCACGCCCTATTGCATAACGGTGGACTTTGATACATTAGAAGACAATACCGTTACCGTGCGCGACAGAGACAGCATGGAGCAGGTGCGCATAAATATAGACGAGCTTAAGAGCTTTATAGAAGAAAAGCTTTTGTTCTAAATTAAATCGCCTTGGTTTACAAGGCGATTGCTTGCAGATTAGGCAGTATATACCCACACCGCAGGAAAGGAGAATATTTTGTCATATAATCAAAATAATCGTCAACCGAGGAATCGCAGGTCGGACAGGCATAAAAGGCCCGACGGGGGCGAGAGAATGCAGGAGGTGCGCAGGGCTTCCTACAGCGAAGACAATGCGCCACTTCCCTTAAACGACCCTTTTGAAAGGTTCGACAGGCCTACAAGTTACGACGATTACGATAGCTTCCCACCCGGCACACGCCTTTATACAGAGGACGATTACTACGAAGACGAACCAAGGAACAGATGGATCTTCGTATTAATGGGGATTGTAGGGCTTGCAATTATACTTATTGCACTTCTGTATTTTGTTGTGCCTAAGGACTCAAAGGGAATACTCGGCACGGTAAGAAAGCCCGTTGCTGGTGTTGTTGACAGCATTTTAGGCAAGGAAGAAGAAAAAGCTAAAATAGTCAAGTTTGAAACCGCAGAACCCTACGGACTTACCGGCGGCAAAAACGTATTTACAATAACCACAGACAAATCCGTACAAAACGTGCGTATACGCAACGAAAACGGGGATATAATAGCCGGTACCAGCAACGTAATGGATGAAAGCCGCAAGCTCTGGACCTATACTGTCGTATTTGAAGACGAGTTTGAAGGTGTTGTCTATGCGGGCGTTTTGGACGGCGAAACATGGATAGCTGACGCTAAGGGCATACAGCTAAACATAACCAAGCCCACCGCAGAACCCGTAGTTGTAACGCAACCACCTGTAATAACGCAGGCGCCTGTAATAACTCCACAGCCCATAATAACCGAACAACCGCCCGAAGAAAAAAACACACAGTCTGGCGAAACAATAGAACAAACGCCGGCTCCTGCAGTAATAGTAATAGATGCGGACGCGACAAGCATTCCTAAAGCACAGGAAGAAGATAAGCAGTCGCAGGTTTCTGCGGTAGTCGTATCTACTCAAGCGCCGGAAGATACACAGGACACATTTAACGAAAATGTGTTCTCAGCGTCTGTTATGCCTACGGCGCAGATAAGCATAGTGCAGGTTGCTCCAGACGATAGCGGCATAAGTATGCCTGAAAGTCAACTTCTATCAACGGAAGAATCGTCAAATGTAGAGCAGGCGGAGGAACCCGTTGTGGAAACAACAACGCCTTATATAGCAGACACATTTGCAACTCAGACTCCTGTTGTACAGGTAGAGCAAGCGGAAAGCCAAGAAGAGGCAGCCCCCAAGGCGCAGAATACCGTTTTGTCTACGCCTGCGCCTGTGATGCCGTCTTTCTCTGCTGCCGCTGCGGATTCCACAAAGCCATCAAACAAAAGCTATAAAGACAGCGTATTTTTAGGCTCCAAGCTCCAGAAGAACTATTCCCGTGCGGACGAGCTTAATATGCCAGCCCCCGACAAATACACCACATACGCAGGCGGTGTATTCACATTCCGCGGGGATAACTTCAGGCGCAACGCCGCACATGGCGAAGCCAACATACAGCGTAAACAGATGACCGTAATGTGGGAAGCGGACTTAGGTAGTCTGCGCACAAGCAGCGGTACGCTTTACGGCGTCGGCTGGACGGGCCAACCCGCAATAATAAAATGGTCAAAAGAACTGCGCGAAGCCATGAATATCACGGAAGAGAAAAAGGCCGTTTCCCCTCTGCGTGAAGTAATAGTACCCGCACAGGACGGCAATGTTTATTTCTTCGATTTAAACGACGGCGTTGCAACACGCAAGCCGATAGACGTAGGTTTCCCTCTAAAGAGCAGTGCCGCTATAGACCCGCAGGGTATGCCAGTGCTGGCGTTTGGTCAAGGCGTATCAAAGCTTACAAACAAAACGGGAGACATAGGCTTTTATGTTTACAACTTACTAAACCAAGAAAAACTGTTGTTCATTAATGGCCGCAAAAACAAAAACCAAGAGCAGTATGCTACAAACGGTGCCTTTGATGGAACACCATTGTTTGACCGTTCGAGCGACACTATGATTTTGGGTGGCGAAAACGGCCTTCTATATACAGTTAAAATGAATACTGATTTTGACTTTGCAAACGCGGATGGCATGAAGCTTACTGTTACACCTGATGTGCTTTACCAGCGCAGCAAGGGCAAGCAAGATAACCCCAGCCTAAGCATCGAAAGCTCTGTTGCTATGTACGGTAAATACATATTTTCAGCAGACAAGCAAGGATTTGTGCGTTGTATAGATTCCACCACAATGCAAACCGTATGGCTCTTTGATGCGGGCGATAACACTGATGCCACAGTAGCGCTGGACCTTAACCAAGACGATAGCCTATCGCTATACACAGGCACAACTGTTTTTAACCGCAGCCGTAAAAAAGGAGAAGCCGTAATAAGAAGCCTTGATGCCTCAAGCGGTGAAGAAAACTGGAAATTTACAGTCGAAGCCAAGTATGACAAATCAGAAAGAGCGGGTTGCAAGGCAAGCCCTGTTATAGGCGAAAATATACTGAGCAACTATGTTTACTTTACAGTAAACAGCGTAAAGGAAGGCGGTTCTCGCCTATACTGCCTAAATAAAAACGACGGCAGTGTCGTATGGCAGTTACCCTTAAAAGAAGAAACAGTGTCTTCGCCCGTCGCCGTATATGCAACGGACGGACAAGCATACATAATACAGGCGGATTCCAGTGGTCTTTTGACCATGGTGGACGGCTTAACCGGCCAAACTTTAAGCACGCTTAAGCTTTCCGGTCAAATAGACGCAAGTCCAGCTGTGTATGACGATATTTTGGTAATAGGCACCTGCTCAAAAGACCCCAAGCTTTACGGCATACGCCTAGACTGAGGAGGACATCTTATGAACAAACGCTATATAGTGGCGCTCGACCAAGGTACTACTTCTTCAAGGGCGGTGGTTTTCACCCCCGAAGGTAGGGTAATGGCTTCCGCTCAGCAAGAGTTTAAGCAGCATTATCCAAAGCCCGGCTGGGTTGAGCACGACCCAGAGGATATACTGTTTTCGCAGACGGAATCACTGCGTGCGGCCGTTCGCAAGGCCGGTATAAGCGCATCTGAAATTGCCGCCATAGGCATCACCAACCAGCGTGAAACCACTCTCGTTTGGGACAGGAAAACAGGCAAATGCGTTTACAACGCAATAGTGTGGCAGTGTAGGCGCACAGCAGACCTCGTTGAAAAAATAAAGCAGGCGGGCCATACGGAAACCATACGCAGCAAGACTGGCCTTGTGCCGGACGCGTATTTTTCCGCCACAAAGATTCAGTGGATACTTGAACACCTAAACTTACAGGATAGAGCGCAAAATGGCGAACTTTGCTTTGGCACGGTTGACAGCTTTTTAGCATGGCATTTGGTAAAAAGCCACCCGCATGTGACAGACGCTACAAACGCATCAAGAACCATGCTGTTTAACATAAACACGCAAGCGTGGGACGATGAACTCTTGGGGCTTTTTAACATTCCAAAAGCAATACTTCCACAGGTTGTAGACACAAGCCGTGTAATAGGCTTTTTAGATGAAGATATTTTAGGTGTGCCTATACCGGTTGCAGCGCTTGTTGGCGACCAGCATGCAGCACTTTTTGGCCAAGCCTGCTTTGAAAAGGGCATGGCGAAAAATACCTATGGCACAGGTTGCTTTATGCTTATGAACATAGGGGAAGAGTTTAGGCTTTCAAACTCAAACCTAATTACAACTACCGCTTGGCGTTTGCAGGGCAAGCCCACATATGCCTTTGAAGGCAGTATATTCATGGGTGGAGCTACAATACAGTGGCTTAGGGACGAACTTAAATTAATCACAAGTGCCATGGAGAGTGAGGAAGTAGCAAAGTCCGTCCCAGACAGCGGCGGCGCATACTTAGTACCGGCATTTACGGGACTTGGAGCGCCATACTGGAGCATGTATGCCCGTGGAACGCTTGTCGGTATGACACGTGGCACAAACCGCGCGCATATAGTGCGTGCGGCGCTTGAATCCATAGCCTACCAAAGCCGTGACCTTTTTGATGCAATGGCTAAGGACTCTGGCAAAATGCCGGAGAACATGCGCGTTGATGGCGGTGCTAGCGCTAACAAATTCCTTATGCAGTTCCAAAGTGACATCATGGGTGTGCAAATTATAAGGCCCGAAGTATTAGAAACCACAGCTTTAGGTGCCGCGCTGTTTGCGGGGCTCGCTGTTGGGGTATACGATAATATGCACGACATAAGTCGTGTTTGGAACGCACAGGACGAGTTTATCCCATCGATGGCAGAAATAGACCGACAGAAGGCTTTGTCAGGTTGGGATAGGGCTGTTCGTGCGGCACTTTATTGGGCGGAGGAAAAAGAATGATTAGTATTGTACATGAAGACCAAAACAATCGTATCGCAGCTTATGACGGCGAAGAACTCATAGGTGTATGCGAGTACGCACCCAGTGCAAGCCTTTGGATTGCAAGCCACACCCATGTAGAAGATGGCTATGCCGGTCAAGGCATAGGCGCGCGCATGGTTAAGCTGCTTACCGAAGTTGCAAGGGAGCAAAACAAAAAAATACTCCCGCTTTGTCCCTATGTGAAACACGTATTTGACAAAACTCCGGAGTATGAAGATTTAAGAGCTTAATATTATTTTGACCTATTAATGCACAGAGAAATTTTTTCATCTGTGCATTAATTTTTTTAATTAGTAATACTAACACTAATCCCGCACATTAATGCTTTTATAAACTTGTCTTTTTCCGTTTTATATTTATCTCCATTATTCGGTTTTGCTAAAACAAAAAAATCCTGTGTTTCTCCTTATATTAACTATTTAGATTGATATAAAAAAGTGTCCGTTTGAGCTTAAAGCCAAAACGGACACTCTTTTTTATGTGGTTTTATGCGAATTGTACAATTACACTAATTGAAAGTGTTAAAATGTGAAATTAGCGTTACTCCGCCGTTATTGCTGCGGGTTTTATTGGGGCGTTTAGGATTTCCATAAATTCTTCGCCTGTAAGAGTTTCTCTTTCGTATAGGTTTTTAGCAAGCTCGTGGAGCTTTGTTATGTTTTCTGCAAGTATGTTCTTGGCTTTTAGGTACTGTTCCTCAACAAGGTCAACGGTCATCTTGTCTATTTTGGCGTTTGTCTCTGCAGAGCATGTGGATACCATCTGCCCGCCAAGGTAGGGGTTTGAATCCCTTTCAAATGCCACCATGCCAAATTCCTCTGACATACCAAAGCGTGTAATCATGGCTCTTGCTATTTGCGTTGCTTTTTCTATATCGTTTGTAGCGCCTGTCGTTATGGATTTAAACACAACTTCTTCCGCGGCGCGACCGCCTGTTATTGTGGCGATTTTGTTTTCCAAATCCTCCTTGCTCATAAGGAAACGCTCGTCTTCATCAACCTGCATCGTAAAGCCCAAGGCGCCAGATGTACGGGGGATTATTGTGATTTTATGCACAGGTGCGGAATCTTTTTGCTTTGCTGCGACCAATGCGTGGCCTATTTCGTGGTAAGCGACTATAAGCTTTTCTTTCTCGTTCAATACGGCGTTTTTCTTTTCGTAGCCTGCAAGCACGACCTCTATGGATTCTTCTAAATCCCTCTGTGAAACACGTTTCCTGTTATCGCGTACGGCACGCAAAGCTGCCTCGTTTATAATGTTTGCAAGGTCTGCACCGCTAGTACCTGCTGCCGCTTTAGCTACATGGTGTAAGTCTATGCCGGGGTCTGTTTTAACCTTTTTAATGTGTACCTTTAATATATCCGTCCTACCCTGAAGGTCTGGGAGCTCAACGGGTATTCTACGGTCAAAGCGACCGGGGCGGGTTAAAGCGGGGTCTAATATTTCGGGTCGGTTGGTTGCAGCTAACAGCACAACGCCCTTCTTGCTGTCAAAGCCGTCCATTTCTGCAAGAAGCTGGTTTAAAGTCTGTTCTCTTTCGTCGTTACCGCCACCTATACCTGTGCTTTCGCGCTTTTTACCTATGGTATCTATCTCGTCTATAAATACTATGCAGGGGGCTTTCTCCTCGGCGGTTTTAAATAAATCGCGTATTTTTGCAGCACCCATGCCGACGAACATTTCAACAAATTCAGAACCAGATATAGAGAAAAATGGCACGCCCGCTTCGCCAGCTATTGCCTTTGCAAGCAGTGTTTTACCCGTGCCGGGAGGGCCTACAAGCAGTACGCCTTTTGGCATTTGGGCGCCTATTTCCTCGTATTTTTTGGGTGTGTGCAGGAAGTCGACCACCTCTTTAAGGGCTTCCTTGGCTTCTTCTTGTCCTGCGACGTCTTCAAATGTTATGCCCGTCTTGTTCTGTACATATATGCGGGCGTTTGATTTTCCAAGCTGCATAGCGCTCATGCCACCGCCCATGTGCTTTTGTAGCTGGCGGCTAAGCAAGCGCCCTATAAGGAAGAAAAACAGTATGGGCAACACCCAGCTTACAATAAATGTGGTAAGCAAGGATGTCTGTTCCTGTATGGGTGCGCTGTAGTTTTCATTGGCGTCTTCGTGCATGGGTATAAGGGCCGGGTCGTTCACCATGCCGGTTTGGTACAACAGACCCCCCGGGCCTCTGCCGGTTGCGAATACTATTTTGTTTTCGCTCGTGTCTATAAACACCTCCGACACTTGGCGCTCTGCAAGGAAGCCTTTAAACTGGCTGTAGCTTACCTCTGTCACTTTTTTGCGTGTTGCAGCGGGGATTATAATGGTGTTTATAATCGTCATCACAACAAGAGCTATGAAAAAATATTTCATAAGCTTTTTGCTTTGTTCACTTGGTTCGTTCATTTGATACTCCTTTCGTTTGATAAACTTATCTTATATTTGGTTGCATAAACTCCGTATATTTGTACGTAATGCGTGTTACGCGTCCGGATTCTATGTGATAGCTAAGATATACTGTACCCGTGTGCAGGGCGTTGTAGTCTTGGTAGCTGTAGTTTAGGTGGCCAAATGATGGGTCGTCTGAATCCACTATATATTCGGCGTTGCCTATTCTTTGGTCGTAGTATATGCCACGGTGTCCGGTAGGGCCTGCAGGCTGACCCATGTCCCTAAACTGAGAGCTTACATCGCTTACACTTTGCCCTATTGCAGTGCCGCGGGGGCCTTTAATATCGGGGTTTGTGGTATCAAGGTAGTAGAGCAAATTGCCATTATTACGCAATGTAAAACGCGCCTCGCCCCACGGGTATTTAAGCAGGGTACAGCTGCCGTTTACAAGCTTATCGGTACCTTTAAGTTCTTTATCCGGTGTGCCAAAACGCTCTATAAATTTGGAATAATCGTACTCCATTATAGGCATGCCGGAAACATTGTCTTTTGCGTTAAAGCGTTTTTTTACATTGCCGCCAATCTTATAGCTTACCTGAAGCTCGTTGCTTGACTTGCCGTACTTGTTTACAGTTATCGCACGAAGTATAACGTTGCCGGAGGGTAAAAGTATGCCTTCGTCAGTAAACTCAGGGCTGTTTTCAGAAGGTCTTGAGCCGTCCACGGTGTAATATATGCGTACATCAGGGTCGTCGCCTATGTTGCGGAGCTTTACCCTGAAAGGCCTTTTGTATTCACCCGGCGCATAGTTGGACTTTGGAGCAACGGGGCGGGGGAGGGATATAGTATACCTTACGGTCATCTCATCTGACATAAGGTCGCGCGATACGCATATAGCCCTAAATTGGTAGGCGCCCTCGGTCAATATTATGGGCTCTGTATATAGTATACCCTCTTCGGGGAGAGTTTCATCACCCAAGGCGTAATATATGTCATAACCGCCTTCAGAAATAAAAGTAAGCTCCTGCGTAAAGGTGTGTGGGCCTGCCGGAAGGCTTGCAGTAGGGGGTGATGGCACTATCTGGCTACGCTCTTTATAGAAAGAATTGTCCTTGGTTTTTTCAAAAGCGGTAAGCATTAAATCTGCCGCCTGCGCTATAAGGTTTTCCGATTGCAAAATCCTTATATGGTTGCGGTATGCGCTTACCCTCATGCTTTTTACGGTTTCGCCATCACCTTTTATATCCGTATATATAAGACGGTAGGTTTTTTTTGCGTTCTCTAAATCTCCAGCGGTTTCGTATATTTCTGCAAGAAGGAAGCATTGTTTGTAAATATCGGGAGCATTAGGGTCTATATTATAGGCTTTTTCTGCAAATTCTATCGCCTTAGGTATAGCGCCTGTGTTTAGGTGCTCTTCTGCAACCGTCCAGTAAGCGGCGGCGTTTGCATCCCTACCGTGGCGTGCTAATATAACTTGCCCGTTAGGGGTGAGCTTTAAATATACATATGCGCCTAAAAACGCAAAGAACATAAGCACAAATGATATAGCCGTAACCCATGCCCAGTTTATTACATGCTTTTTATAGTAATATTTGTTATTCTTGTTCTTAAGCTTAGTTGAACGCTTTTCGTGCTCCTCGCGGCGCTTGGGGCGGGGGTTTAGGCTTACAGCGTCAGCCGGAGTAGGCGTTTGCCTTAAATCCCCCATATATGTGCCGCAGTAAGGGCATACACGCGATGCGCTGTCTGAAAGCTTATTGCATTTTGGGCATTTAAGCTGGCTCATGCTTCGTCCTTGAATATACTGTAAGCGGGGTCGCTTTCGTCAAAGCTGCGCTTAGGCGCTTCACCGCCTAATTCCTCTATGGCGTTTCTTATTTCTATATAGTCAAGGTAGCCGGTGTTTTCGTCCGCTGCAGCGTCCATAAGCACCGGTAAAGCCCTGTCATCTCCCAAGCGACCTATGTAGGAGCTTAGCTCCGCGCGGTGCTTTGGCAGACGCTCAAACAGGTCTAAAAGGGCCGAGTAGACTTCTTCGCTTTGCCCTATGCGTGAAAGCAAGCTCAACAACGCCTGTTTGCCATCGTCCTGTGCCTTAGGTAGCGCTGTAAGTAACTCGCTTTCTAAGCTTTCTGCAAACTGCTCAAGGCTTTCTAAGGCGTTATCTATAAGCTCGCGGGCTTCGCCTTTTACTATCCAGTCTATATAGGTTTTAAGAGGTTTATCACTGCCTATTTCACGCAAAAGGGTTACTGCAACCATTCTTTCGTGCATAGAATGGTCGCTGCTAAGAAGCTTTAAAAGTTGTTCTTCTGTGGCTTTTTCAAGTGATGCTATGCGGCTTAAAAGCATTTCTGGCAGAGGGATATCTTCCCTTATGTAGTCGGAAATGGTTTTTACAAGCTCCTCAGGGTTAGAAAAACTGTCAAAATATTCGCAGGGCTTTTTATTGTCGATCCAATCTGCGGGTGTTTCTAAAAACACTTCGTATATATGCCCCATGTCGTTTTCAAACTGGTCAAGGTATTCGTAATCGTCCATGTGGCTGTGCAGATATTCCACCCAAAAATCCGCAAAATGCTTGTCAAAGTCTATAAGTTTCATAGGCTTGTATCAGCTTCCTTTAACATATTTTTTATTTCGTCAACAGGGAAAGAATGCTTGGTACGGCAGAACCAGCAAGTCATTTCAACGTCCTTGTTTTCCTGTATCATGTCTTCAAGCTCTGCTCTTCCCGCGGCTATAAGTGCGTTTCGCATTTTTTCTCTTGAGCAGTCGCAGGCAAATTTAAGCTCCTCGTAGCTGAGAATTTTAAGATCCATATTTTTAAACCAGTTTTCTGCAAGAACCTGCATGCTCATGTCGTATATTTCACGGCTTATGTTGCTGTAAAAAGGTATTCTGTCTTCAAGCATTTTAAGTGTTGTTTCGTCTGCTCCGGGGAGTGCTTGCACTAGTATGCCTCCGCTTGACAAAACGGTGCCGTTAGCGTTTAAACAGCCGAGCGCAACTATAGACGGTACTTGTTCTGATACCGTGTAGTAAAGCGCAAAATCCTCCCCGACGCCGCCGGATTTTAGCTTGCTGACCCCTACATAAGGGTCGCCTGTGCCAATATCTTTAATAACGGTTAAAGTGCCCTCGCTCCCTATATATGCGGGCACGTCCTGTGCGCCGTTTTTAAGCGGGGGTACCTCCGCCTGCGGGTTGTCTGCGGTTATTTTAAGCGTATCGCCATGGCCCACGCATATTATCTTGCCAGCAGGGCCATTGCCGTTAAATGTAACTGTTACAGAGGAGTTTGGCGTTTTTAAATCGGTACTTAGCATTGCAGTTGCCGGAAGTATACGGCCAAAAGCTGCAGCCGCTGCGTCGCTTGCAAGGTGTGTGTCCTGTGCTGCCTGTGTCATTCTTGTGGTTCTGCACATAATAACCCTTGCCTGTCCTCCCATAAGCGTCATACGCATTATGGCGTCATTTGCGTTATAAATCATGCCGTCCATGGCTTCAAATGGTGTGTCGTACATAGTTCTCCTTTTTTGATGCGACGAAAAACAGTCTTTCGTCTTTTTCTTTAGGCGGGTCAAGGTCTTTGTTAAAAACGCTTATATTTGTAAAACCCGCATTTTCAAGTGCGCTTATTATATTTTTTGCACTGTGTATATACTGCTGTTGGTATTCAATCAACCTGTCGTAAAAACCTTTGTTTTTAACGAATATATCAAGCTGCATGGATACGGAATCCTTGTCAAGCTTGTTTTGCCATATATAGCAAATATCCTCGTCACTAAGCGTGAAGGTGTTGTCCGCTATAGTATTTCTAAGCTTATATTCGCTTGAAATGTCAAAGCATATTATGCCGTTTGGCAAAAGGCCCGCGTATGCCGCTTCAAAAAAATGCTTAAGGCCCAAAGAGCTTAAATAGTTAGGCCCGTCGCAGGTTGCAAGTACGGCTTGGGTCGGCTTGTGCAGCTTAAGCTGCTGCATATCCTGCCTTATAAATGTAATCCTTTTGCCCGCCTGCCTTGCCTTTTGCATGGCGCGCGAGAGCATTTCTTCTGATATATCTATACCGGTTAGGTTGTAGTTTTCGCTAAGCGGTATGCTTATATTACCGGTGCCGCAGGCACATTCTACTATGCTTGAGTTGTGATAGACTCCGTGGTTTTGCAAAATACTATCGTATACGAGCGCAAAGGCTTTATAGTCTACTTCTTGCATAAGGCGGTCGTATACTGCGGCAAAATCCGTATACATTAAATTATGCTACCGCTTTCGTCGGAGGGAGATACATAATCCTTATCTTTAGATTCTCCTAAAGAGTTTTCATCCTCATAAATTCCTTCAAGTTCTTCTTCGCTTATCATACCTCTGTTTACTTCGGCACCGGGTATTTTTATGTTTATGTATTTGTCAAACACCCCGTTTGTGTAGGAGGCATACACAAAACGCGATAAGGCGTTGCCGAGCAGCAGGTAGTAACCGCCTAAAAACATTAAAGAAAACAATGCATAGGGTGTAAAGAGCGATACAAGAAATGCTATAGCTACGGGTATTAACATAGCAAGGCGCACACCTACATTTTGCGGGAGCTTTGCAATGGCCAGTAAAAGGCAGTTTTTTATTATCTGCCCTATTGTCATATTGTATGTAACAATCATAGGGTAGGCAAAGGGGAGCCCTAAAAGCCAAAGGAAGCCCACCATAAGTGCAAAAATCTGCGGTATTACAAAAAATACGGAGTTTTGCGCCATACGTCCGTAAAACTGCCATGACATTAGCATAAGCAGGGGAAGTAAAGACGTAATGCCGGATATAACAAGCGCCTGCTTCCAGTTGGACTTGAATGCGTCTTTAAAGTCTGAAAACACAAAGGCATGCTCGTCCCTTGCCCAGTTGCGCGTTACATATGCCATGGCGGCTTGAGCAGGGCCTGTAATAATAATGCAGGGTACAAGCCACAGGCAGGTTCTAAAAAGTATGGCGTACATATGTAAGCCGCTGTTTTCGGCGACCGCTACCATATCGGGCGTTATGCTTTCGCCGCCTTGTTGTACGGTTAAAATTACCTGTGCCAAGGACAGCAGGCTTTCAAAGCCCTTTGCCGCAATATAGAACAGGGGCACAAAAAATATTGCCGATATAAGGTTTAATTGAAACAATGCACCAAAGCGCACTCGCAGCATTTCCCAAAAGAGTTGCCAACGGTTTTTGGGTAGGTTTTCCTTGTTATAGTCGCCCTTGCCCGCCTTGCCGTAGTAGTAGTTATTCATAAACTTGCCAAACAAAACAAATACCTCCAAACTTGTTTACACCTAAGTATAACACGCTTTTATCAAAAACAAAATGAGCAAGGCGTGAATTTTCTGTGACCAAAACATCATCGAAAAATTTTCACGAAAAAAAAGTAAAAAGCTCTTGAAGATAAGATATCATTGTGATATCATAATAACGCAAAACGAGGCGGGCTGTATCTTTACGCGATATTCACCCAAAATTCACGTAAATTTTACAATAACGGCGGATAATGCAATGGTATAGGTATAGTTCGACTTAATAATTAACAGGGAGGTAATGCCATGATACTTGAAGTAAAGGACATTAAAAAAAGTTATGGCGAAAAAGAGATACTACACGGTATAAGCTTTAAAGTTCAATCTGGCCGTGCTATGGGTTTTCTCGGCAGGAACGGTGCAGGCAAATCCACCACCATACGCTGTATGATGGGTGTGTTCCGCCAAAATAGCGGCCAATTTCTTATAGATAACAAGGAGTTTAAGCCCGAAGACTACCGCATAGGCTATCTGCCGGAGGAAAGGGGCATGTATTTAAAAAACAAGGTGCTCCCGCAGCTTGTTTATTTCGCAAGGCTCCGTGGCGGTAACAAGGAAGATTCTATCCGCAGCGCTAAAGAGTGGATACATTTTTTCGGGCTGGACGATTATTCAAACAAGCCCTTGGAAACCCTGTCTAAAGGCAACCAACAAAAAATACAGATTGCACAAGCTTTCGTAAATGACCCGGACATACTTATTCTGGACGAGCCTTTTTCGGGCCTTGACCCTGTAAACGCTCAGATATTCAAAAACGCCATAGCGGATTTTGTACAAAGAGGCAAACTCGTTATATTTTCAAGCCACCAGATGAGCTATGTGGAAGAAGTCTGCGACGATATATGCCTTATACATTCGGGCGATATACTTTTAACAGGTTCTTTGGACGATATAAAACGCGAACGTGGCTTTGGAAAACTGTTGTTTAAGGGGGAAAATGTAAAAGTCAACGAAGCGGACACAGCCATAAAACAAGCTTTCCCCGAAGTTCAAACAGAAATTTTTGACGGGGATTCCCTTGTAATAGATACAAAAAGTCAATACAGCCAAGAAGATTTGCTTCGCTTTATAACGGACAAGGGTTGGACAATAGTACGCTTTGGAATGTTTGAACCAAGCTTAAACGACATATTTATAAGCCTTGTTGGAGGTGAAGAAGCATGAAAAAACTTAGAAACTTTAAATTGGTATTTGGCTACGAGTTTAAATCCCTTTTAGGTAAAAAGAGCACAATTATAACTACAATCATAATGGCGCTTATAGTATTTATTCTGTTTAACGTACCGAGGTTTATGGATTGGTTTTCACCCGCGGAAACCGCAGAGGATGAGAAAAACCCTTACGAAATTATAACAGAAAGCACGGGTTATGTGTTTTTGGACGAGCAAACGGGGAATATGCTAAAACCCATGCTTCAAATTGAGGACGAAAAGATATTTTCTTCCCGTGAAGAACTTGTAGCGGCCATAGAAAATGACGAGCTTAAAAAAGGCTTTGTTGTGGAGGAGGCTTTAAAGTACGAATCTATATGGCTTGATAGGAAGCTTGAGTTTGAAGCGGAGCTTGTGTTGTCTGAAATTCTAAAACAGATGAATATATCCAACACGCTCATACAAAAGGGGATTTCACCGGAAGAGGTTGTAGCACTTCAGTCTAAAGAAGTTGAAAGTACCACAACCGTACTTGGTAAAGACGGGACAAGCAACACCATAGTAGCGTTTGTACTGCTCTTTATTATATATATGCTTGTAATTATGTACGGCCAAATAACAAGTACTGTAATAGCAAGGGAGAAGGATAGCCGTACGATGGAGCTTTTAATTACATCGACCAAGGCTTCAAACCTTATACTCGGCAAAGTTGCTGCAAGCGGTCTTACTGCGGTAGTACAGCTTGGCACAGTGGCGCTTGCGGGCTATATAGGCTTTGTTTTAAACAAAGAGCTTTTGCCACAATTTATAGTAGAAGCTTTAAGCGGCACATTGACTAAGGAATATTTAATAAGCTATCTCTACTTTACAATTGTAGGTTATATACTCTACCTGTTTTTGTATGCGGCCTTAGGTTCAACAGTCAGCAAGGTGGAGGACGTAAACTCTTCAACGGCACCTGTAAGCTTCTTGTTTATGATTGGCTATTTTATAACATCGTTCTCTATGACTAACCCCGATAGTATAGTAGTTGTTGCAGGCTCCATAGTGCCATTTACAAGCCTTATGGTAATGCCCTTTAGAACGGCTGTAGACACGGTGCCCATGTGGCAGTACATTTTAAGCGGCGGTTTGCTGCTTGCTACAACCGTGCTTCTTGCCTTATTGTCCATACGTATATACCGCCAAGGCACATTAAACTATGGCAACAAGTTAGGATTTATAAAATCAATAAAAATGGCATTTAACAAAAACTGAAACTCATTAACCCCCTTTTAAAAGGGGGTTAAATATTATGCATAATAATGCTAATTTAGACTATCAATGCTCTGATGAACTGATTTTTTTGGTTTTATTTTACTTTATAGAAAAGCAAAAAACCGCAAAACTTTTCGTTAAAATGTTTAGATTAGTATAATATAAAGACAAAATCCCAGCTGCAATAGCTGGGATTTTGTTTACAATTTGAAGATATATTTTATATTTTTACAGCTCTATTTCGCCATATACTTCGCCAAATGCGGCTGCAGCGTTGGACTCGTCCGTATCTATGTGCATGGCGTCTGAGTAGTTTTCGTTTATGCGTACTACTGTATCGCCAAAGGTTAAGGCGCGACCGCCTTGGTCTACCTTAACGCTTACTATTTGCCCGTCTTTAACGCCTAATTTCTCGGCGGTTTCGGGGGTTAAGTGCACATGGCGCTTTGCCACTATTAAGCCTTCTGTTAAATCTACTTCGCCCTTAGGGCCTACGAGTTTACAGGCGGCAGAGCCTTCTATATGGCCGCTTTCACGTACAGGCGGTGTGATGCCTAAGCTTCTTGCGTCGCTAAAGGATACTTCTATCTGTGTCTGTTTGCGGCAGGGGCCTAATATGCGGAGAGATAATTCGCCTTTGGGGCCTACAACCTTTACTTTTTCGCCGCTTGCAAACTGCCCGGGCTGGGACAGATCCTTTATGTGGCTTAGCTGTGCTTCCTCTCCAAAGAGTATTTTAAGGTGTTCCTGTGTAACGTGCATATGGCGTGCCGATGTTTCTACTAATACTTTCATTGTTTCACCATTCCTTTCTAATATAAATATACCCAGTTTTTGGGGTTTTAACAAGTCTTAAGTCTATTGTAAAGCTGTCTATTACAGCGGTCTTATAAGTATAAGCGGTGTAAGCTCCGCTCCTTGCCCCGAGGGGTTGTCCTGCATGGAGTCCTGTAATTGCTGCTCGTTTAGCGGGAAACCTTCGCATATACCTATTACGTTGCGGTCAAAATCGTTGGCGTCCATAAGTACTGTTGGTATGCCTGTTTTTTCGTACAGCTCGTTGCAAAGCTCGTCCCCGTTTGGGGGGTTTACAAGTGCCAAATCCTTATATATGTCAAAGTCGGAGCGGTCGTAAAAGCCGTCTATGCCGGCTACACCCCTGCCACATACCTTGTAAAATACACCTTTTACGCCAAAGGGCTTTGTTACTGCGGATAAAAACGCCGCAAACAGCACCCGTGGCAACCCGCACTCGTTAATTACAAGTTGCAACTTGTGCGGTTCGTGCATACCTATGCCAGTGGAGTTTACGCCCGCAAAACGCCACATAAGGTTTGCAAAAAAGCCGGGCTTTATCTCCTCCCGTTTATATACATTGCTTGTACACATAGCCATAACCTTTGCGCCAAAAGACAGGCAGTCTCCCGGGCGGTAAAGTGGCATTACATATTTTGCTACAAGATCAAACTGGCTTTCGCCTACCTGTACAAAATGCGTCTGTATGGCAAAGCGGTCATAACGTTTGCCGTCTTCGCCCGTTACCGTACCCCTGTCGAAATAAGTGATACCTTCATACACACGCCTTTGTTCCTCTAAATTCTTGCTCATATCCCCCTCCTGTGCAGAAGCATTTTACATTAAGCTTTATATACTGTCAATTGCTAATGCTTTTAGCAGCCTAAATTAAAAGTAAGTGCTACATTTATATGCAATTTAGCTCTATTTGTTAAAATTATTGCTTTTTGTTTGATGTGAAAGTTGTTGCTGTATAACATAAAAACCGCAACTTAGTATTTTCAGGGAATACAATTCCCGTTTCTATTAAACACCCGACACCCTTATATAGATAAATTGCGTTTAAAATGTCCGCGTGTTAAAATAGAGCAAATACAATAGGAGGAGAGTACATTGCAAAACGAATTTATGCATTTGGCGAAAGAGTATTTTGCCAAGGGCGCATCGACGGAACTGCGCGTACAGCGTAACCGCACGCGCCGTACTACCTTGCTTAAGGGAAACCTTGTAAGGAATATACGCAGCGAATCCAAAGGCCTATGTGCAAGGGTATATAAGGACGGCATGTATGGCTTTGCGTCATCTACCGATATAAGCAAAGAAGCCATTATAAGTGCTGTCAACGCTGCGAGCGAGAACGCTGCGTTTTTGGCGGGACGCATACAAAAAGAAAACAAAGGCTTAGCCCAAATAGAAAGCGGTAGCCGCCAAAAAGACGAAGAAATAAAGGATTTGCCCCAGCAAACATATATAGACTTTATGCGGGAGCTTGACGGGCTTATAGAAAAACGTTACGACCGTCTGCTTTCAAGAACCATAAGCGTACATTGCGATTCGCAGGAAAAAATAATACAGACATCAGACGGCTATTCTGCAAACATAGTACTCCCAAGGAGCTATGTGTATGTAACGCTATCAGCCGAGGGGAAAGACGGTAATCCCGTGGAGCTGTTTACTGTGGCCGGCAGCGGCGGCACATTTGACAGCAATTTTGATGACCCCGCAAAGCTTTTGCCTAAAGTGGACGAACTGTACGAACACCTTATGAAAAAGGCAGAGGGTGTATACGCAAAAGCCGGTAAAAAGACCTGTATTTTATCAAGTGACCTTGCGGGTATGCTTGCACACGAGGCCGTGGGCCACACGGTGGAGGCGGATATAGTATTAGGCGGCTCCGTTGCCTTAAACCTTTTAAATAAACAGGTCGCAAGCCCTCTTGTGAGTTTGGTGGACTTTGCCCACACGGCGTTTGGACAAACTGTGCCACTGCCTGTATATGTGGACGATGAAGGTACATTAGCGAAAGATTGCGTTTTAATTGAAGACGGCATATTGAAAAACTATATGGTAAACAGGGAACTTGCTAATGTGTTTAATATGGAACCCTGTGGCAACGCAAGAGCTTGGGACTTTAACGACGAACCGCTCGTGCGCATGCGAAACACATTTATTTTGCCGGGCGAAAGCAGCTTGGAAGACATGATAGCTTCAATAGATGACGGCTATTACCTACTTTCAAGTGCCAACGGTCAGGCGGACACAACCGGCGAATTTATGTTCGGCATCACATGCGGTTACGAAATCAAAAACGGAAAAATAGGCAAAGCTATACTTGATACAACGGTGTCCGGCGTAGCTTTTGAAATGTTAAAAACAGTTTCCATGGTCGGTAAGGATATTAAACTTAGCTCTTCCGGCTTCTGTGGCAAAAAACAACCCATGGCTGTAAGCTTGGGCGGGCCTGCGATAAAATGTGAAATTAATATGGGAGGCAGATAGATGAAAACTCCGTATGAAATAGCTTCTTATGCGATGGAAGGCCTTTTAAAGGGCGGCGCGGACGATGTGAGTGTCTCCTGCTATGAGGGCTTAAAAAACGAACTAAACGCAGAGGGGGGAGAGTTTTCCCTGCTGCGCACGACAGCGGACAAGAGCCTTAACTTAACTTGTATAGCAAAAAATAAAAAAGGTACTGTTTCCGGAAACGACACCACAAAAGAGGGTGTTGACACGGCAGTACATGAAGCCCTGCTCTCATCAAACAGCGCAGCTCCAGACACAGCTTGGGAGATAAGCCGTGTTCCTGTCGAAAAAACATACAGCTTTGGTCTTCCTTACGATAAAGAAAAAATGTTTTTCAGGGCTAAGGAATTTCTGGACACCGTAAAAAAGGAATACCCAAATGTAACGGTACAGCAGCTTGTGTTGTCCCACGACAGCTCACAGGGGCTTTATATAAACAACCACGGCGTGCGTTTTAACGAAAGTGCGTCCTGCTATACTGTGGCTATTACACTTGTAGGCAGGGACGGTGAAAAGAGCTCCTCTATGAACTACACCAGCGGTCTAAGTTATGACTTAGACAAGCCTATAATAGAATTTGCTGATATAGGGCTGTTGCTAAAAAGTGCAGAAAAGCAGGTGCATACTGTGCCGTTTAGCGGTAAAGGAGTATATCCTGTAGTATTAAGCCCGAAATGCTTTAATACTTTTCTTACGTATGCCTTGGGGGCGTTTGCATCAGGCTCCTCATTGCTTGAAAACACAAGCATATGGAAGGATAGCTTAAACAAAAGCGTCGCGTCTTCAGAACTCAGTGTGTCTATAGACCCTTTTAACAAGGCGATTGTAGCTCCCGATATGTATACCTCTGAAGGCTACGAAGCAAAGCCATATAGCATAATTGAAAACGGCGTATTAAAGCATTTTATGCTGTCGAAATACTATGCAAACAAACTGGGACTTGAGCGCGCCCCAAGTGATGGAGATGCCTTTATAGTCAGCCCAGGTAAACAAAGCCTTGAAGAACTTATAGGCGGCATAGAAAAAGGGCTTCTTGTAGGTCGTTTTTCAGGTGGTATGCCTGCTGTTGACGGCGAATTTTCGGGCGTTGCTAAAAACTCATTCTTAATAGAGAACGGCAAAGTAACAAAAGCCGCTGCAGAAACTATGATATCCGGTAACTTAGCCCAAGTGCTAAAATCCATACGTGGTCTTTCTAAAGAAACCTTTGAAGGCGGTTTTATATCCGTCCCCTATGCCGCTGTGGACGGTATAACGGTTTCGTCGTAAATTTTAATTGTTGTCTATACTAAACTATACTGGATTAGCATATTGTAGACTAATGTTTCGAGCTATATATAATCTTAGTGCATCATTGGATGATAAAAAATGACGTTTGAATTGTATAGTATGCCGCCTAAACAAGGCTTGTATTATGCCGTTTTTGTAAATCCTATGCGTGAAAATGAGGAGAAAATATTTAATTCGGCTATATCTAAGCTGAAAAACTTTCCTGGAATAACGCTGACAAAAATACAAACAGCGCCATATGCCGATTATGTAGAAGGGAAATGCCCCGAAGGAGATTTCTATATATTTCTTGACATGGATAACGGTGCCGATATTAGAGCGAAATCTGAAAAGGCGCTCAACTATGTGTCAAACATATTATCCAGATAATTTTAAAAACAAAGTGCTATAAAATACGCAAAGCTTTGTGTGTAATGTTTTTGATTCTTTTAATTAAAACAAGCACAATACCAACAAGGCACCTTAGGTCGGCAGCTTGCCACCCGAGGTGCTTTTGTTTATAATAAACTAAGTTCGATAAAAGGAGCGTATTATGCAGACACCAACATTACATAACGAAGCGAAAAAGGGCGATTTTGCAAGAACGGTGCTTATGCCGGGGGACCCCCTGCGCGCCAAATTCATTGCGGAAACTTATCTTAAAGGTGCAAAGCTTGTAAACAACGTGCGCGGCATACACGGTTATACGGGCGAATACAATGGCAAACAAGTGTCGGTCATGGGCAGTGGCATGGGAATCCCCTCCATAGGCATATATAGCTACGAGCTGTTTAACGCATACGGAGTCGAGCAGATTATACGCATAGGTTCCGCCGGTATGATAAGCCCGAATCTCAAAGTGAGAGACCTTGTTATAGGCATGAGCGCATACAGCAATTCAAGCTACGGCAATCAATTCGGCTTTGACGGTAACCTTGCCCCTTGTGCGGACTATGGTTTACTAAGCTCTGCTGTAACAGAGGCGCAAAAAATAGGCATACACACAATGGTAGGCTCCGTTTTTTCGACGGATTGCTTTTATAACGCCCAAAACCCGTTGCCCACATTACAAAAGCTTGGTGTTTTGGCTGTAGAAATGGAGGCCTATGCGCTTTACTTAAATGCGGCTTACGCGGGCAAAAAGGCGCTGTGTATGTGCCAGATATCCGATAACCCGTTTACGGGCGAATCGCTAAGCCCTGCAGAGGTGCGTGAAACATTCACCCAGATGATGGAAATCGCTCTTAATATTGCATGAATATAATAGTAAGCGCATGCCTTTTAGGCCTATGCACACGCTATGACGGGAGCCATAATTTAAGCGCCCCTGTGCTTGAACTTTCAAAAAAGCACAATCTTATACCCGTGTGTCCTGAGCAATTGGGCGGGCTTCCAACACCAAGGTTGCCTTCTGAAATATTGGGTGACGATGTGATAAATAAAGAGGGGCAGATTGTAAACCCGCAGTTTAAAAAAGGTGCAGATATAGCTTTTAAGATAGCTAAAATATGTGATTGCGATATCGCCATACTAAAACAGCGCAGCCCGTCCTGCGGCTTTGGGGAAATTTATGACGGGAGCTTTAGCGGCACAAAGGTAAAAGGCGACGGAGTATTTGCAAAATTACTTAAAAATGCAGGTTTTGCGGTTTACACGGAAGAAGACATTAAAGAAATTCAAAATTTATAAAATCAGGAGAAACATATGCAGGATAAAGATATACAGGACAATTTAAACCTTGACGAAGAGGATTTTATCGAAGCCACAGACGAAGACGGCAGAGAGCTTGTGCTTAAAACAGAGCGTTATTTTTACTATAACGGCGAAGAATATGTATTGCTCTCAAACCATGAAGACGAAAAAGAAAAATTTGTAATGCTGGTAAAAGAATACGAGGAAGATGGCGAGCTGTTTGAAAGCTTTGAGCCTATAGACGAAAAGCTTACGGAATCCATTTTACAGGGCATATTAAACCCTAAAACAGAGGAATATCTCGATAAGTAAAGCTATGAACGAGCAGCTTGAGCTAAAAATAAACACGCTTCCGGATACACCCGGCTGCTACCTTATGAAGCAAAACGGTAATATTATATATGTAGGTAAAGCTTTAAACCTTAAAAACCGTGTGCGATCATATTTCCAAAAAGGGGATCACAGCCCAAAGGTTGCTGCCATGGTGCCAAAGATAGACGACTTTGACATTATGCTATGTTCCTCCGAATTGGAAGCGCTTATGCTCGAGTGTAACCTTATAAAGGAACACAGGCCTTATTACAATGTGTTGCTCAAGGACGACAAACATTACCCATATCTGCGCATAAATATGCAGGAGGATTTTCCCCGCGTTACGGTTGTAAGGCGCGTAAAAAAGGACGGCGCCATGTATTTTGGCCCATACCTGTCAACCTATGGTGTAAGGCGTATATTTACCCTTCTTGGCAAAATATTCCCTTTGCGTACATGTAACCACAAGCTTCCCCTTAAAAACCCAATAAGGCCATGTTTAAAGTACGAAATAGGCCAATGCCCGGCTCCCTGTGCCAATAAATGCAGCTCAGAGGAATATAAAAAAATAGCTTGGGAAGTAGTGTCTTTCCTTCAAGGGAAATATAAACCAGTAAAACAAAAGCTAAAAGAAGGCATGCAGGAAGCCGCTTTAAATATGCAGTACGAAAGGGCAGCAGAGTTCCGTGACGCCATGGAGGAAGTGGACAAGCTCATGGAACAGCAGAATGTTTCAAATGTTTTGGGTAACGAGCAGGATATAATAGCGCTCTACCAAGACGGGCTTGATGCATATGTTCAGGTTCTTTTCATACGCCAAGGCAGAATGACGGGCGGGGATAGCTTTCTTTTAGAGAGAGAAGGCAGCGAAAAAAAATCGGAAGTTTTGCGCGCCTTTTTATTGCAGTTTTACCAAAAGCATAAGCCCGCAAGAGAAGTAATAGTTGAAGAACTGGACGATACGGAGGTTTTAAATCAATGGCTTAGAACCCGCCGTGATGGTGCTGTAAAACTCACTGTTCCAAAAAGGGGTACAAGGCTAAGGCTTGTTGAAATGGCTGTGCGTAACGCTAAAGACTCGCTCGAAAAGCATGCCCTTAAGTCGCAGGTTAAGTACGAGAGGACGATAGGTGCGGGAGAAGAGCTTGCCAAAGCTTTAAATATAGGCTTAACACTCAGACGCATAGAAGGCTTTGACATAAGCCATTCGCAGGGCAAACAGAGCGTTGCGAGCATGGTTGTATTTATAAACGGCGAGGCGGACAGAAAGGAATACCGTAGGTTTAACATTAACAGGCAAGACGCTAAGGACGACCTTGTCTCCATGGCGGAAGCGATAAATAGGCGCTTTGCACATTCTTTCCCAAAGGACGGAAGCACAGCTTGGCCTTTGCCGGATATTGTGCTTATAGACGGCGGCCCCGAGCAACTAAAGGTTGCCATAAAAGCCATGCGGGAAGCCGGTGGAGATGTGCCTATGTTTGCACTTTCTGAAAAACAGGAAGAAATTTGGTTACCGGATAAGGCTTTGCCCGTTATATTAGATAGAAGAAGTCCGGCGCTCCACTTAGTACAGCGTATACGAGACGAAGCGCACCGCTTTGCCATAACAAGCCACAGGCAGGCAAGGGGCAAAAAGGCGCTCCACAGCAGGCTGGAGGATATAAAGGGCATTGGCCCGAACAGACGGCGTGCGCTGCTTGCTAAATTTCGCAGCATAGAGGGCATCAAAAACGCCAGCTTGGAGGAAATAATGCAAGTTGACGGCATGAGTCGCCCCGCTGCGGAAGCGCTTTACAAAGCATTTCACGGCTGATGCAAGGAAATATGCTGTTGCTTCGTTATATATACTGAAAGGAGTTTGTCGTGAAGAAAAGCTTTTTAATTTTTATAGTATTGCTCTTTGTTTTTAGCGGCACATTGGCAGAAAACATAGACATACGCTTTACAGAGCTAACTAAGCTTGATTTATCCATGCAGGCAGAGCTTGTAAAGTACGGTGCTTTTCACGGCGAAACCCTTAAAGCCTTAAAGCAGTGGGTGGATTTTGCCCGCGCAGATATACATATTAAAGACGACGCTGCCTTGGCTGAACTTTACTATAAGGATAGCCCGCTTATGTATTTCTATAAAGACGAAAACGGCTTCCAACTGGACGATATGCACTATTACCAGGGGACGGATTCGGACTTTTACGGCTTAATTAAAGCAAGAGACCCATTAAACAAATACCGCAATGTAAAGGCCGTGTTTTTAGCAGCCCCTATAGGTTTTGAAAATCTGTGCCTTAATATGGCGGATATGGCTGAAACAAAAAAGGGCGGCACGACTATTAAAAAGCTTGTAAAGCCCGCTGAAACGCAGACGTTTATATTGGACGGAGCCGTTTTGCAAAGCTATTGGCAAAGTGCAGTGGAGAGCTTTAAAACAGCACTTAAAAAAAACTCCCCTGACGAAATGTTTATAAATAAGGCTATAAATAAATTAAAGCTCATAAGCTTTGAGGGTAAATGCACAGTAAGGCAATTTATTTCGGATAACGGCAAACCGTTTGCGTGGCGTTTTAACGGTTACACTTTATTGGACGGTGTAGACAAGCGCAAGACCTCTTTAACTTTCGGAAAAACACAGGAAGGCTTTTATATAAAGCTCGATATGCCGGCAGAAAAAGGCAAAAACAAAATAAATATTAACGCAGCGGGAAGCTTTAAAAACGACAAGCTTTTGTCGGACGGTAATTTCATATTCCGTGACGAAAACATAAACACGAGTGGCAAATTTGATATATCCCTTAATATATTAAATGGCTTAAAGGGAAAAATAGATTACAGAATAAAGCGCAAGGACGATAAAGAAAAGCGATACCTTATAAACCCTGCTTTAAAGTTAGATGAAAGAAACATTTCCGGCAAAATTAAGTATAAATACACATTAGGCGAGAGGGAGACATCCTTAAATTTTATTGCCAAAAGTATTGAGCCTAAAACGTTTACAAAGTCAAAAAGCGTTGTAAAAATGTCAGAGCTTAGCGAAAGCGCCTTGCTCTTTGAAAGACAGCGCTTATCAGGCGTTTTATCAAGGCCCTTAGCACAGCTTTTAAGCGATGTACAAAAGGAACAAAGACCGCTTGTGCTGCACGAGATAACAAGGCTTTTTAGGCTTAACGACGAAAACCTTAAACCGCTAAATCTACCCCAATATACAGTAATACAGGAGGAACCATGATGAAAAAATTACTTACACTTCTGCTTGTGCTATGCATGCTAATACCTACGGCATTTGTAGGCGCAACGGAACTTAAACAGGAGGATATGCTCGACTGGAAGCTCTCAAAGCAGATTAGCAACGGCTCTGGGCTTCAACTTAAGCTGATTTTCGGCGAAGAAAGCATTTTGCCGGATACAGAACTGCCCGAAAACATTGAGGGGCTGCTTTCCGTGCTCACCCGTGGCACAAGCCTACAGCTAAACTACTTAACGGCGGCTTTTGGGGCGCAAAAGGGCAGGCAGGAAATAAGGCTCAATCTTTCAAAGGACGATAAAACGCTTACACACATAAACTACCGCTCGGACGGCACTTTAGAAGCGCTGTCATCGCCCCTTCTTGGGAAAGATACCTATCTTTCTGCGCAAGGGGAGAGTGCTGCAATTCTTCTTGGCAAGGACGCCCAAAACACATGGCCCGATATAACAAGGCTTATGGTTAGCGTATATACATCAGACAACGAGTGGAAGACTGTGCTTAACAATATGCTGCTGCCCTACCAAAACGATATAGCGAACCTTATACAGCAAAACACCCAGATAAGCACAGAAACAAATGAAGATGGCTCTGTAAACACCGTAACTCAGCTTACAATACCCGCTGTTAACATTAAAGGCAGCATGGCAGAGCAGCTAAGGCGTTTTTATCAGGACGAGCAGCTTTTAACGCACTTAAAGCAAAAGGCTACAATAAGAGAGCAGAATGCCTTTTTAAACCCTCTTATGCTGGAGCCCATTTTGCAGGCGGTAAATGCTTTGGAACTTGAAGGCGATGTTAGTGTTAAACGCAGCTTTTCAAAGGACGGCACACTTGTTTACGATAGCGTTGTGTTACCCATGGGTGGTGCAAAGGGCTTAAAGCAAATAAGCTACCTATATAATGCGTTAGACAAAGAGGGCAACACCGCAATCACTCTTGACTACATAGGCGGGGCCTATAAAGCATTTTCTTATAAGGATTTAAAAACAGACGCCAATTCAGGCAGTTTGACAGGCGTTTTAAAACAAAAATCCGATGAAAATGCTATAGAAACGCAGACCGACATAAAGGTGGATTACTTAAGGAATAACCCCGTATACGATGCGCAGATTGATAAATACAGCCAGGATTATTCTGCAAACATAATGATTCATGAAAAAGACAAAAAAGCTAATATAATAGAGCTTAATGTTAAGCTCGTTTCTGGCGCAAACCCACGTTCTGCGACCAATATTACGGGCGATATATCATGGGCAAAAGAAGGGCAAGAAGGCAAGCTAACAGCCGCAATAGAAGGTGCCTCCACACCGCCTTGGTCCATAGCTGCAATAGAGGAGGGTGAATACCTGCGCACGGAAGAGCTTAGCGAAGAGCAACTTAAAAAACTTGCGGAATCTATACAGCTTAATTTAGCAGCTTTAGTAGCGGGGCTGAGCCTTATAAATATGTCTACGGCTGCACCTGCAAACAATTAAAAAAATTTTAAATCAATAATTTACAAAAAATTAATCTGTTTCTTATGGCGTTTTAATACATGAGATGCTATAATGCAAGCGTAATATAAAAAGGAGGAAACAATATATGCAATCCAAACGACTGACAGCAATTATAATAAGTATAGTTATGTTGCTGCCCATTTTAGCTTTCGCACAGGAGCCCGCCATGGTAAGCCGTGCGGCACAGCTTCTTGAAAGCGGCAAGACAATAGAAAGCACAGTAAGCTTTGAAATTGACAAGAATGTCTTAGGCATGCTTATGTCCGGTATGGCATCTCCCGAAGAGAGCGAAGAAGAACTAGCTAAACAGGAAGCACAAAACAATATGGTGCTTGACATAATTTCAAAGCTGCGTATTGACGGAGTTAAAACCAAAGACAGCTTTTCCGTTACCGTAGGCTCTGAGAAAGCCCCATTGTTTGATATCGCGGGCGATGTTTCTTTAGAAAAAGAGGAAGTAAATGTATCTACCGGCCTGATTCCTGGCTATGTGTTTAGCATTGCGCTTCCGGAAGGCACATTGGTAAAACCGTCCGATACAGAAGCTATGAAAAAGCTTTATGAAGAATCGGCTAAGGCGCTTGTAGAAGCCCTTAAAGGCTATGCAGATAACGTTATAAAGCCCGCTTTTGAAGAAAACAAAGGCAACTTCGTCGTAGAAGGAAGGGAATTCGACCTGAGCTATGCAGGTATGTTCGATACCCATATGGCGGCAATGCTCATGCAGATGGCGTCTGAATTTATTTCCTCAAATGAAGAATTTAAAAATGTTATAGATATGAGCCTTGCAAACCAGGCAAAAACTATGGAAAAAATGGAAAATATGACTGGCGCAGAAGACCCGGAAGCTGCAATGGGCATAGACCTTGAAGAGAAAGCACCCAAGAACGCGGACGAACTTATCAAAAAGATAAACGATACAGCCAAAGGTCTCTTGGAAAACGAAAAAGAAGACCTCGCAAGTTTAAGCGTATACGAAAACAGCGCCAACAAAGATTTATTGATGGAAATAACCAAGATTGACAACAGCACCCGTGTAATCACATATGTTGAAGGCGAAGGCAAAGTTTTGGATATTAAAGCGCTTGTAAACGAAAACGAAGCGGAAGAAACTGCTGCGGTAGATTGGAAAAAACTTGAAGAAGACATCAAGAATGGCGAGGATTATGCATCTTATATGCTCCAGGTAGTTGCAAAAGACACAAGCGACGATAAAAATATGATGGCTGATCTTAGCTTAAACGTATTACATCCCTTTATACCCGTATCGCTTAATTTGACAATATCAGAAAGCAAAGAAGGC
Source organism: Eubacteriales bacterium (assembly GCA_030532025.1). GTDB lineage: Bacteria > Bacillota > Clostridia > Christensenellales > Aristaeellaceae > DTU024. The sequence goes on from JAUNLY010000001.1 coordinate 35,105, forward strand.
GAGTATAAGGCAGACGCAAAGCTTGCGATAGCCGTTTTAAGCCCTGAACCCGTAATTACAGTAAATGTAAGCGCAAAAGAGTCCGACAAGGCAGTATCACCCGTTGCCGAAGGCGAAAAAATAGTCATTAGCGAAGAAAGCAACGAAGAGGAACTTAGCGAAAAGATAGAAGCGCTGTTTACGCAAAATGCATTGCCCCTTTTACTTCAAAACCTGCCAAATGCTTTCCCTGAAGAAGCCGAAGTACTTATGTCCAGTATGAATTCTGCGGCTCTTGAAGATGAAGGAGTAACACAGGCTGATTAATAGCTTTACAAAAGCATAAAGCATACGGTTTGACAACGAAAAACCATAATGCTATACTTACAACTCGCCGTGTTTTCGGCGAAATAAAAAAAGAGAGGTGTATAAAATGATTAAGAAAATTGGTGTAGTCTTGTTAATAGTTGCAATGGCATTCGGCGCAACAGCATGCAAAAAAGAGGAGCCCAAGGCAACTGAAGCTCCTGTGGTGACCGAAGCTCCGGCAGAAACCACCGAAGCAGCCCCCGCAAACTAATAACACTCTAAGCAAAGCACCGCCTACTTGGGCGGTGTTTTGATGTTTAGAATAACTATTTTAAAGCGATTAATTTTTGATATATATGATATTTATCTCTAGAACATTCTGAATGTGTATTTTTTTTATTAGAGTAGATGTTTTAACGATATGCGTTTATGTGTAATAGACATGCGGTGCATCTAAAGACGGTATATATCTAATTTTGTTGCTATGTGTTTAGGTTTAAGACATAATGTGTCTAAAGACCGCCAGCATCTAATATGGCTTTGATGCTTTTAAGCATCCATAATATCCGGCAGGGTTTTATCTAAATAATGTTCTACAAAATTTTTAAGCGCTTTAAGCGGGGGGAGGTCTATAGGCGGGCTTTTGTCAACGCCATCTTTTAAAACCTGTCTTAGCCATGCAGCCTGCACAGGGGATATAAAAGGAAGCTTCCTTTTATCAAGGCAGTTTATGCACACAAGGCCTCCGCTTGTATGGTCAAGCCATGTGCGCTCATCAGGGAGCAGTGTTTTCTGGCATATGCTACAGTGCATAAGGCGGGGTTTAAAGCCTTCTATGGAAGAAAAATGTAACAAAAATGCGCTCGTTACAAGATCCTGCGAAAGTGAAGAATAGCAAAGCCTGCTCAATGTGCGCAGGCTTAATATAAAAAGCTTTGTGGCTTCCTGCTCGGGGCTTGCAGCATAAAGGCAGGAGGAGAGCACTATGGAAGCATGGCTCAAAAGATTTATATCTTTCCTTAAATTAAAGAAATTGTCTTTTAATGTGAAGGAATGGACAACAGCATTGCCCTTGCCCTTATACAGTACAAATTCTCCATAAGTTGCAGGCTCGGTAGCGGCTAAAAGGGGGCTTTTAAGCTTACGGCTACCTCTTGCGTTTGCGTCAACACGGCCTTTATCGGGCGTAAGCAATGTGATAATGCGGTCATTATCGCGGTAGTTGTTCCGCCTTAAAACAATGCCCTCAAACATTTCGTAGGGCATATTATCTTTTATCACCCAAGAAAAACACTGCAAGCGTCCCAGGGCCGCTGTGTGAGCCTATTATTGCGCTCAGCTGCGCTATAAGGTAATCCTTAATATCAGGCAACGTTTCTTGAAGGTAGGATTTTAGCAGCAGTGCATCTTCTTCGCAGTCTGCGTGGCTTATAAATATAGCTTGACCGCTTTTTGGATTTATGCTGCTTTCTACCTTCTGGGCAAGTGTTTTTATGGAGCGTTTTCTTCCCTGTACTTTTTCTAACAGTTGAAGGCGACCTTCCTCGTTTACGTGTAATACAGGCTTTATGCGAAGCATGCTCCCCAAGTATGCGGAGCTTTTGCTTAAGCGCCCGCCACGGTAAAGGCATTTTAAATCGTTCACCGTAAAATAATGTATTAGATGCGGTACCATGGTGTTTACAAGGTTTTCCGCTGTTTCTATATCTATGCCTTTTTTGCGCTCTTCAAGCAGGTGGTGTATAAGAAGCCCGTAGCCGAGCGTTGCGCTTTTTGAGTCGCACACGGCTATTTTGGCTTCCGGATATTTCTTTTTGGTTTTTTCCATAGCCACCATGGCGTTGTTATATGAGCCGGATATACCGCTTGACAGAGGAATGCAGATAAGCCCTTCGCCTTTTTCGACTATGCTTTTAAACACATCGCAATAAGCGTCTATGTTGAGTTGCGTTGTTGTATATACGGCGCCCCCTTTAAGGCTTTCGTAAAAGGCGGGCATGTTTACTTCGTCTCCGGTTTTATATATAAATTCCTGCTCGCTGCTCTGGTAGGGCATGGGCATTATAATAAGTTTTTCATGGGCTTCAACGTAGGAAGCGGGCAAATCGCAGGCTACATCTGCTACCACCCAAAAAGATTTAGACATAAGAAATCTCCTTTCGCAGTATGGAAAATTATAGCAATCTTATTACGGACGGTCAAATCAGTTAAAAAGCTCAAGTATATCTTTGTCGGACAGTTTCTCTGGCATTACTTCTCCGGGTGTAACCAGCTTATCAAAAAGCTGACGCTTGTGTTCACCCAGTGCCACAACTTTTTCTTCTATGGAGTTTTTTGTAACAAGGCGTAAAACCTGCACGGTTTTATCCTGCCCTACACGGTGGGCACGGTCTATTGCCTGTTCTTCCGTTGTAGGGTTCCACCAAGGGTCAAAGTGTATAACGGTGTCAGCCCCGGTTAAGTTAAGGCCTGTTCCGCCGGCACGCAGTGAAATTAAAAACAGCTGGCAGTCGCCTTTGTTAAAGCTTTCTGCCATATCAAGCCTTTCCATAGAAGGCGTGTTGCCATCAAGGTACATGCTTTTTATGCCTAAGAAGTCTAATTTGTTTTTTATTATCGCAAGCATTCTTGTAAACTGGCTGAAAAGCAACACCTTGTGCCCGTTTTCAAGCAGTGATGGCAGCAAATCCATAAGCAAATTGAGTTTGCCGGATTCCCCCTGAAAGCTTGGCAATACAAGGCTTGGGTGACAACAAATTTGCCTAAGCTCCGTCATTGCCGCAAGCACCTCGCCGCCGTTTTTCATCAGCACACGCCTATCGTATAGCTCCTGCATGGTTTCTTTTTTCTGCAGAAGAACCGCCTGATATATTTTCTGCTGGCGACTTTCCATGCCGGCAAAGCAAGTGCGCTCAATCTTAGGCGGAAGCTCGCTCATAACGTCTTTTTTAAGCCTCCTCATAAGGAAGGGGCGTATTCTCTTGCGCAGGTCCTGTGCGTCCTTCCCTTCGTCATAACGGCGCAAAAACTCGCGGTAATGGGGGAGATAGCCGGGCAACACAAAATCAAAAAGCGACCATAGCTCGCCTACGTTGTTTTCCATAGGAGTGCCGGAAAGAGCAACACGGCAGTCTGCATTTAAAAGCTTTACGCTTCTTGCGGTAAGGCTTGCAGGGTCTTTTATGTACTGCGCTTCGTCAAGTATGGCATAGGCAAAGTCCATATGCTTTATTTTATCAGCATCTCTACGTATTATAGGGTAGCTGGTGATTATAATATCCGGCATTTCTTTTTCAAAGCCCGCTATTATTTCGGCGCGCTTTATGCGGCTGCCGCTTAAAACTGCGGTAGTTAAATCCGGTGTAAATTTCTCCGCTTCTGATTGCCAGTTAAACAGCAGTGAAGTTGGGGCTACAACTATACAGGGCTTTTTTGGATCCGAATGTTTTTTTACAAAGCTTATTGCAGACAGCATCTGTGGCGTTTTGCCAAGGCCCATTTCATCTGCCAATATACCGCCCATATTGAGTTTCCAAAGGGAAACAAGCCATTCAAAGCCTCGCTTTTGGTAGGTGTAAAGGCCATCTACTGGGGATTTTATATCCTCCGTCCTTATGGCGGCACGTTTTATGGTTTCACTGTCCGATTGTACGGGTAGGTCTTTTTCTTTTATAAGCGTGTTTAAATAGGCGGCATGGTAGGCTTTTACCTGTGTTTCGCCCTGAGAAAATCTGTTCGCGTCTGTGTAGGCTTCGGCAAATTCCTGCCATTTTTCGCTCCCCTCAAGCGACACCATGGTGCCGTCCTTGTAGCGGAAATAAAGCCGCCTTAGGCGTATGGCTTCAAGCAGTGGTATAAGCTCCTCAACAGGCGTGCCGTCATCAAGCATTTCAAGCTGTAATCCCTGCCTGCCGGTCTTTAAATATGCTGTGTATTTAGGTTTCCTTACACTTAGCTTTTTAAAATCCTTGCTGAAAAACACCTGCGACACATCAGTTAAAAGGTTAACGCCCTCGGTCAAGAAATTCCATACATCGTCTGACTTATCTATAAATGCATGTCCTTTTCTAACCTTAAAGCCCGATTTAGCAAGCGCGTCCATTACGGATTTTTCGCCCTCGGAGTCCCTTAGCAAAAGCGTTGGAGCACCGTCGTTTATTATAAAGGGATCTATATTTATATCACCGTATTGGAAACTCACCGTTGCGGTAATAGCTGTACCATCTTTATCCAAAAATATTTTGGAACGGAATGGGAGTCTTATTACGCTTTTATTAAGGCGATCGTCAAAGTGTATTGGTGCACTGCGCATAAGGGAGGGCAAAAGTTCTCCCATAACGCGTGGTATTTTGTCTTTTGTGAAATTAAAAATAGCCTTCCTGCCACTTCGGTTTTGATAAAGCGTAAGGAAAAGCTTTCTGTCCTGAGCCTGAATCTTGCGTACCTTGCCGTCAAAAAATACATATGTGCCGTCTTCGGTTAAAGTTTGTACGTCCTTAGGCAAAACGCCGGTTATGCTTATAGACTGCTCATTTCCGGATACATTAAATATGGCGGGGAGTGAAGAAAGCTCTATACCGTGCTGCATATTTTCTTTACTGGAGCACAAAAACGATAAATTTTCAAGCCGAGCGAAGACGAGCGGGGCAAGCTCGCCCTTTAAGCTTAAACGGCGTGTTTCGTCCGCCGTTAGCGGTTTATCAACATTTCTCATGGTATCCAAGTACAATGCTATAACCTGTAAAAGCTCTTTATGTTCTTTGGAATAATCGTTAATTTTAGGGTCGTATGAAAAACTTTTTCCAAAGTACATGGGCTTTGAGTGAAGTACATGGTTTACAAATTCTTCCATGTTGCGCACCACATAAAGGCGGTCTATACCTGTCCTAAAGGAGATTGCAGGAGGCGCGTTGCTGTAACGGTCTATGGTTATTTCTAAAACTATGTCTTCTGCTGCTGGGAGTGGGAGCGCTACAGAGTCAAAAAGGGTATCTGAAGCTAAGTTCCTGTTTGCTAATATAAGCCCCTTTAAAACGCCGTCCTTGCTTGACTGCAAAAGTGCGGCAACGGTGTAGCGATTGAAGTTGTTGTCACCGTCGGTTATTATTTTGCCGTTTGCCATTATCTTTACAAAGTGGCTAACTTTAGCATCTATTATATATTCGCTGAACAAACTAAAGGCACGCAGCTGCCTTGCTCTTTTTGCATTATACAGTTTTAAGCCGTAACTCCATTCTTCGTCGCCGGCTCTTTGTTTAATGTCCTCTAAAGTCAAAAAAACCTCCGTAACAAAGGGTTACATAAACATCAAAAGCGAAACTGCCATTAGCACCATGCCAATTACAACCCCTGTCAAGGAAATATGGTGTGCACCGTATGTTTGGGCAGAGGGTAAAAGCTCGTCAAAGGATATGAATATCATTATGCCTGATATTGCGGCATACAACATGCCATAAAGTTTATCCGACATATAAGGCCCCATTACAAGCCAAACAACAAGCGCCCCAAGGGGTTCTGCAAGACCCGAAAGAAGAGAATATAAAAAAGCTTTTTTCTTGTTACCCGTACCATAATATATGGGGGCAGCCGCCGCCATGCCTTCAGGTATGTTGTGTATTGCAATTGCAACAAGTATTGCAATGCCTACGCTGCTGTCCCGCATGGCGGATACAAAGCTTGCCATGCCTTCGGGAAAATTATGCACGGCTATTGCAAGGGCGGTAAGAATGCCTGTTTTTTCAAGCGATTTGCTTTGCTTGTCGCAGTGTTCGCAAACCACGTCCCAGTTTTCGGCTTCGTGCGGGTTGTCTTCTGACGGCACCAGCTTGTCTATAAGTGCTATAAAAAGCATGCCTGCAAAAAAGGATATAAGCTGTATAAGCAAGCCGTTTTTTTCTCCGTAGGAAGCCATAAGCAGCTTGGCGGATTCCGGCATCATCTCTATAAAAGAGATGTACACCATAACGCCCACGGAAAGCCCCAATGCAAAGCTTAAAAAGCGTGTGTTGCTCCTCTTTGCAAATATCCCTATGGCGCCGCCTATTCCCGTTGAAAGGCCGGCCAAGGTAGTCATAATAAGGGCCTGAAGAACCCTTGTGCCTATCATACAAACAACCAAAGGCTAAGCGCCATAAACAGCATACCGCCTAAAAGGCCGTATATGGCAATATGGTGCTCGCCAAATTTTTCGGCGCCGGGCAGAAGTTCATCAAAGGATATAAATACCATAATACCTGCGACCATGGCGTTTATAATGCCAAATAAGCCGTCTGACAAATAGGGGTGCAGGAAAAGGTATGCTATTATGGCACCCAAAGGCTCGCTTAAGCCCGCTAAAAAGCTTGCGCCTATTGTTTTTGTGCGGCTGCCCGTTGCACAGTACACGGGAACGGCAATTGTAATACCCTCCGGTATATTGTGAAGCGCTATCGCTACAACCGTGGGTAGTGCTACCTGAACAGATTGCGATGCGCTTACAAACGTAGCCACACCTTCTGGGAAGTTATGTATGGCGATTGCTATTGCAGACAACAAAAAAGTGCGATGCAAGGAATCGGGGTCAAGTTCCTTGCTCGTGTCGCAAGACAATCCCATTTCGTGTGGGTTTTGTTTGGTGGGTATAAGCTTATCTATTATAGCTATAAGCAACATGCCTGCAAAAAAAGCAAGCACCGTGTATAAAGAGCCTTTTTTATCCCCAAAGGCTAAATTTAAAAAGTTATTTGCTTCGGGGAAGAGTTCTATCATTGATACGTATATCATAACGCCTGCAGAAAAACCCATGCACAGCGACAGAAAACGTGCGCTACGCTTGGATTGAAGAAGCGTTATTATGCCACCTACACCTGTTGAAAGGCCGGCAAGCATTGTAAGTAAAAAAGGGAGCCAGAAATCCTGCATTAATTTTTCTCCTCTGAAAGTATTTTTTGAAAGTTTGTAATTAGGTAATTAAGCTCCTGCTCAAACGGAACGCCAAAGCGTATATCCCCTTGCTGACGTTTGATACAGCGGTATACAAAATGCGCCGCCAATAAAAGGGCTTGTTTTAAATTTATGCCGTTTATAACAGAAGCGATAAACACCGAAGCAAACAGATCTCCCGTGCCGGGGAAACTGCCTGCAATATATGGGTGGAAGACTGTTTCGGAGCTGTCAAAGGTTTTAAGGTAAGCGCCTATTTTGTCCTCCGTAGGTTTTATACCCGTGAGCACAACATTACAATCAAATTTATCTCTAAGAGCTTTAAGGATTTCTGTGTTAGAGGGTAGCTCATCAAAAGGAATATTAAGCAAAAGGGCGGCTTCCGTCCTGTTTGGGAAAATCCAATCGGCATGGAAACACAGTTCAACCAAAGCCTCGCACTGTTCCTCACTTATGGATTTATAGCGCTTGCCACCGTCCCCCATGACGGGGTCTATATATATTTTAGCGCCTTTATTTTTATAGCGGTCTATAAGCTTTTTTACAAGGGGAAGCTGCTCGCTTTGCGCAAGGTAGCCTATGTATACGGCATCTACGCTTTTTAAAATAGGCTCCCAATGGGAGAGTATCTCAGCCATTTCTGTGGTAAGATTTTTTTTAAAAGGCTTATCAAAGCCCGTATGGCTGCTTAAAAGCGCGGTAGGCAACGGGTATGTTTCAATACCGAGGCAAGCTAAAACCGGCAGGGCCACCGTAAGCGAACAACGGCCCACACAAGATAGGTCTTGTACTGTTATAAGAGTTTTGCTCATTAAATGGGGCGTTCCCTTCCCATAAAGCAGGTGGCAAGCGTGCCAGGGCCGCAGTGTGCACCTATAACAGGGCCTATCATACGAAGCTCTATGTGGCCTTTGGCTTCGGGTATAGCGGCTTCAAGCATTTTTTGAAGCTCAATTGCATGCTCTTCAACGTCTGCATGCATTATTATTATGGTTTGATTAGCGGGGTTTTCTATGTTAGCCACAGTTCTTTCGACTATTGTTTTAAGCGCTTTTTTATGCCCCTGTACCTTGCTCTCAGGTACTATTTTGCCGCATTTGCCAAGCGTTAATATGGGCTTTATGTTGAGCATAGAGCCAAAAAATGCGTCGGTTGATGTAATTCTGCCACCGCGCTTTAAATAGATTAAATTATCCACGGTAAACCATGCATGGACTTTAAAGCGGTTATCCATTATCCACTTTTCTATTTCTTCCATGGAGGCGCCGTTTAAATACATATCGTGCGCCTGCAACAAAAGCAATGTCATGGGTAGGCTTATGGACATGGTGTCAAGCACCATAAATTTACGCTCCGGATATTTTTTTAGAAGCTCTTCTCTTGCTTCGTATACATTTTGGATTGTGTTTGACATCTGCGAAGAAAAGGCCACAAACAGCAGGTCTTTTTCTTTTAATATAGGCTCGAAATATTCGAGATAAACGGCTGTCGGGAGTAGCGACGTTATGGGTACGCTTCCCTCACGCATACGCTTAAAAAGCGTTTTTTCTTGGCCGCTCTCGCCGTTATCGTCAAGATGTTCTACACCGTCAAGCGTATAGGGCATCTTTACTACGGGTATATTGCGTTCTTTAGCTATATTAAAAGGTAAGTCACTATCACTATCTGTCATAAATACATAATCCGGTGTCATCATAGTACTCCTTTTCTAAGGCAAAGCCTTTAAATTATCCAGATTATATCATTACATAAAGGCTTCTGCAAGCAAAGTGCTTGTGTAGCAAGGGCGAAAGGCACTAAAATTTACAAATCGGGAAAAATCACACCAAAAAGTTTGGGTTTTACTTGACGAAAGCATGATGAATAGCTTATCATAACGGACACGGAGGTATACTATGACAATATCAGATATCGTTTCCATATTGGAAGCGCGTATTCTCTGTGGAGAAGATAAGCTTTCCACCGAAGTATACAGCGCATGTTGCTCAGACCTTATGAGCGATGTGCTTGCTTTTGTGAATGAAAAAACAGTCCTTTTAACGGGGCTTACAAATATGCACGTTTTAAGAACCGCAGAAATTTTAGACCTTAAATGCCTTATATTCGCAAGGGGGAAAATCCCAAACGACGACATTATCGCAAGGGCCGACCAGATGAACCTTGTTGTACTTACAGCCAATAAAACCATGTTCACATGTGCAGGGCTTTTGTATGATGGTGGTTTAAGGGGTGCTGCCATGGCATGGAAAGAGGAGGACAAGCTGTGATTCAAGCAAAATACAGCGTCCAAAAGGGCGACTACCTAAGGGCCGGCGAAGCGAGTGCGGATATTAAGCGTGTTTTAAAACGGCTTGGCATAGAAGGAACGGTGCTTAGGCGCATTTCCGTCGCCGCATACGAGGTTGAAATGAACCTTGTAATACATTCCATGGGCGGCAATATGGAGATGTTTATAAAGGACGACACCATTTGGATTGTCTCCAAGGACGAAGGCCCCGGTATAAAAGACATAGAAAAGGCCATGACGGCAGGCTACTCCACGGCAGACTCCGTAGCGCAGGGCATGGGCTTTGGTGCAGGCATGGGGCTTCCCAACATGAAAAGAAATGCAGATAAATTTACCATAGATTCAACACCGGGCCTTGGAACCGAAATAACAATGGGTTTTTCAATAAAGGGGAACTGCGATGGATAAACGCTTTCATTCGGTAACGCTCGATGCTTCCCGCTGCAAGGGCTGTACAAAATGCCTAAAAAAATGCCCTATGGAAGCAATAAGGGTAAGAGAAGGCCGTGCATATATACTTGACGAGCGTTGTATAGACTGTGGGGAGTGCATACGCACCTGTAGCTACCACGCTAAGGTTGCCATGACGGATGACTTTTCTATTATAGAAAAGTATAAATATAAAATAGCCATACCCGCCCCATCCTTATATGGGCAATTTAATAGAATAAAAAACATAGCCACTATACTGGAAGCCTTAAAGCGTATAGGCTTTACGGAGGTATACGAGGTCGCAAAGGGAGCAGATGTTGTAACGCGCTTTGTACGCGAAAAACTAAAATCGGGGGATTATCCTCGCCCGCTTATTTCCTCTGCCTGTCCTGCAGTAACCCGTATGATACAGCTTAAATTCCCGACGCTAATACCAAACATAATAAACGTGCGCCAGCCTATGGAAGTGGCTGCGATGATTGCAAAAAAAGAATTTGCAAAAAAACATAACGCAAATCCGGAAGATATAGGCGTATTTTTTATAACACCATGCGCTGCAAAGGTTACTGCTATAAGAAACCCCATAGGGCAGAGCAAATCAGAAGTGGACGGCGCAATATCCATAATCGATATATACGCAAGGCTTTTTCCGGTGCTTCAAAATATAGAAGAAGTAGAGAATAAAGATATAGCAACGCCTTGCGGTGTGGCTTGGGCGAACGCAGGTGGCGAAACGCTTGCAGCAAAAGCTAACCGCTCATTGTCGGTGGACGGTATAGAAAACGTTATGCACGTGCTGGAAGAGCTTGAAAACGGCAAGCTCAGCAACCTTGACTATTTTGAGGGCGCTGCATGTCCCGGTGGCTGTGTAGGTGGCCCTTTAACCTACGAAAACCAGTATGTCGCAAGAAATAGGGTTATCCACCTTACAGACAAGCTTAAACCTATACATATAAGCGAAGCTGTACCAAACAGCGTGCTCAATTCCTACAACTTAGAGCTTGATGAAGCCATATGTGCAAACAACTCCATGCAGCTTGCCGGTGAGGTTTCCTCCGCTATAGAAAAAATGGAAAAAATAAACGAGATCACCGAAAAGCTTCCAGGGTACGATTGCGGGTCCTGTGGTTCGCCCACATGCCAATCCTTTGCAGAGGATATAGTAAGGGGCTATTATTCTATGACGGACTGTATATTCATACTGCGCGATCGCCTTAAGGTTATGGCACAGCAGATGGTAGATATGTCAAACACAAAACGAGAATAGGAGAAAATATGACCGTAGAAACAATACAGGAATTGCTAAACGCAAAGCTGTTAAATAAGGCAAGCTTAAACAATACCGCAAAATGCGGCTATGTATGCGACCTTTTAAGCTGGGTTATGGCTAAAGCGCAGTCGGGCTGCGTGTGGGTTACCGTACAAACCCATATGAATGTTGTTGCGGTTGCAAGCCTTAAGGAGATGAGCTGCATAGTTCTTCCGGAAGACATTATAATGCCGGAGGAACCTTTAAAAAAGGCCGAAGAAGAGAACATACCGGTTTTATCAAGCCCTTTAAGTGCATACGAAATCTGTGCAAGGCTTAATTTACAAGGTCTCCCTCCCTGCTGATGCTTTATTACGACCTGCACATACACAGCTGTCTGTCCCCCTGTGGCGATACAGATATGACGCCAAACAACATATGCGCCATGGCGCATATAAAGGGGCTTGACTGCATTGCCTTAACCGACCATAACAGCACGGGCAATGTGCGTGCTATGTATAAGGCCGCTCAAAAGTTCAACATAAATTTTATTGCGGGAATAGAGCTGAACACGGCGGAGGAAGTTCATTTACTCGCCTATTTCCCAAATGTTTCTAAAGCTGAAAGTTTTAATTCTTATATTGCCCCCTACAGGCTCCATATAAAAAACAAAGCAGAATTTTTTGGCGAACAATATTATGTTGACGAAAATGACGATATTATAAAAACCGAGGAAGATTTATTAATTAGTCCGCTTACCTTACCCTTTGACGATGCCGTAAAAAAAATAAGAAGTTTTGGTGGAGTGCCCGTACCCGCACATATATTCAGGAGCAGCGGGCTTGTTTCTATGCTTGGCTTTATACCAGAAAGCGCCTGTATAAATACTGTGGAAATAACAAAGGAAGAAAAAGCCCCGCAAAATTACAAGACACTTATTTCCTCCGATGCACATTATTTAGGGGATATTTCCGAAAGAGAAAACGCCCTTCCCTGCGAAAACAACACGGCGGAAATACTTGCCTATTTAGATAAATATATGTAGCGGGACGGAATCTGCCCGCACGGGACGGAAAATTATCTTTTTACCGTCTGCAATGCGACACCATTTAGCATTTTTATGTTAATATATGCGATGGATAATTTGTTTTAGGAGGTCTGCACATTGTCTGAAAGAACAGAAAAAATGGAACAGATAGAGCGCTATATTGCTGAATACAAGGGCGATGAAACGGCTCTTATGCGCGTTATGCAGTATGCCCAGAACGTTTTGGGCTGCGTCCCTATTGACGTACAGATTAAGATTGCCGAAGGGCTAGGCGTTACGCTGTCTGAGGTTTACGGCGTAGCGACATTCTATTCGCAGTTTGCGCTTGAACCCAAGGGCAAATACGTAATCAGCGTATGTATGGGTACTGCGTGTTATGTACGTGGAAGCCAAGCCGTGCTCGATAGAATATGCGAGGAGCTTGACATACAGCCTGGCAAAACCAGCAAAGACGGCAAGTTCACCCTGCAAGCCACACGCTGCATAGGTGCCTGCGGTCTTGCACCCGTTATGACAATAAACGAGGAAGTACACGGCAGAATAACTGCAGACGATGTGCCCGGCATATTAAAGCCCTATCGCGAAAAATGAAAGACCTTTCCCTGCATATTGCAGACCTTTGTCAAAACAGCATAGCGGCAAAAGCTAAAAACATAAGATTAAAGCTTGATTTAAAGCAAGACACGCTGTTTTTCTCCCTCAAGGACGATGGCAAAGGTATGCCGCAGGATAAGGCTCAGGCGGCCTTAAGTCCCTTTGTTACAAGCCGCACAACAAGAAAGGTTGGCCTTGGCATACCGCTTGCAAAGCAAAGCGCAGAACAAAGCGGTGGAATGTTTAAAATAAACAGCCGCGAAAACGAGGGTACGGAAATCAGTGCAAGCTATATACTGTCTAATATAGATTGTATACCCTTAGGGGATATAGCAGGTACAGTATCAAGCCTTATGAGCGCAAACGACAATATCTTTTTCTGGGTGGATATATCAAAGGACGACAAGCAGTTTTCCGTTTCCACAGAGCAGCTTAAAGAGATTTTGGACGGGATACCCTTATATGAACCGCAGGTTGCGCTATGGCTCAATAAATACATCGAAGAAAACACATTAGATATATTGGGAGGCTACATCACGTGAAAACGCTTGAAGAATTAAGAGCAATAAGAGAAAATACGCTTAAAAATATCAACGTGCGAAAAGATGACAAATCTGCCATTATCCGCATAGTTGTAGGCATGGCGACCTGTGGCATAGCAGCTGGCGCACGCCCTGTTATGCAGGCTTTCATAGAGGAAGCGGCATTGCGTGGACTAAACCATGTGCAGATTACACAAACGGGCTGTATAGGGCTTTGCCGTTACGAACCTATGGCGGATGTTTTTATCCCTGGGCAAGAGAAGGTAACCTATATCAACCTGACCCCCGAAAAGGCAAAACGCATAGTGCTTGAGCATATAGTAAACGGAAACCCCGTTATCGAATATGCCATAGGTTCGGCGGAAAACAACAAATAAGGAGGCAATATGGAGTTATTTCGTTCGCATGTATTGGTCTGCGGTGGTACTGGTTGTACCTCTTCAGGCTCTAACATGATACTTGAAAATTTCGAAGCGGAACTTAAAAAACATCAGCTTGAAAACGAGGTAAAGGTAATACAGACGGGCTGTTTTGGCCTGTGCGAAGCGGGCCCTGTGGTAATAGTATACCCAGACGGTACGTTCTATTCCCATGTAAAACCCGAAGACGTAAAAGAAATTACCGAAGAGCACCTTTTAAAGGGTCGTGTTGTACGCCGCCTTGTTTATACCGACAGGGGAGACCACCACGATGCCGGCAAACCGCTTGACGAGATATCGTTTTACAAGCACCAGACAAGGATTGCCCTGCGCAACTGCGGTGTTATAGACCCCGAAAACATAGACGAATACATAGCTTTTGACGGTTATAAGGCGCTTGCAACATGTCTTACCGAAAAAACGCCACAGGACGTTTTGGACCTAATAACCGAAGCCAACTTAAGAGGGCGTGGCGGCGGCGGTTTCCCCGCAGGTAAAAAATGGCAGTTTGCGGCAAACAGCAAGTCCGACAAGAAATACGTAATATGCAACGCGGACGAGGGTGACCCCGGCGCATTTATGGACCGCTCCATATTAGAGGGCGACCCGCACAGCGTGCTTGAAGCCATGGCAATATGCGGCTACTCCATAGGTTCTGACGAAGGTTATATATATGTCCGTGCAGAATACCCAATAGCGGTAGAAAGGCTTGAAACCGCCATCAGACAGGCGCGTGAATACGGCCTTTTGGGCAAAAATATATTAGGTACAGATTTTAGCTTTGATATACACTTACGCCTTGGCGCCGGTGCCTTCGTCTGTGGCGAAGAAACTGCGCTTATGGCATCAATAGAGGGTAAACGCGGAGAACCAAGGCCAAAGCCTCCGTTCCCTGCGGTTGCGGGATTGTTTGGCAAACCCACCAATATAAACAACGTTGAAACATATGCAAACGTCCCCCATATTATAAACAAGGGTGTGGAATGGTTCCGCTCATTGGGTACGGAAAAATCTCCCGGTACCAAGGTATTTGCCTTGGGCGGCAAGATAAACAACACGGGTCTTGTGGAAATATCCATGGGCACGCCCCTAAGAAACGTAATATACGATATAGGCGGCGGCATACCAAAGGGTAAGGAATTTAAGGCAGTGCAGACGGGTGGACCGTCCGGTGGCTGCATACCAGCTTCGCTTCTTGATGTACCAATAGAGTACGACTCGCTGGTTGAAATCGGCTCTATGATGGGTTCCGGCGGTATGATAGTCATGGACGAGGACAACTGCATGGTGGACATTGCCCGTTTCTTCTTGGACTTCACCGTTGAAGAAAGCTGCGGCAAATGCACGCCCTGCCGTATAGGTACCAAACGCATGCTTGAAATATTAGACAGAATTGTCGAAGGCAAGGGACGCGACGGCGATATAGAAAAGCTCGAACGCCTTGCAGAAACTATAAGCTCTTCTTCGCTTTGCGGCTTGGGACAGACAGCGCCAAACCCCGTTTTATCAACGCTGCGCTACTTTAGAGACGAGTACGAAGCGCATATATACGAGAAACGCTGCCCCGCCCACCATTGTAAGAAACTCTTGCATCTTGAGATTACGGACAACTGCCGCGGCTGTACCGCTTGTGCCAGGGTATGTCCGGTGGAAGCCATATCCGGCGAGGTAAGGAACAAACACTACATAGATCCGGATAAATGCACAAAGTGCTTTTCCTGCATTGAGAAATGCCGCTTTGGCGCCATTGTAAAGGTTTGACGGGAGGACATATATGGTAAATTTAACTATAGACGGTAAACAGGTACAGGTAAAGGACGGCACTTCGGTACTGGAGGCTGCAAGACAGGCGCATATACATATTCCCACACTGTGTTTTTTAAAAGGCACAAACGCAATAGGCGCATGCCGTGTGTGCGTGGTAGACGCAGGGGCTAGAACTCTTCAAGCAAGCTGCGTGTTGGAAGCCCGCGAAGGCATGGTTGTAAATACCAATACTCCAAAGGTACGTGAAGCCAGAAAAACCATAGTAGAACTTATATTAAGCAACCACGACAAGAAATGCTTGTCTTGCGTGCGCAACCAAAACTGCGAGCTGCAAAAACTTGCTATGGATTTAGGCATAGACGATGCCGACTGCTTCAACGGCGAAGACAACAAGTTTGAAATAGACCACAGCTCAAAATGTATAGAGCGTGACAACAACAAATGCATACTCTGCCGTCGCTGCGTTGCCGTGTGCAAAAATAGCCAGGCCTGCGGCGTTATAGGCCCCGTCAACCGTGGCTTTAAAACGAGCATAGAATCCCCTTGGGAGCTGCCTATAAATTCCACCGCTTGCATAGGCTGTGGCCAGTGTGTGGTAGCTTGCCCCACAGGTGCGCTACGTGAAACAAGCGAAATAGATAGGGTGTGGAACATGCTTGCGGACGACGATTTGCACGTGGTCGTGCAGACGGCGCCCGCCGTGCGTGCAGCTCTCGGAGAAGAATTTGGCATTAAGATGGGCACCAATGTAACTGGAAGAATGGTTGCGGCATTAAGGCGCCTGCGCTTTAACAAGGTGTTCGATACCGACTTTGCGGCTGATCTTACCATAATGGAAGAAGCTACAGAACTTCTTGAAAGAATAAACAATAACGGCGTGCTCCCTATGATTACTTCCTGCTCGCCCGGCTGGATTAATTATTGCGAAGTCTATTATCCGGAGTTTATTTCAAACCTTTCAAGCTGCAAATCCCCCCACGAGATGATGGGCGCGGTTATAAAAAGCTATTATGCCGAAAAGGAAAACATACCGGTAGAAAAAATACGCGTGGTATCTGTAATGCCGTGCACCGCTAAAAAAGGCGAGGCAAGGCGTCCTCAGCTGGCTGCAACGGGTTATCCGGATGTTGACGCCGTTATAACGACCAGAGAGCTTGCTAAGATGATTAAAGCTTCCGGTATGGATTTTGTAAACCTCCCCGAAGAAAGCTTTGACCCCATTCTTGGCGAAAGCACGGGTGCTGGTGTAATATTTGGTGCGACGGGCGGCGTTATGGAAGCGGCTTTAAGAACCGCCTATGAAACCATTACAGGCGAAACGCTCGATAATTTAGACTTTACCGCAGTGCGTGGCATATCCGGTATAAAGGAAGCATCGGTAAACATTGGCGGTACGACGCTTAATGTGGCTGTAGCAAACGGCACCGCAAACGCTAAAAAACTGCTCGACAGAATTAAGTCCGGCGAAAAGCAATACCACTTTATAGAGATAATGGGTTGCCCGGGTGGCTGCGTAAACGGTGGCGGACAGCCGGTTATACCCGCAGAACTTAGGTTTGAAATAGACCCGCGTGTAGAACGCGCCAAGGCGCTTTACCGCGAGGACGCAGAAAAGGTATTGCGCAAGAGCCACGAAAACCCAAGCATCAAGAAAATATACGAGGAGTTTTTCGAAAAACCCAACAGTTACAAGGCTCATCACCTGTTGCACACCACCTATAAACAGGAGCCTAAGTACAAAATAGTACCGGAAATCTAATCAAAAAAGTTAATCTGCAAAGCTGCCTTAGGGCAGCTTTGTACTTGGTTTTATTTATAGGGTTTTTGATTAAATATTATACTAATCCCGCACATTAATGCTTTGATAAACTTGTCTTTTTTTGATTTTGCTTTGCCTCCCTCAGTCAGCGTAGCGCCGCTACTTTTCCTTCATTCGGCTTTGCAAAAAAGAAAAAATCCTGCGTTTCTCTTTGCATTAACGATTTGGATTAGTATTCAATAGAAAGGGAATCTATATGGCATTGTTAAAATGTACGCATTATGCTGAAACTTTGTCTATGAACTGCGATTTTTATGCGGTGTTGCCGGAAAATGCGGTGGCGCCGTACAAAACGGTATATCTTTTGCATGGATTATCGGATAATTCCACATGTTGGCTTCGCTATACTTCCTGTGAGCGCTATGCTAAAGCCAATAACTTGGCGCTGATAATGCCTGACGGCGGCAGGAGCTTTTATACAGACATGAAAAAAGGCTCAAAGTATTATAGCTATTTAACAGAAGAGTTACCCGTGCAGTGTGAACGCTTTTTTCCATCGCTCAGCACAAAAAGGGAGGATCGCTTTATAGCGGGGCTTTCAATGGGTGGCTATGGAGCTTTAAAGGCGGCTTTAAATAGCAATTTGTTTTCAAAATGCGCCGCGTTTTCCGCCGTGACGGATATAAAGGCACGCATGAATACAAAGGACAGGCGTTCGTTCTTTGAAGATATATTCGGAACGGAAGAAGAGTTCACAAACTCCATAAACGATATATATTTTACCGCTAAAGAAAAAACCACGGATAAACCCCAAATATTTATGTCCTGTGGGACTGAAGACGAGCTATATAAAGAAAACCTTGATTTTTATAAACACCTTATTTCTTTGGGGTACGATATAAAGTCATTGCGTCAAACGGGCGGGCATACATGGGACAACTGGGACACTGCCTGCGAAATCGCATTCAAGTGGTTTTTGGAGGTTTAATATGGCGTTTATAGAATTAAATTTTTTCTCGGAAGTATTAAAAAAGGAAGAAACCGTCAATGTGATATTCCCTCATGGGGATTATACGGACCCTAATTTCCCTCCCCGCAAAACGCTCTATCTGTTGCACGGTGCTTTTGGAAACTATAACGATTGGATACGTCGCACGAGCATAGAGCGCTATGCGCAGGAAAAAGGCTTGTGCGTTGTAATGCCGAGCGGTTATCTTTCCGGCTATATGGATATGCGCCATGGTGGCAGTTTTTATAAATATATAGTAGACGAATTGCCACAAAAAATGAGAAGCTTTTTCCCGCTTTCAGATAAGCGAGAAGACAACTATATAGCGGGGCTTTCTATGGGTGGCACGGGTTCACTTATTCTGGGGCTATCACGACCGGAGCAGTACAGTGTAATAGCTTCGCTCTCTGCAGGTATGGAATACCTGTACGGTTTTTTAGATGACGATATTATTTTAGACGAAAGAAGTGGCGAACAGGAATATAGGATAAACGTGTTTGAAAACGCAAGAAAAATAGCTGCGGGCGAAAAACCGCCCGTTAGGTTGTTTGTTTCATGCGGTACGGAGGACGGCTTGTTGCCAAAGGCGCGCGCGACAAGGGATTATATTGAGTCCCTAAAGGGCGATGGCATAGTTTTTAGCTACCACGAATCTGAAGGCCATCATAACTGGGTTTTTTGGGATAGAGAAATAAAGCACTTCATAGATTTTCTTGAGCTTCCAAATATAAGCGACGTGCATTGATAAATATACTCAATTAATAAATATACTTAAATCAGCGTAGTTTTAATATATCTTCCACAATTTTACGCCATGGCTCTATTTAGTGTTATTATAAAGTCAAAAACTAAACAAAAGTCCTTATTTAACTTTCTGCTATTAAAAAGACAGCCTTTTTGATGCTAATTTTAATCATCTATGCTTTGATAAACTGTTTTTTGGGTTTTGCTTTGCCTTATTTAGGGCTTAAGCTAAAGTTTTGTCTACATCATTTGGCTTTGCAAAAAACTGCCTAACTCAATTCGCTTTGATGTGTTCGATTAGTATTGCATGGGCTGTTTTTTATATGATTATAAATATCAGCACCCCTTGCAAAGTTGGTGTCACAAGGGTAGAATGGTAAAAAAATGTTTTAAGGAGTATTAAGATGGATTACAGGCAGGCGGCAAAAGAATTTTGTGAAAAAGAAACGCAGTTTCACTTAGGCGTTATACCGACGGAGCAGTCAAACCCCATTACCAAAAACCTGAGCGCTACAATAGCTAAGGATACGGCGGCGGGCGTTAAGTGCGTGCTGGACGCAGACGTAAACATAGCCAAAGTCGCAAGGGAAGCTTTTAAGAGCGAAGAATATAAGGCGCTTGTTAAAGATATAGTCCGCTGTATGGACGAGGGGAAGACAGTCCTGTTTTCAAGTGTCGGTGCATCAGGCAGAATGGCAATACAGCTTGATGCTACATGGCGCAAATACTTCCTTAATCTAACTCAAATACTTCCAAAATATAAAGATGTATTTATAAGGCTTATGGAGGTTACAAACAGCCTTACAACCGGCGGCGATAGGGCGCTTGTGCAGGCGGTTGAAAACTTCGAAGACTATATGACATTTGGCGCGCGCCAAATAGTAGAGGCTGGTGTCGGCGAAGGGGACGTTGTTGTAGCCCTTTCCGAATGCGGGCTTTCCGCCTCTATAAACGGTTCTGCGGTGGAAGCGGACAAGCGTGGCTGCAACACCTATTACCTTTACTGTAACCCGAAAGAAATACTCACAAAGCATCTTGAGCGCAGCCGCAAGGTTTTCGAAAGAGAAAATATAATATTTATGCCTTTGTATGTCGGCAATATGGCAGTTGCTGGTTCCACAAGAATGCAGGTAACCACAATAGAATTGCTCGTTGCGGGCGCAGCCCTTGAAATGGCTGCGGATATTTGGCTCAAGAAAACGCTTACAGAAGAAGAATACTCCTGCCTTGGCACGGTTTCATTAAGCGGAGACGGCTATGCTGACGCGTTTGAAAATTTGAGCAGGGATTTACGCCAAGGCGAAGCCTTAAAAGGCCTTGCAAAAGCGGTGGAGCTTGAAGCGGACACCTACACAAAAGGCGGTCTTATAAGCTATACCACGCATGAATACCTTTTAGATATTATGACAGATACCACGGAGCGCCAGCCCACATTTACTTTACCGCCTTTTAGAAAAAAAGGACAAACAGGGCCATTAAGCTGGGCATACATAAAAGACCCGCTTTATCCTAGCGATGTGGCATGGCAGCACGTGTTCCTACGACCTGTAAAAGGCCTTGACTGGAGTGTGGAAGACTATATAGAAATGCAGGCCGCGCAGGACATTATAGATAACCCACCAAAGGTAGGCGGGGAAGAAGTATTTAAATACGACATAGGTAACAGCAGCGACGAAAGCCGTTGGGAGAAGCGCCCCGCAGGGCTTATAAGCGTCGACATAAACGGCTCTTTCCACAAAAAAGCGCAGGAATGGGCGAATAAAGAGAGCAATAATTTTGATTTTACTGCGGCTTTCCGCTTTGGCGATATACCGGAAGGCAAAATATCAGAAAACGAAATACATGTACCTGTTGATGTTCCTCGCACGAGCATGGAGCTTATGAGCCATATGATGGTAAAGCTTGCCTTTAACGTGTTAAGCACCGCCACCATGGCTAAAATGGGCAGAGTGTGGGGCAACTGGATGATACAGGTTCTTCCCACGAACAAAAAACTAATAGACCGCAGCACAAGAATTATAGCCAACCTTATGGGTATACCCTACGAACAGGCCTGCGAGGAGTTTTTCAAGAGCTATTACTCAAGGGAGGAAGGACAGGAATACCGCGAAAGCTATGTAGTTGAAACGCTTAACCGCTTGGGGTTTGACCCTAAGGAGGAAAGGTAATGCGCTTAGGCTTTGACAGCGAAAAATACAAAGAGCTGCAGTCCGCCGAAATACAAAAGTGCATAGAATATTTTAACGGTAAGCTCTATCTTGAGCTTGGCGGCAAACTCTTTGACGACTTCCACGCTTCAAGAGTATTGCCGGGCTTTAAACCCGACAGCAAAATAAGCATGCTCCTTGAAATGAAAGAGCAAAGCGAAATAATAGTGTGCATAAGCGCCTCCGACATAGAAAAAAACAAGACGAGAGGGGACTTGGGCATCACATACGACGCGGATGTACTGCGCCTTATAGATGCCTTTACGGCATGCGGTTTCTTGGTGTCGGGCGTTGTTATAACACAGTACGACAAGCAGAAAAGTGCACAGAACTTTAGACGCAGGCTAAAAAGCCAAGGCATGAACGTATACATACACTACCCAATACCGGGCTACCCTTCGGACACGGCTTTGGTCGTGTCCGACAAGGGTTACGGCAAGAACGATTTTGTTGTAACGGAGCGTCCTTTGGTGCTGGTTACGGCTCCGGGGCCGGGCTCTGGTAAAATGGCAGTCTGCTTAAGTCAGCTTTACCACGAACACAAAAACGGCAAAAAAGCGGGTTATGCCAAGTTTGAAACATTCCCCATATGGAATTTACCGCTCAATCACCCGATAAATATGGCATACGAAGCCGCCACCGTGGATTTAGGCGATGTAAATATGATAGATCCATACCACCTGCAAGCGTATAATGCTCAGGCGGTAAACTACAACAGGGATATAGAAGTATTTCCTTTACTTAATAATATATTTAAGCTTATATTGGGGGAATCGCCCTATCAATCGCCCACGGATATGGGTGTTAACATGGTTGCTGATGCAATCATCGATGAAGAAGCCTGCATAGAAGCCGCCAAGCAGGAAGTAATACGCAGGCTCTATACTGCGCTTTGCGAACAACGCAAAGGCATAAGCGGCGATGACGAGGTAAACAAACTAAGGCTTATAGCCCAGCATTTGGAACTTACTGATTTAGATAGGCCTGTACTTATAGCGGCAAGAAAAAGAGCGCAGCAGACGGGAGCTCCCGCGGCTGCGATACAGCTGCATGACGGCACTGTTATAACTTCTAAAACGAGCTCGCTTCTTGGAGCTTCTGCTGCACTTATATTGAATGCGCTTAAATACCTTGCAGGCATCGAAAAGCCCAAAAAGCTTATACCGCCGGAGGTAATAGGCCCTGTTCAAAGCCTTAAATGCGATTACTTGGGCAACAACAACCCGCGCCTTCATAGCGACGAAATACTGATAGCCCTTTCAATAACCGCCGCAGAAAGCGAGGAAGCCATGCTTGCTATGAAGCAGCTACCAAAGCTTAAAGGTACGGAGGTTCACACCTCTGTAATACTGTCACAGGTAGACGAAAACATATTCAGACGCCTTGGCGTAAACCTAACGAGCGAACCGCAGTACCAAACCAAAAAGCTTTATCATAGGTAATAATGATAACTATAGCTTTATTCGCCGTATTAGCACTTAATGTGTGCTGTGTACCCTTAGTATAATTTGTCCTATATCGGTTTACTGTGTTACAATATTAGACGGGGGTTTTTATGAGAGGATTTTTTAGGAATCTGTTTCCCAAAAACGAAGGTTATATATACCTATCATTACATAATAAATTGCCCCAAGAAGCCGAATTAGGGCTTAAATACACGCTTGTGTATAATATATGCTTAAAACAAAGAGTGGCAAAACACAACGTGGGCTATATAAGCCTTAGGGTGGGGGAAAGCCCGGCGCTTTATTATTTGGGCCATGTGGGATACCGCATAGACCCAGAATATCGAGGGCACGGCTATGCAGCAAAGGCGGTGGAACTTATAAAGCAACCTGCATATAGTGCCAATATGCGCAGCCTTGTTATTACCTGCGATGTGGATAATATGGCTTCCCGAAAAACTTGCTTAAACTCAGGTTGCGAGTTTGAACAGATAGTGGACGTGCCTTTGCAGTATCACGAAATATGTATGGATTCCAAGAAAAAGTGTCGCTATATTCTTTTTACCGAGGAGGAAATTTGAACACTGCAATTAAAGGTTTAAAAACCTTCTATATTAATACTGGGAACACGGGCAAGGAGAACCTGCTCGTGCTACACGGCTGGGGTGCAGATGTAGGCACCATGATGCCCATAATAAATATACTTAAAGAATATTATAATGTAATAGCATTTGACTTCCCTGCACATGGCGGAACCGAGATGCCAAATGGCGATTGGACGGTTAAAGACTATGCGGATTTTACTATGGGCCTTATTAATGAGCTTAAAATAAAAAAATGTCATGTTTTGGCTCATTCCTTCGGTGCGCGCATAGCCGTAGAAATTGCTGCAAACAAGCCCGAAGTTTTTGATAAAATAATATTGACAGGCGCTGCAGGACTAAAAAAACCGCAAACCGCAAAGCAAAGGCGCAGGCAGACGAGCTATAAAGTAATGGTTGGCTTTTATAAATTATTATCCAAAATACCTTTTATAAAGGCAAAAGCACTTGCGTTAATTGACGAATTAAGGCAAAAGCATTCCTCAAAGGATTATCTGGCGCTTCCTAAAGGCATGCACCAAACATTCAAAAACATAGTGTCTTACGACCAAAAATCGTTGCTTAAAAAAATTAAGAACAATGTGCTTCTCATATGGGGTAGAGACGATAGTGAAACAACGCTTTGGGCGGCGGAGATTTTCCGCACAGAAATTCCAAACAGCAGGCTTGTTATAATGCAGGGCGGTCATTTTGTTTTTACAAGCTATCCCGCCGCATTCTGCGATTTTGTGCTTGATTTCTTAGGGGAGGACTGAAATTGCTTAGTCAAATTGCCTTAATATTGCTGTGGTATGCGCCGGCTGTGGCGCTTATGCTTACAACGCCCATAACGCTTATGTATTTCCAGCTTAGCAGCTACCAGTTTAGAGGTTTTTTATCCGCCGTAAAAAGACAGCGTCGGCGTGTATGGTTGCCGGGTGTTGCATTAAGCCTAATAAGCCTTGTTGTATGCTTTTTGTCGGATTTGCTTTTTAGATTGGGCGGCGCTTGGAAGGTTTTAGCCCCTCTTATTGGCGCTCTTATAATAGTTTTTTCTGGCAAATTTATAGGCAAAAAAACATATTTAAGCCGCGAGGGTAAGAGCAGTCTTAACTTCACCACGCGTATTAAACGCTTCTATGCAGCACTTTTTATACTGTTGTTTGTTGTGTTTTACATAGTGCGCAAAAACGCCCCCATGCTTGGCATAAATGCGCTTATGGTTTTACCCCTACCGATATGGGTGTTTTTAGCTGCTATACTTGTGTGGCCTGTTGAACGGCTTGTCTATGAGCTTTATTTCCAAGACGCAAAGCGCATATTAAAAGAGCGCGATGATGTTTTGGTTATAGGCGTTACGGGTAGCTACGGTAAAACGAGCGTTAAATTTTTTATAAAAACACTGCTCGACCAAAAATACAACGTTTTATGTTCCCGCGGTAGCCAAAACACGCCTATGGGCATAGCAACCTGTATAAGGAACGACCTTATGCCGTCGCACAACGTGTTTGTCGCAGAGCTTGGCGCACGCCATAGGGGAGATATAAAAGAGCTTTGCCGCCTTTTAAACCCTAAAATAGGCGTGCTTACAAGCGTAGGCCCCCAGCACCTTGAAACATTCGGTAGCCTTGAAGCTGTAAAACAAACCAAGTACGATTTAATACGTGCCCTTCCAAAAGACGGCTTTGCGGTATTTGGAGAAGACCATGCCTTGGTACATACCCTGTATGAGCAAACCCGCATAAATAAAGCGATAGCAGGCGATAACGGGGAAGACATATGGGCAGAAGACCTGCAGGAGACAGGACGGGACACGCAGTTTACACTTTGCACCAAACAAGGCAAAAGAATACCGGTAAGAATGCACCTAAGGGGTGCCCATTTTTCGGGCAACGCCTTAATAGCGGCAGCGGTTGCCTTGCACCTTAATTTAAGCGACAGGCAGATTATGCACGGCATGGAGCTTTTATACCCAATACGCCACCGCTTCAAGGTAGAAACCGGAGCAGACGGTGTACACAGGATAAACAACGGCTACAACGCAAACCCCGTAAGCTCGGAGCAAACATTGGCGGAGCTTAAAAAGCCGCAGTATAACGGCCGCCGCATAGTTGTAACGCCGGGCTTTGTGGAGCTTGGCTTTGAAGAAGAACGCTATAACAGGGAGCTTGGCGCAAACATAGCCGCAACGGCAGACATAGTTCTGCTCGTTGGTAAAAAGCGAACCTTACCAATAGCCGAGGGACTTATAAACGCTGGCTTTAACGCAGAAGCCATACACAGCTTTGATTCCCTTAAAGAAGCAAATGCCTATTACGAAACCATAAAAGCCGCAGGCGACTATGTTCTTTACGAGAACGATCTGCCCGACCACTACAGCGAGGTGTAATATGAAAAAAATACAACTGGGAATACTGTTTGGCGGTCGCACATGCGAGCACGAAGTATCCGTAATAAGCGCATTACAGCTATCCCGCGCGGTGGACTTATACCGTTACGATCTATATCCCATATATATAAATAAAAATGGCGAATGGTTCTGCGGGGACGGCCTTTTAGACCTTTCCAACTACCGAGAGCCGATACTGTTTTCACAACCCGGTCTATACGAAAAATGTACGCTTGACATTACTACACACTCAGGTGCGCTTACCGTTTGGCAACAGGGTAAAGGTCTTTTTGGTAAAGCAAAAACCAAAATAATAACGCATTTGGACGTCATAATACCTGTTATGCACGGCCTGCACGGGGAGGACGGCAGCCTTCAAGGCATGCTTGAGCTTGCAGACATACCCTATTCCTCAACAGGCATTGTGGGTTCTTCCGCCGGCATGGATAAAATAATTATGAAACAGGTATTTAGGGGGGCTGACATACCCGTCCTTCAAGACACAAGCATACTCAGAAGCGAATATATGCAGGATAAAAATGCAGTGGTCAAGCAGATAGAAGAAAAGCTTGAGTACCCCGTATTTGTAAAGCCCAGCAATTTAGGCTCCTCAATAGGTATAAGCCGCGCTGACAACAGGGAAGAGCTTATTTTAGCCATAGACTTAGCCTGTGAGTACGACAGGCGTATACTTATAGAAAAAGGCCTTGATAGACCCATAGAAGTAAACTGCTCAGTACTGGGTTTCGATAAAGAAATTCGTGCTTCAGTTCTTGAAATGCCATCAACCGGTGGGCGCGCTTTAAGTTTTTTTGACAAATATCTGCGCGATGGCGGTGGCAAGGGCATGGCGTCCTTAAGCCGCATAATACCCGCGCCCATAGGGGAAGAGATGACAGAGCAAATTAAACAGCTTTCAAAAAAGGTGTTCAGGCTTCTTGACTGCAAAGGTGTTGTGCGCATAGACTGGATGATAGATGTAAACACAGAAGAACTATACATTACAGAAATAAATACCATACCGGGCTCCATGGCCTTTTATCTATGGAATAAGTCAGACCCGCCCATACGCTACCCAAAGCTTATAGATATGCTTGTAAAATATGCAATTCAAGCCCATACCATGAAAAATGAAAACAACTACGCATTCCAGTCAGACCTTTTCTCTAAGATGAGTCTCACAGGTTCAAAGGGCAGCAAAAGCAGCGTATAAGCGTCATATAGTTTGTAGCTAATACTAATCCCGCACATTAATGCTTCGATAAACTTGTCTTTTTCCATTTTTG